>NZ_JBQENS010000004.1:0-299032 GCF_052044465.1 Pseudomonas sp. 22490 | reverse complement strand
GCGTTCGATGTCGTCGAGTTCGAACTGGAAGAAGCGCTCTGCGAGCCTTTCCGCCTGAACCTGAAGCTGGCCAGCGACAAGAACGCCATCGATTTCAGGCAGGTACTCGACCAGCCGGGCACCTTCACCCTCTGGCAGGACGGCCGTCCGGCCCGCTACGTCCATGGCATCGTCAGCCACTTCACCCAGGGCAGCTCGGGTTTTCGCCGGACCCGCTACGAACTGCTGCTGGAACCGCAGTTGGCGCGCCTGGAGCTGTGCTGCAACTGGCGGATCTTCCAGGAGAAGAGTGTTCCGGAGATTCTCCAGGCGCTGCTCAAGGAGCACCGGGTGCTCGACTACGAACAGCGTATCTACCACGAGCACCTGCCACGCGAATACTGCGTGCAGGCCGGCGACAGCGATCACTACCTGCACGACCGGCTGGCCTTCGAGGAAGGCCTGGTCTACTACTTCCGCTTCGACGAACACCGCCACACCCTGGTCTGCAGCGACCGGCTCTACGTCCAGGAGCGTATCGCCGGCGGCCCGGTACTGTTCAGCGCCCAGCCGGAGGGCGACAACCCGCAGCCGGTGCTTCATTCTTTCCGCTACAGCGAAAATGTTCGTACGGCTCGACAGACCCAGCGGGACTACAGCTTCAAGCGCCCGACCTACGACCAGGAGCATCATCTCGCTGGCGAGGCGCTCGAGCATCAGGGCTCGTCCTACGAGCGCTACGACTACCCCGGTCGCTACAAGCGGAGCGGCGCGGGCCGGCCTTTCAGCGAAAGCCGCCTCAGAGGACATCGGCGCGATGCACGGGTGGCATCGGTCAGCGGCGACGACCCGCGGCTGATCCCGGGCCACGCCTTTGCCCTGGAAGGTCATCCGCGTGCCGACTTCAACGCCTGGTGGCGGCCGGTGCGGGTGGTCCATCGCGGCACCCAGTATGCCGGCCAGGAGGAAGAGTCCGCCGACGCCCCTCTGGGGGTGAGCTACGACCTGCGCGCCGAACTGGTACCCGAGGACGTCGAATGGCGTCCCGCACCGCTGCCTCGGCCGCGTATCGATGGTCCGCAGATCGCGACGGTAGTCGGCCCGGCAGGGGAAGAGATCCATTGCGACGAGTGGGGACGGGTGAAAGTCCAGTTCCCCTGGGATCGCGAGGGACGTCACGATGAATTCAGTACCTGCTGGATACGGGTCGCGCAGAACTGGGCGGGTGCCGACTGGGGACACATGGCGATCCCGCGGATTGGCCAGGAGGTGATCGTCGATTACCTGGACGGCGACTGCGACCAGCCGATCGTCACCGGGCGCACCTACCGGGCGACCAACCGACCACCCTACGCGCTGCCCGACCACAAGATCCTCAGCACCATCAAGAGCAAGGAGTACAAGGGCAGTCGGGCCAACGAGCTGCGCATCGACGACACCACGGCGCAGATCAGTGCGGCGCTGATGAGCGACCACGGTGCCAGCGCGCTGCACCTGGGCTACCTGACCCATCCTCGGCCCGAAGGCGGCAAGCCGCGCGGCGAGGGCTTCGAACTGCGCACCGACGAACATGGCGCGGTGCGTGCGGCCAAGGGGCTGCTGCTGAGCACCGAGGAGCAGCTCAGGGCCGGCGCCGGCCATCTCGACCGAGGCGTCGTGGTGCAGGTGCTGGAGGCGGCGTTGGAGCTGGCCCGCGAGCTGGGCGACTACGCCGGGGAGCACCAGGGCGTGGGGCACGACGCGGCGCCGCAGCAAACCCTCCAGGAAGCCGTGCGCGACCTCGGCCACGGTGCCAACGACGAGTCCGGCAAGAGCAACGGAGGCAAGCCGGCGATCGCCTTGAGCGGTCCGGCAGGGATCGCCGCGGCGACGCCAACGAGCCTGACCCTGGCCGCCGGCGAGCACGTCGACAGCGTGGCCCGGCAGAACCAGCAGGTGACCGCCGGGCAGAAGGTGGTGATCAACGCCGGCAGCGACATCGGCCTGTTCGCCCAGGGCGGCGAGCTGCGCCAGATCACCCACCAGGGGCCGATGCTGCTGCAGGCGCAGAAGAACGACATCCGCCTGGAGGCCGAGCAGAGCGTGGAGGTCAGCGCCAGCCAGCAGCACGTGCTGGTCACCGCGAAGGAGCACATCACCCTGATGTGCGGCGGCGCCTACCTGACCCTCAAGGGCGGCAACATCGAACTGGGCATGCCCGGCAACTTCGTGGTCAAGGCGGCGAAGCACAGTCATGTCGGTCCCGCTCATGCATCGACCAGCTTCAACGCCTGGGATTCGACACCGTTCGATGACCGGTATGTCCTGCGCGACGAAGCCACGCTGGAGCCGTTACCCAATATCGCCGTTGAAGTGATACGAGGCGATGGTGGTGTGGTGAAACTGATGACCGACAGCCAGGGCCGTTTACCCAAGCAACAACACCTGGCCATGGACCCGGTGCAGATACGCATCCTGGGCAAGGGCAGTCACAACAGCGACACGGAGTCCAACACATGAGCAGCGAACCGCTCGAGCCGAATCAGGATGTGATCATCCCTCGCTCTCGCGACAGTCTGGGACGGCCTGTCTACA
This sequence comes from Pseudomonas sp. 22490, assembly GCF_052044465.1. Lineage (NCBI taxonomy): Bacteria > Pseudomonadati > Pseudomonadota > Gammaproteobacteria > Pseudomonadales > Pseudomonadaceae > Pseudomonas > Pseudomonas sp. 22490. The sequence continues at coordinate 296,479 of NZ_JBQENS010000004.1, read as the reverse complement.
AGGCGCAGTTGACCCGTACCGACAACCAGAGCGAAAAGGTGGCACTGGTTCGGCAGACCGCTCCCCTGCCGGTGATCTTCATTCCGGGGATCATGGGAACCAACCTGCGCAACAAGGCAGATAAAAGCGAGGTCTGGAGGCCGCCGAATGGTCTGTGGCCCATGGATGACCTGTTTGCCTCCATCGGTGCGTTGTGGACTTGGGCCTGGAGGGGTCCAAAGGCCCGTCAGGAGCTCCTGAAGGCTGAGCAAGTAGAAGTCGATGACCAGGGTACGATCGATGTCGGTCAATCTGGTTTGTCCGAAGAAGCTGCCCGCCTGCGCGGCTGGGGCAAGGTCATGCGCAGTGCGTATAACCCGGTCATGGGATTAATGGAGAGGCGACTGGATAACATCGTCAGCCGGCGGGAACTCCAGGCATGGTGGAATGACGAAGCCCTCTCTCCTCCTGGAGATCAGGGTGAGGAGCAGGGAAAGGTTGGGCCGATCGATGAAGAGGAATTGCTCAGGGCCAGCCGATACCAGTTCGATGTCTGGTGCGCCGGCTATAACTGGCTACAGTCCAACCGGCAGTCGGCGCTGGATGTACGCGACTATATCGAGAATACCGTGTTGCCTTTCTACCAAAAGGAGTGCGGTCTCGATCCCGAGCAGGTGAGACGTATGAAGGTCATTCTGGTCACCCATTCGATGGGAGGGCTGGTGGCTCGCGCCCTGACGCAGTTGCACGGCTATGAGCGCGTATTGGGGGTGGTGCATGGCGTACAACCTGCGACAGGTTCCTCGACCATCTACCATCATATGCGCTGTGGCTATGAAGGTATCGCACAGGTCGTGCTGGGGCGAAATGCCGGTGAAGTGACAGCCATTGTCGCCAATTCGGCCGGCGCGCTGGAATTGGCCCCTAGCGCGGAATACCGGGAAGGGCGTCCCTGGCTGTTTCTATGCGACGCGCAGGGGCAGGTGCTCAAGGATATCGATGGAAAGCCTCGGGCTTATCCGCAGAATCAGGACCCTTATGAAGAGATATACAAGAACACTACGTGGTATGGATTGGTGCCTGAGCAAAATTCACAATATATGGACATATCAGACAAAAAAGAAGGTTTAAGAGTTGGCCCCCGTGATAACTTTGAAGACTTGATAGATAGCATTGCTAATTTTCATGGTGAATTGTCAGCAGCAGGATATCACTCAGAGACCTATGCCCATTACGGAGCTGACGATAGCCGCCATAGTTGGCGCGACCTGATCTGGAAGGGTGACCCTACCCCTCTGGAGACCCCCGGTGCCACACTCAACGACGATGAGAACGGCACTTACAACAGTTGGTTCCGCCGGGGCTTGCCCACCATAGTGCAGGGTCCGCTGGAGACGGGAAATCCTCTGGACGCTTCCGGTAGCGGAGGTGACGAAACGGTACCGACCGACTCCGGCCAGGCGCCTGCCCTGGCGGGCGTCAAGGCCAGCTTTCGGCATGGCAGCAAGGGCAAGGGACAGGCCAATACCAAACGGGGCTATGAGCACCAGGAGAGTTACAACGATGCTCGTGCTCAATGGGCAGCGCTATATGGGGTGATCAAAATCACCCAGTTGGCGGATTGGCATCCTAATGACAAAGGAGGGACATGATGCATCCCCGTCGGTTGCTTGCTGTACTTGGAGTGGTGGTCTTGACCAGCATGACCAGTTGCACTTCGTTTTCTTCTTCTCGGAGCTCTTCCATGGACAAGACCGGATGGATTACTCATTGCTTTGGTCGCTTTCTGATTGATCTGCCACCTGACGCGGTAATCAATGCCGGATACTACCTATGGGGAGACAGAATTGAGTACTTAGATGATAAACCTACCGAACTGGCAGCCAGGGTTGATCGTCTTGAACAAGAGTGGAGGACTCAGAGACATAAATCCAAAGGTAACATGTTTCTTCGTAAAATTGACTTTGGCAATGAATCAGTAGGTTTATTGTCTTGGTCTTCAGAGGTTGCCTCTAAAACCTATTTATTGGATACCTATGTTACATCTAAGCCTACGTGGCATGCCTATCGTTGGAAAGGGAAAGTTTCGGTAGACAGAGAGCAACATGCTGTGGAGATATCTAGGGCTTTAGCTCGAAATCTACGTTCTCGCGCGCCAAAAGAAATCCCCAGCGAGCCGGGCTTTTGCATCGACCACGCTTATATTGCAGGGGATAGTTTTCAAGTGGAGAGGTTTGGAGTGGGAGTCACTTTCCCTGAGCACCCCGGCGCGCGCTTTGAATTCCGCTCCTCCACGGGAGCTGAGCTAAACAGCCTTCTTGAGCGAGTCGACGGCTTCGTGCAAAACATGCTCTCCACGTTTGCAGGTATGGAAACATTAAGAAAAGGAAAGCATCCTGTCGGGAGCCTTCCCGGAGAGGAGTATCTGGTTGCGGGAAGCAACAAGGGACAGCGCGCCTACACATTCATGTGGGAGGTTCAAGGCAAGGAGGAATCGCTAACCGAGCCCAATCTTACTGCGGGACTGGCGGTACTGGAACGCAGCAATGAAAACGGTAAACCACCGCCCCCTGCCTTCAAATCGGATAAAGAAGCATTGGAACTGTGGGACACCATTGTCGATTCGATTCGCGTGCGCCCGACGTCTTCATCGCCGCGTGGCGGAAATGCCGGTCCTTCCCCTGCTCCGAAACCCGCTACGCCTGGCGGCCAAACGCTGGGTGATCACTATGTCTACGAGGAATTCCTCTCCAGCCTGAAGCCAAAAGACAGCTGGCTGGACGACCTATAGGAGCAACCCGCGATGGACATCATTCGCCTTGGCGACACCACCAGCCATGGAGGCACGGTGATTGAGGCGTTCGGCCAGACCGACCTCAACGGCAAGCCGATGGCCGGTGTAGGCCACCAAGTGGTTTGCCCCTTGTGCAAGGGAACCTTCCCCATTACCGAAGGTAGCGCCCTGCTGGATGTGAATGGGGTCCCGGTCGCGCTACATGGGATGAAAACAGCTTGTGGTGCCAGCCTGATTGCCAGTGGCCCGTTGGGCGCTGCCGAAAGCTGAAAAAGGGGGACGTTCGATATGCCGAACGACTTCGGCGACCTCCTTCGTGCCTCTCCTGTAGAACGCTCAGGAAAACTCCGCCGGCTTCTTGCCCAGCATGACCTGCCCCGAGCCTTGGCACCTTGGCCAGTCTGCCGTTGTGCACTCCAGCAAGCGCTGGCGGCATTCTCTTTGCTCGTTGAGCGTCTCCATTGCCGCCAGGATCTACTGGCGCTCAGATAGCCGGTTGCTCTCGCGCACGTCGCTGCTTGTAGTCGCCAATGCAAGCAGGCGTTCCGCAAAGACCCATGGCTGATCCCGGGCGACAGGGTTCAAGGCCTTGCTGCACCGGGCTTGCGCTCACTGAGGTAGGGGTCGCTGAAAACTCCCAGCGGCTAGAGCACGTCGGCTATCCGACCAATGTCGTACACCGCCGGGCGTCCCGGGGGTAGCCGGCGCCAGTTCTATGGATACAGTGGAAGCAGCTCTGGAAAGCCTGTAGTAGACCGATTGGTCAACTACAAAAAATTACTTTGTATACAAAAAATCGATTGAATCGAGCACACAACGGGGATATAAAACACCCCACCGCATCGCCCTGAAGCCTGGGGTGGATGTTCGGCCAGAAATACCCGGCCGCCGGAACCTGCCTTTTCCGGTGTCCGCCTGCGACTGACAACAATAAAAACGCCTGAGGTGTTGCATGTCCGTGGTAACTGATCGCCGCATCCCCGACTCGCCCGTAGACCAGCGCCTGCCTCTGACGCAGCTGCTGCTGGTGGGCTTCCAGCATGTGCTGCTGATGTACGGTGGCGCCGTCGCCGTGCCTCTGATCGTCGGCCAGGCGGCCGGCCTCTCGCGCGAGGAAATCGCCTTCCTGATCAACGCCGACCTGCTGGTCGCCGGCATCGCCACCCTGGTCCAGTCGCTGGGCATCGGCCCGATGGGCATCCGCATGCCGGTGATGATGGGCGCCAGCTTCGCCGCCGTCGGCAGCATGGTGGCGATGGCCGGGATGCCCGGCGTGGGCATCACCGGGATCTTCGGCGCGACCATCGCCGCCGGCTTCTTCGGCATGCTCATCGCCCCCTTCATGTCGCGCATCGTGCGTTTCTTCCCGCCGCTGGTGACCGGCACGGTGATCACCTCGATCGGCATGTGCCTGTTCCCGGTGGCGATCAACTGGGCCGGCGGCGGCAAGGGCGCGGAAGACTTCGGCTCCCTGCACTTCCTGTTCCTCTCCAGCCTGGTGCTCTGCACCATCCTCCTGATCAACCGCTTCATGCGCGGTTTCTGGGTCAACATCTCGGTGCTGATGGGCATGGGCCTGGGCTACGCGATCGCCGGCGGCATGGGCATGGTCGACCTCGGCGGTCTGGCCGAGCGCCCCTGGTTCGACATCGTCACCCCGCTGCACTTCGGCGCGCCGACCTTCGACCTGGCGCCGATCCTGTCGATGTGCCTGGTGGTAGTGATCATCTTCGTCGAGTCCACCGGCATGTTCCTCGCCCTGGGCAAGATCACCGGCCGCGAGATCACCCCGACCGAACTGCGCCGCGGCCTGCTCTGCGACGCCGGCGCCTCGTTCTTCGCCGGCTTCCTGAACACCTTCACCCATTCCTCGTTCGCCCAGAACATCGGCCTGGTGCAGATGACCGGGGTGCGCAGCCGCTACGTCACGGTGGCCGCCGCCGGTTTCCTGATCCTCCTCAGCATGCTGCCCAAGGCCGCCTTCCTGGTCGCCTCGATCCCGCCGGCGGTACTCGGCGGCGCCGGCATCGCCATGTTCGGCATGGTCGCCGCCAGCGGCATCCAGATCCTCCACGAGGCCAACATCACCGACCGCCGCAACCAGTTGCTGGTGGCGGTAAGCATCGGCATGGGCATGGTGCCGGTGGTGCGCCCGGACTTCTTCGCCCGCCTGCCGGTCTGGATGGAGCCGATCACCCATAGCGGCATCGCCATGACCGCGATCTGGGCGGTGGTGCTAAACCTGCTGTTCAACATCCTCAGCCGCAACGACCGCAGCCACTTGTGCGGCAGCCACGCGCCGGCGCCCAAGCACTCCTGACTCCCTGGCGGACCGGCGACACTCCCGGTCCGCCCTCCCCTCGGGCCGGACTTCGTCCGGCTTCTTTTTTTCCGCTCGCGGTCCGCACCACTCAGTCCCGCCGAAGGAAAGGCCCCGCCTTGCGCTCCAGCAGATGCAGCAATTCCGCCTGCATGTAGGCGTAGTCGTCCGGGATATCCAGGCAGACCAGGCGCTTGCCTTTCATCGCCGCGGCGTGCCGGCGCAGCAGAGCCTGCCGGTGGCGGCGCTCCATGACGACGACCAGCGTCGCCCACTCCAGTTGCTCGCGCTCCAGGGGCGTCTCGGCGTCCGCCGCCAGCCCGGCGGAATCGGTCTCGACGCCCGGCCAGTCGGCGAACAGCCGTTCGGCGCTGGGACTACGCAGGCGGTTGCGGCTGCAGATGAACAGGACCCGGTGCATGGGAGGCTTTCCTTTGCTGGCGCGGCAGGCAGCATGACGTCTTCGCCGCGTTTCGGCGTTGCGCCGCGTCGCTTTTCCCGGGACGGGGCAGCGAGCGGTGCGTGCCGGAACACGGTCGCCCGGGTGGCATGGGAGAGGAAGCGGCGGATGGCGCCGTTGGTGCCATCGCCCCAGGAGGATACCGTCAGCCGCCGGTCATGCTCATGAAACGCAGCACCTGGACCTGCTCCTGGGCGTCGAAGTGATGCCGCTCCGGCTTCAGGTTCAGCGCCGCCACCAGTGCCGCGCTCAGGCGCTCGCGGTCGCCGGGATGACTGCGCAGCAGTTCGCGCAGGTCGAGCGCCCCCTCGTGGCCGAGGCAGAGCACCAGCTTGCCCTCGGCGGTGACGCGCACGCGGTTGCAGTCGCCGCAGAAATTATTGCTGTGAGGTGAGATGAAGCCGATCCGGCTGGGCTCGTCGCCGATCTGGTAATACCGCGACGGCCCGCCGCTGCGCGCCAGGCTCGGGGTCAGCGGCCAGCGGCGCTCGATGATCGCCCGGACTTCGTCGCTGGTGCAGAGAGTCAGTTCGCGACGGTGGCTGGTGATGCTGCCCAGCGGCATTTCCTCGATGAAACTGATGTCCAACTGGTTGGCCAGGGCGTACTCGACCAGGTCGAGGATCTCGTCGTCGTTGCGGCCCTTCTGTACCACGCAGTTCAGCTTGATCCGCTCGAAACCGGCTTCGCGCGCCGCCTGGATGCCGTCCAGCACCTGCTCCAGGCGATCGCTACGGGTGAAGGCGGCGAAGCGTTCGCGCTGCAGCGAGTCGAGGCTGACGTTGAGGCGGCGGACGCCGGCGGCCTTCAGCTCGGCGGCGCGCTCGCGCAGTTGCGAACCGTTGGTGGTGATCGCCAGGTCTTCCAGTTCCGCACGCTGCCCCAGGCGTGCCAGCAGGCCGGTGATGCCCTTGCGCACCAGCGGCTCGCCGCCGGTGATACGAATGCGCCGCACGCCGAGGCCGATGAAGGCGTCGGCCACCGCGTACAGTTCTTCCAGGCTGAGGACCTGGTCGCGGGGAAGGAACTGCATGTCTTCGCTCATGCAGTAGGTGCAGCGGAAGTCGCAGCGATCCGTCACCGACAGGCGCAGGTAGGTGATGCGACGGCCGAAGGGATCGACCAGGCGGGAATCGGACATAGTGACTCGTTCTGTTCCGGGGGGCTCGCCCGGTGCTCGGTGGGTGAGTGCGAGCGGGCGACTCGATACCCCTAACGAATACTCCAAATACCGGGAAATGTATAGGGCAAATGAACCGGCGGGTCAGGATTTCCCGGGCCTCCGCCTCGCTCGCACCTTGCTTGAGGGGCGCTCCGGGCGGGTGCTACCATCCTCGGCTTCCTGCCGCCGTTGCAGCAATGAAGAACAAGGACTGATGACCAGCATCCGCGAGCGCAACAAGCGCCTGATCCTCCGCGCCGCCAGCGAGGAATTCGCCGACAAGGGCTTCGCGGCGACCAAGACCAGCGACATCGCCGCCCGCGCCGGCCTGCCCAAGCCCAACGTCTACTACTACTTCCAGTCCAAGGAAAACCTCTATCGCTGCGTGCTGGAAAGCATCGTCGAGCCGCTGCTGCAAGCGTCGGCGCCGTTCCGCGTGGAAGACGACCCGCTGCTCGCCCTGCCCGCCTACATCCGCTCGAAGATCCGCATCTCCCGCGAGCTGCCGCATGCCTCCAAGGTCTTCGCCAGCGAGATCATGCACGGCGCGCCGCACCTGCCGAAGGAATACCTCGACGAACTGAACGCCCAGGCCCAGCGCAACGTCACCTGCCTGCAGACCTGGATCGACCGTGGCCAGCTCGCCCCGGTGGACCCGCATCACCTGCTCTTCGCCATCTGGGCGGCGACCCAGACCTATGCCGACTTCGATTGGCAGATTTCCATCGTCACCGGCAAGGAACAGCTCAGCGACGCCGACTACGACGCTGCGGTGGAAACCATCACCCGCCTGGTCCTGAAAGGCTGCACGCCCGACGGGCAATCCGGCAAGAGCACCGGCCGGCTTCGGCCGCTGCCGCTCTGACCCGCCGCGGCGCGCTCAATCACGTGCCGCCCCCGCCCCAGCGCCGGCTTCGCACCGAGCGGCGTGACGCGGTATTCGACCCGCGGCGGCAGCTCCGCATACACCTCGCCTGGACGCTATCGGCGGAGTTGCTCGAGCGCGGTATCCGGGTCAACGCCCTGAACCCGGGGCCGACCCGGACGCCAGCGCTGGACAAAGCCGCTACCGATGTCGAGGCCACCCAGGCGCTGAGGGAGAAGATTGGCCGGGACGCCTGGGGGAGCCGCTGGAGATCGCCAGTGCCGCGCTATTCCTGGCCTCGAACGAGCCCCGCTGCAGGTATGGCACGGAGAGCCTGGTGGATGGCGGCGTACGCGACCTGAAGAAGGGAGCGAAGGCCCGGTCCTGGTGAGCGGGCCGCAAGCTCAACCGGCGTCGGGCACCAGCCCGACCGCCAGCACGCCCTGGATCGCGCATTGCTCGTCGATATCCGAGGTATCGCCGCTGATACCGACCGCGCCGACCACCTCTGCCTTGTCGTTGCGAATCAGCACCCCGCCCGGCGCCGGAACCAGATTGCCATGGGCCAGGGTGTTCACCGCGGAAATGAACGAAGGCCGCTGCTGCGCATCCGCCGCCAGCAGCCGCGACGACTTGCCCAGGGCCACGGCGCCCCAGGCCTTGCCGATGGCGATCTGCGGTCGCAGCATGCTGGCGCCGTCCTCGCGCTGCAGCGCCACCAGGTGGCCGCCAGCATCGAGCACCGCGATGGTCAGGGGCGCGGTGGACAGCTCGCGCCCCACCGCCAGCGCCTGGCGGGTAATGCCCAGCGCGGTTTCCAGACTGATGGTGGTCATGGTCGTTCCTCTCGAGTTGTTAAGGCTAGAAATCGGGAAACCACCCGCTATGCGGGCGCGTTCGAAAATTTGTACCCAATCTAGTAGCCGACCGGCCCTACGAAAGCAACATTCCAGAACAATATGAACATAATTTTGTATACATTTTTTCAAACGCTGGTTTTATAAGCCTGCTAACAAGCATTACAACTAATTGTTTTTATTATGAAAAAATGGATTTCATCGGCTTTTTCAAGCGTATACAACCCATCTTGACCTTGCGCTCCCCCTCTGCCTAGAATCGCTCCAACTTTTGTACACAATTAGTATAAGAACGAGGAACAAAACGATGGCCAGAATGAGAGCAATCGAAGCCGCCGTACTGGTGATGCGCCGCGAAGGCGTGGATACCGCGTTCGGCGTCCCCGGTGCCGCGATCAACCCCATGTACGCCGCGCTGAAGAAGATCGGCGGCATCGACCATGTCCTGGCCCGTCACGTCGAAGGCGCCTCGCACATGGCCGAGGGCTACACCCGTACCAAGGCCGGCAACATCGGCGTCTGCATCGGCACCTCCGGCCCTGCCGGCACCGACATGATCACCGGCCTCTACTCCGCCTCCGCCGACTCCATCCCGATTCTCTGCATCACCGGCCAGGCACCGCGCGCCCGCCTGCACAAGGAAGACTTCCAGGCGGTCGACATCTCCAGCATCGCCGCGCCGGTGGCCAAGTGGGCGACCACCGTGCTGGAACCGGCCCAGGTCCCCTATGTATTCCAGAAGGCCTTCCAGCTGATGCGCAGCGACCGGCCCGGCCCGGTACTGATCGACCTGCCGTTCGACGTACAGATGGCCGAGATCGAGTTCGACATCGACGCCTACGAGCCCCTCCCGGTGAGCAAGCCGAAGGCCACCCGGGTCCAGGCCGAGAAGGTCCTGGCCATGCTCGACGAAGCCGAGCGCCCGCTGCTGGTGGCCGGCGGCGGCATCTTCAACGCCGACGCCGCCGAGCGCTTCCGCGAATTCGCCGAGCTGACCGGCATCCCGGTGATCCCGACCCTGATGGGCTGGGGCGTAATCCCCGACGACCACCCGCAGATGGCCGGCATGGTCGGCCTGCAGACCTCGCACCGCTACGGCAACGCCACCCTGCTGGAATCCGACCTGGTGCTCGGCATCGGCAACCGCTGGGCCAACCGCCACACCGGCAGCGTCGAGGTCTATACCGAAGGTCGCCGCTTCATCCATGTCGACATCGAACCGACCCAGATCGGCCGGGTGTTCATGCCCGACCTGGGCATCGTCTCCGACGCCGGCGCCGCCCTCGACGCATTCCTCGAAGTGGCCCGCGAATGGAAGGCCGCCGGCAAGCTGAAGTCGCGCGCCGCCTGGCTGGAAAGCTGCCAGCAGCGCAAACGCACGCTGCAGCGCAAGACCCACTTCGACAACGTGCCGGTGAAACCGCAGCGCGTCTACGAAGAGATGAACGAGTTCTTCGGCAAGGATGCCTGCTACGTCAGCACCATCGGCCTGTCGCAGATCGCCGGCGCACAGTTCCTCCATGTCTACCAGCCGCGCCACTGGATCAACTGCGGCCAGGCCGGCCCGCTGGGCTGGACCATTCCCGCCGCGCTGGGGGTGGTCAAGGCCGACCCGAGCCGCCAGGTGGTGGCGCTCTCCGGCGACTACGACTTCCAGTTCATGATCGAGGAACTGGCGGTCGGCGCGCAGTTCAAGCTGCCCTATATCCACGTACTGGTGAACAACTCCTACCTGGGCCTGATCCGCCAGGCGCAGCGCGGCTTCGACATGGACTATTGCGTGCAGCTGGCCTTCGACAACATCAACGCCCCCGAGCTGGAAGGCTACGGCGTCGACCACGTCGCGGTGGTCGAGGGCCTGGGCTGCAAGGCGATCCGGGTGTTCGACCCGAACGAGATCGGCGCCGCCCTGGCCAAGGCCCGCGAACTGATGCAACAGCACCAGGTGCCGGTGGTGGTCGAGGTGATCCTGGAGCGCGTCACCAACATCTCCATGGGTACCGAGATCAACGCCATCAACGAGTTCGAGGAACTGGCCGAGAAAGGCGCCGACGCGCCGACCGCCATCTCGCTGCTCGACTGATCGCCGGCCTTTCCCGGAGGCGCGGACGGTGCGTGCGGCACCCCGCCCCCGGCGAAAGGCCTCCCGAACGTTTGACCGAACGATAGGAGCAAGACATGCCCCGTTTCTGCGCCAACCTGTCCATGCTGTTCACCGAGGTGGATTTCCTCGAACGCTTCGACGCCGCCGCCAAGGCCGGCTTCGCCGGCGTCGAGTACCTCTTCCCCTATGACGTCGAGGCCGAGGCGATCAAGGCCCGCCTGGAAGCCAACGGCCTGGAGCAGGTGCTGTTCAACCTGCCGGCCGGCGACTGGGCCAAGGGCGAGCGCGGCATCGCCTGCCACCCGGATCGGGTCCAGGAGTTCCGCGAGGGGGTCGACAAGGCCATCGCCTACGCCAGGGTGCTGGGCAACCGCCAGGTGAACTGCCTCGCCGGGATCCGGCCGCAGGGGCACGACTGCGCCAGCGTCGAGAAGACCTTCGTCGACAACCTGCGCTACGCCGCCGACAAGCTGGAAGCCGCAGGCATCCGCCTGGTCATGGAGATGATCAACACCCTCGACATCCCCGGCTTCTACCTGCAGAACACCCGCCAGGCCCTGGAGATCCGCGACAAGGTCGGCAGCGCCAACCTGTTCCTGCAATACGACATCTATCACATGCAGATCATGGAAGGCGACCTGGCCCGCACCCTGGAAAACCAGTTGGCGGCGATCAACCACGTGCAACTCGCCGACAACCCCGGCCGCCACGAACCGGGCACCGGCGAGATCAACTACCGCTTCCTCTTCGAGCACCTGGACCGCATCGGCTACCAGGGCTGGATCGGCTGCGAGTACAAGCCGGCCACCACCACCGAAGCCGGCCTCGGCTGGATGAAGACGCACAACGTCGTCTGATCCGCACCCACGAACAAGACGCTCCCGCCTCCCTGCGCGGAGCCACTCGACAGACAGAACCAGGAGACACTCTCATGGCCAAGATCGGATTCATCGGCACCGGAATCATGGGCAAGCCCATGGCGCAGAACCTGCAGAAGGCCGGCCACAGCCTGTTCCTTTCCACCCACCACGACGCCGCTCCGGCCGACCTGCTGGAGGCCGGCGCCATTGCCCTGGCCAACCCGAAGGAAGTGGCCCAGGAAGCCGAGTTCATCATCGTCATGGTGCCGGACACCCCGCAGGTCGAGGATGTGCTGTTCCGCAAGGACGGTATCGCCGAGGGCGTCGGCCCGAACAAGGTGGTGATCGACATGAGTTCGATCTCCCCCACCGCCACCAAGGGCTTCGCCGAGAAGATCAAGGCTACCGGCGCGCAGTACCTGGACGCCCCGGTCTCCGGCGGCGAGGTCGGCGCCAAGGCGGCGACCCTGAGCATCATGGTCGGCGGCTGCCCGAACACCTTCGAACGCGCCCTGCCGCTGTTCCAGGCGATGGGCAAGAACATCACCCGCGTCGGCGGCAACGGCGACGGCCAGACCGCCAAGGTGGCCAACCAGATCATCGTCGCGCTGAACATCCAGGCGGTCGCCGAGGCCCTGCTGTTCGCCGCCCGCAACGGCGCCGATCCGGCCAAGGTGCGCGAGGCGCTGATGGGTGGCTTCGCCTCCTCGCGGATCCTCGAGGTACACGGCGAACGCATGGTCAAGGGCACCTTCGACCCGGGCTTCCGCATCAGCCTGCACCAGAAGGACCTAAACCTGGCCCTGGCCGGCGCCCGCGAGCTGAACCTGAACCTGCCCAACACCGCCAACGCCCAGCAGGTGTTCAGCACCTGCGCGGCCATCGGCGGCAGTAACTGGGACCACTCGGCGCTGATCAAGGGCCTGGAGCACATGGCCAACTTCTCGATCCGCGACGAGTGATCCGCAGTCCGCGCGGGCCGTCACCCCGCGCGGAGCGACGAACCCCTTTTCGAAGGGCTCGGGGAGAGGAACGGTCGGCGAACTCCGGTGTTCGCCGCCGCCCTCTTCCTTCCCCGCCCACAAGGCGGGGTAAAGGAAGCGAACGCCCGGCCGGGAGATTCACGGCCTCTGCGTCCGGGCGCCTCGCTTCCATTCCCCAGTTCCCGCCGGCGCGGGTGCTGCGGAATGGAAGCGTCGACGACGCTGCGACCGCCGGTCCGACCGGCGGCACGACAACAAGAAATTCGGAGCCTGTCATGAGTACCGATCCACGCGCCTTTCTCACCGAGCTGTTCAATACCGCGGTGGCAGCCGGCCATCCCTACCAGGTGCTGGCCGACCACCTGCCGGAAGATCGCAGCGGGCGCGCCATCGTCATCGGTGCCGGCAAGGCCGCCGGAGCCATGGCCGAAGTGGTGGAGAAGCACTGGCAGGGCGAGATCCAGGGCCTGGTAGTGGCGCCTTACCGCTACGGCGCGCAATGCAGTCGCATCGAGGTGGTGGAAGCCTCCCATCCGGTGCCCGACGACGCCGGCGAGCGCGTCGCCCGTCGCGTGCTGGAACTGATCAGCGGCCTGAACGAGAGCGACCGGGTGATCTTCCTTCTCTCCGGCGGCGGCTCCGCACTGCTTTCGCTGCCTGCCGAAGGCATCGGCCTGGCGGACAAGCAGGCGGTGAACAAGGCGCTGCTCAAGTCCGGCGCCGCCATCGGCGAGATGAACTGCGTGCGCAAGCACCTCTCGGCGATCAAGGGCGGTCGCCTGGCCAAGGCCTGCTGGCCGGCCAGCGTCTATACCTACGCGATTTCCGACGTTCCCGGCGACGAGGCCACGGTGATCGCCTCCGGCCCCAGCGTCGGCGACCCGACCACCTCCGCCGACGCCCTGGCGATCCTCAAGCGCTACGCCATCGACGTGCCGCAGAACGTCCTCGACTGGCTCGCCGACCCGCGCTCGGAAACCGTCAAGCCCGACGACCCGTGCCTGGCGCGCAGCCACTTCCAGTTGATCGCCACGCCACAGAACGCCCTCGACGCAGCAGCGGTGAAGTGCCGCGCGGCCGGCTTCTCGACGCTGATCCTCGGCGACCTGGAGGGCGAAGCGCGGGAGGTCGCCAAGGTCCACGCCGGCATCGCCCGGCAGATCCGCAAGCACGGCCAGCCGCTGGCGGCGCCCTGCGTGATCCTCTCCGGCGGCGAGACCACCGTCACCGTGCGCGGCAACGGTCGCGGCGGACGCAACGCCGAGTTCCTCCTCAGCCTCACCGCCGAGCTAAAGGGCGAACCGAACATCTGGGCCCTGGCCGGCGACACCGACGGCATCGACGGCTCGGAAGACAACGCCGGCGCGTTGATGACGCCCTGCTCCCATGCCCGCGGCGAAAAGGCCGGGCTGAAGATCCGCGACGAGCTCGACGACAACAACGGCTACGGCTATTTCCAGGCCCTCGGCGACCTGCTGGTGACCGGACCGACCCGCACCAACGTGAACGACTTCCGCGCCATTCTCATCCTCGAGTCCTGACATGACAGCCGACAAGAAAGCCAAGATCCTCGCCACCCTCGGCCCGGCCACCCGCAGCCGCGACGATATCCGTGCCCTGGTGGAGGCCGGCGCCAACCTGTTCCGCCTGAACTTCAGCCACGGCGACTACGCCGATCACGCGCAGCGCTTCGCCTGGGTGCGCGAGGTGGAAGCGGAGCTGAACTACCCGATCGGCGTGCTCATGGACCTGCAGGGTCCGAAGCTGCGAGTCGGCCGCTTCGCCGCCGGTGCCGTGCAATTGCAGCGTGGGCAGACCTTCACCCTCGACCTCAGCGACGCCCCCGGCGACGAGCGGCGGGTCAACCTGCCGCATCCGGAGATCATCCATGCCCTGGAACCGGGCATGAGCCTGCTGCTGGACGACGGCAAGATCCGCCTGGAAGTGGTCAACTGCCACAGCGACGCCATCGAGACCCGCGTGGCGGTGGGTGGCGAGCTGTCCGATCGCAAGGGCGTCAACGTGCCGGAAGCGGTGCTGCAACTCAGCCCGCTGACCGACAAGGACCGCCGCGACCTGGCCTTCGGCCTGGAACTGGGGGTCGACTGGGTGGCGCTGTCCTTCGTGCAACGCCCGGAGGACATCGACGAGGCCCGTGGGCTGATCGGCGACAAGGCCTTCCTCATGGCCAAGATCGAGAAGCCCAGCGCGGTGAGCGCCATCGAGGCGATCGCCGAGCGCGCCGACGCGATCATGGTGGCGCGCGGCGACCTCGGCGTAGAGGTGCCGGCGGAGAGCGTGCCGGGCATCCAGAAACGCATCGTCCAGGTCTGCCGCCAGCTCGGCAAGCCGGTGGTGGTGGCCACCCAGATGCTCGAGTCGATGCGCTTCTCCCCCGCCCCGACCCGCGCCGAGGTGACCGACGTAGCCACCGCGGTGGGCGCCGGCGCCGACGCGGTGATGCTCTCGGCGGAAACCGCTTCCGGACAATACCCTCGCGAGGCGGTAGAGATGATGGCGAAGATCGTCCGCCAGGTGGAGGCCGAGCCGGACTACCACGTCCAGCTCGAGGCCAACCGTCCGCAGCCCGACGCTACCGTCTCCGATGCGATCAGCTGCGCGATCCGCCGGGTCAGCCGGATCCTCCCGGTGGCGGTGCTGGTGAACTACACCGAGTCGGGCAACTCGACCCTGCGCGCCGCCCGCGAGCGGCCCAAGGCGCCGATCCTCAGCCTGACCCCGAACCTGCGCACCGCGCGGCGACTGACCGTGGCCTGGGGCGTGTATTCGGTGGTCAACGAGCAACTGGCGCACGTCGACGAGATCTGCTCGACCGCCCTCGACATCGCCCTGGCCCAGCGCATGGCGCGCCGCGGCGACACCGTGGTGGTCACCGCCGGCGTGCCGTTCGGTCGCCCCGGCTCGACCAACATGCTGCGCATCGAGACCGTGGCGCCGCCGCTGGGAGATCTCTGAAGCAACGAGTTCGGTCCGGCTCGCGCCGTCCCCCCGGGCATGCGGGTCGGGCCACCCTTGTCTCTCTCGGATGGATGGGGCCGGAAATACGGGGCCGCGTCTCCATCCATCCGGGAAAGACCTTCTTGTCGGACCATGGCCTCCCTCGCGCACTCCCATGCAGGCCATGGACATTCAAGGCCTCCGGTTCAACTCCTGCCGGAGGTCTTTTTTTCTTCTTGGAACGCCCTGCATGCATGACCCTCGCCTGGCCTTCTCGTCCGGGGTGCGTCGCCTCCGCGCCAGACCCTACAATGACCGCCCCCGCCCCTCGCGCAGGCCTGGCATCTCCGTGCCTGCCGAGCGGCCCTTGCCGCACTGACCGCCATGCCCCTGCAATCTCTCCTCAATGCATCCCGAATCCTCCTGCGCGGCATCAGCCAGGTGTTCCTCCAGGGCGACCCACGCCTGGGCCTGGCCTGTCTGCTGGCGATCGCCGTCGGCGCGCCGCCGCTGCTCGCCGGCGCCCTCCTTGGCGGCGCCCTCGGCCCGTTGCTGGCGCGCCTGTTGCACTGCGCCGACAGCGACATCGAGGCCGGGCTGTACGGCTACAACGCCGTGCTGATCGGCATGCTGCTGGCATTCCGCTTCGCCTGGTCGCCGGGGCTGGTGTCGCTGGTAGCGCTCGGCTGCCTGGCCAGCGTGGCGTTGCAGCGCCTGTTCCTGCATGGGCTGCGCCGACGCCGCTGGCTTCCGCCCTATACCCTGGGCTTCGTCCTCAACGGCTGGTGGCTGGTGCCCCTCGGCGCCTGGCTAGGCCTGGCCCCGGCGACCCATGGCGGCTGCTTCAGCTGCGCCTGGAGCGGCACGGCGGAGCTGGCGGCGCTAGCGCAGGGGATCGGCGAGATCATCTTCCTCGGTGAACCGCTGGCAGGGCTGCTGGTCTGGCTCGGCCTGCTGCTGGTCTCGCGTCCCTCCGCCGCCTGGGCCCTCGCCGGCGCCGCGGCCAGCCTGCCGCTGGCCTGGCTGCTGGGCTACGACTGGGCGAGCGCGCTCGCCGGGTTCTACGGCCTGAACGCCGCCCTTGCCGGGCTGGCCCTGGCCTTGCGCTACCGCAGCGTCTGGCCGCCACTGCTCGGCATGGGCCTGGCGGTGGCGCTGCAACCGCTGTTCGGCCTGCTCGGCCTGCCGGCGCTGACCGCACCGTTCATCCTCGCCTGCCTGCTTTGCATCGGCGGCGAGCGCCTGTACCTGCGCCTGGCCGGCAGCCTCGGCGCGCGCCTCGGCCGGCGACGCTCCTGAGCGGGGGAACGCTGGCGCCGGCGGGCTAGTCTGGTAAGGTGCCGCATCCATCATCAGGAGCCACGATGAGCGCACCCGACAGCTGGCGCGAACGCCTCTACATCGTCATCTTCCAGACCGACACCCGCGACGGCCGGCGCTTCGACAGCGCGCTGCTGCTGGTGATCCTGGCCAGCCTGCTGGTAGTGATGATCGACAGCATCGACGAAATCCACCAGGACTACGGCGACCTGCTGGCCTACATCGAATGGGGCTTCACCGGCATCTTCCTGGTGGAATACCTGCTGCGCCTGTACTGCTCGCCCAAGCCGCTGCGCTATGCCTTCAGCTTCTACGGCCTGGTCGACCTGCTGGCGATCCTCCCCGGCTTCCTCGCCCTGCTCTACCCCGACGCCCAGTACCTGCTGATCGTCCGGGTGATACGCATGCTGCGGATCTTCCGCGTGCTCAAGCTACGCCAGTACCTGAGCCAAGCCAATTTCCTGCTCACCGCCCTGCGCGGCAGCAAGCAGAAGATCATCGTGTTCTTCCTCACCGTGATGACCCTGGTCACCGTGTTCGGCGCGCTGATGTACGTGGTCGAAGGCCCGGAGCACGGTTTCACCAGCATCCCCCGCGGCATCTACTGGGCGATCGTCACCCTGACCACGGTCGGCTTCGGCGACATCACCCCGAAGACCCCGCTCGGCCAGGCCATCGCCAGCCTGGTGATGCTCACCGGCTACTCGATCATCGCGGTGCCCACCGGGATCTTCACCGCCGAACTCGCCACCGCGATGCGCCAGGACCCGGCCAACCTGTTGCAGCGGGATTGCCCGGTGTGCCGCAAGGCGACCCACGAAGTGCAGGCGGCATTCTGCTGCCGCTGCGGCAACCCGTTGTTCCCTCGCGAGGAAGGCAGCCATGGGAAGTCTTGACCGGCAGCGCTGGGACGCCCTCTGGCAGCGACTCGGCGGCAACCCGCCGGCGGATGCCTTCGACGCGCTGCTGGCGGCCTATGGCGGGGCCGACCGGCACTACCACAGCGATCGCCACATCCTCGCCTGCCTGGAGCACTTCGACCGCTGGCGCCAACTGGCGCGGCGGCCGGACCTGGTGGAGCTGGCGTTGTGGACCCACGACCTGGTCTACGACACCCAGCGCCAGGACAACGAGGCCGCCAGCGCCGCCAGCACCGAGCGCTGGCTCGACCAGGCCGGGCTGGCGGCGCTGCGGCCGGCCCTGCGCGAACTGATCATGGCCACCTGTCACCAGGCGCCGCCGGGAGACGCCGACGCAGCCCTGGTGGTGGATATCGACCTCGCCATCCTCGCCGCGCCGGCGCCGGTCTACGCGCGCTACGAGGCGGACGTCCGCGCCGAATACGCCTGGGTGCCGGAACCGCTGTTCCGCGCCGGGCGCGGCAAGTTGCTGCGCCAGTTGCTGGAGCAACCGGCGCTGTACCACTGCGAACCGCTGCGGCAACGCTGGGAGGCCGCCGCCCGCGCCAACCTGCGCGGTGCCCTGGAGCGCCTGGAACAGCCGGCCTGAGCCGCACGGGAAAATTTCTTCGCGCCGCTTAACCCGTCTTTCGCCGCGCTTGCGTCTCAGGCAGCAGGAAGGGACCGCACGCACGGGTTCCTCGCCCCTCCATCCGCCCAAGGAAGAGATATCGTGAATCGACTCGCCGCCTCTCCGCTCCTGTTCGCCGGCCTGTTCGCCAGCGCTCCGTTGCTGGCCGCGCCACAAGCGGTCGACAGCCGCATCAGCGCGGTCACCGTCTACGCCGACCGTGCCGTGGTCACCCGCACCGCCCGCCTGCAATTGCCCAAGGGCCAGCATGAGATCGCCCTGGAGCAACTGCCCTTCCAGCTCGACGACACCAGCCTGCGCGCGTCCCTCGGCGCCAGCGCCGCCGCCACCCTGCTCGACGTCAGCAGCGCCGCGCAACGGGTCGAGCGCCCGGACGACAATCGTGTGCAGCAGCTCGACCAGCAACTGCGCGAGATAGACCGGCAACTACGGGAAATCCATGACCGCGGCAGCGTGCTCGAAGCGCAGAAGAAGTTCCTCGCCGACATCCAGAGCGGCAGCACCCAGCCCGGCAAGGATCGCCCCATGCCCGGCATCGACGAGCTGAAAAGCCTGCTGCAACTGACCGAAGGCAACCTCGAACGCCTGCTCGCCGAGCAGCGCCAGCTGGACGACCGCGCCGCCGAACTGGAACAGCGCAAGCAGCAGTTGCAGGAGCAGCGCGGCACCCTCAACGGCGACGGCAAGCGCTTCAAGCGCGCGGTCCTGCGGGTCGCCCTGGAGCAACCGGCACAGGTCGAGGTGAAGCTCGACTACACCCTGCGCGACGCCTCCTGGCAGCCGACCTACGACGCACGCCTGCGCGACGGCGCGAAGACCATCGAACTGACCTACCAGGGCCTGGTCCGGCAGAGCAGCGGCGAAGACTGGACCGACGTCGACCTGACACTCTCCACCGCCCGTCCGGCCCTGGGCGGCAACGTACCGCGGCTGAATCCCTGGATCGTCGACATCGACGCGCCCAACGCCTACTACGGTGCCGAGATGGCCATGCAGGACGTTCCGGCGCCCATGCCGCAAGCCGCTCCCATCGCCAGGACCTCGGCGAAGATGGCCATGCCGGCCCCGGCGCCGAAGCTGGCCGAGGCGCGGCTCGCCACCGCGGAGGTCAGCAGCGGCGCCGCCAGCGCCTCTTTCCACATCCCCGTGCCGGCGACCCTGAACAGCGACGGCAGCGCGCAGAAGGTCACCATCGCCCGCCTGGAAATGCCGGCCAAGCTGCGCTATCTGGCGGCCCCGGCCCTGCGCGAAACCGCCTACCTGGAGGCGGAGACCCGCAACGACAGCGACTACCCGCTGCTCCCCGGCACCCTGAATACCTTTCTCGGCAACAGCTTCGTCGCCAGCGGCCATCTGCGCGGGGTGATGCCCGGCGAGAGCTTCGAACTGGCACTGGGCGCCGACGAGGGCATCGGCATCGAACGCAAGCTGGTCAAGCGCTATACCGACAGCAGCGGCCTGATCGGCAACCGCACGCGGGTCAACTACGAATTCCGCATCGACGTGCGCAACAACCACAAGAACGCCGAACGCGTGCAGTTCGAGGACCAGTTGCCGGTCTCGCGCAACGAGCAGATCCAGGTCACCTTGCTGGAACCCAAGGCGCAGGAAGTCAAGCGCGAGGACGACGGCAAGCTGAAGTGGGACTGGACCCTGCAACCCGGCGAGAAACGCAGCGCCACCCTGAAGTTCAGCGTGGAGTATCCCAAGGACCTGGCGGTCAGCGGCCTCGACTAGCGCTGGCCAAAGCGCCGGCTGCGGCATAGGCTCGAGCGGGTAATAAGCAAAGCAGTTTTTGATATTTACCCTGCATATAACCCGACGTTATAGTCGAGCCACTACAACATGCTCAAAGGAACTGCCCTGTGAAACGACTGTTCAGCGCCTCCCTGCTGGCCGCCGGCCTGGCGCTCGGCGGCGCCGCTCACGCCGCCCAGCCCCTGCTCAACGTCTCCTACGACGTGATGCGCGACTTCTACAAGGAATACAACCCGGCCTTCCAGAAATACTGGAAAGCGGAGAAAGGCGAGAACATCACCATCCAGATGTCCCATGGCGGTTCCAGCAAGCAGGCGCGCTCGGTGATCGACGGTCTGCCCGCCGACGTCATCACCATGAACCAGGCCACCGACATCGACGCCCTCGCCGACAACGGCGGCCTGGTGCCGAAGGACTGGGCGACCCGCCTGCCGAACAACAGCGCGCCGTTCACCTCGGCCACCGTGTTCATCGTTCGCAAGGGCAACCCCAAGGCCCTGAAGGACTGGCCGGACCTGCTCAAGGACGGCGTCCAGGTAGTGGTGCCGAACCCCAAGACCTCCGGCAATGGCCGCTACACCTATCTCTCCGCCTGGGGCTACGTGCTGAAGAACGGCGGTGACGAGAACAAGGCCAAGGAATTCGTCGGCAAGCTGTTCAAGCAGGTACCGGTGCTCGACACCGGCGGCCGCGCCGCCACCACTACCTTCATGCAGAACCAGATCGGCGACGTACTGGTGACCTTCGAGAACGAAGCCGAGATGATCGCCCGCGAATTCGGCCGAGGCGGCTTCGAGGTGGTCTACCCGAGCGTGTCCGCCGAGGCCGAGCCCCCCGTGGCGGTGGTCGACAAGGTGGTCGAGAAGAAAGGCAGCCGCGCCCAGGCCGAGGCCTACCTGAAGTACCTGTGGTCGGACGAGGGCCAGACCATCGCCGCCAACAACTACCTGCGCCCGCGCAACCCGGAGATCCTCGCCAAGTTCGCCGACCGCTTCCCGAAAGTCGACTTCTTCTCGGTGGAGAAGACCTTCGGCGACTGGCGCAGCGTGCAGAAGACCCACTTCATCGACGGCGGCGTATTCGACCAGATCTACAGCCCCAACTGATCCCTCGCCGCTTGACGAAAAAGCCGGAAGCGCTCGCGCTTCCGGCTTTTTCATTCGGCTTGCAGTTCAGCCACTGCCGCCTCAGCGAAACTCGTGCTCCACCTCGGACCAGAGGCTGACCCGCTGTCCGCCGGCCTCGAAGAACTCCATCTCGCGGCGGATGCCGGCGCTGTCTCGCCAGCCCGGCAGGTCGAGGACGATCAGCTCTTCCAGGTGATCCATGTAGAAGGCGTCCACCGGCGCCCACAACCTGCCGATCGCCGCGCGGTCGAGCTCGGCCAGGCACAGGTTGATCGGGTGGGACATGGAGACCTGGCTGAATACCACGTGGCCGGCGCGGACGATGGTCGCCGCGACCTCGTTGCAGGCACGGAAGCGCTGCTCGACCACCTCGGCGTCGGCATGGCTGTAGGGACAGGCTAGGAATATCTTGCGCATGGTTACCTCGTTGCGGAAAGCGACGCCGCGATGGCTCGCGGCGCTCGTCGGGGGATGTTTCAGGCTGCGTGCAGGGCGCTTTTTTCCGCCTCGTCATGCTCCTGCTCCTGCCGCGCATAGCGCTCGGCGGCAGGCACCGAGATGCGGATGGCGATGAATACCGCCAGCAGGCCGCCGAACAATTTGCCGAGCAGGATCGGCAGGATCAGCGTCGGCTGGAAGTTGGCGGTGAATGCCAGGTGATCGCCGATGGTGGCCTGGGCGCAGACGCCCAGGGCCACGCAAAGCACCTTGTCGCGAGCATTCATGTATTTGAACAGGTGGTAGGTGGCGATGATGTTCGCCAGTACCATGACAAAGGCGGTGGCGCCCGGCTGGGACAGCCCCAGGTAACGGCCGAGGACCGCCATCGGGCGCTTGCAGTAGCGCTGGAACAGGTAGCAGATGGGGAAGGTCCCGGCCAGCATGATGCCGATGTAGCCAGCGATCTCGATGGCGCGGAACAACTCTTTCTCGTCGGCGAACATCGGGTCGAAGCCCCAGCCGCCGAAGACCTTGGTGAAGACTCCGGTGAAGTGCTGGACGATGGAAAGCGCCAGGGCCATCTTGATGAACGCGTCCATCACCTTGCCGAATACCAGGAACCCGGTGACCATCGCCGTCGCCCGGTACTTCAGGCCGGCGGCCAGCAGGAAGCAGAAGACGAACAGCGGCGCCAGCAGCCGAAGCATGTCGAGGAAGTCCAGCGACAGGTAGTGCAGGGCCGGCGAACCGGTCGATACCAGTTCGCGCACCGGGATGTGGTTGAGGGTAATCAGCAGCAACGCCGCCAGCACCGCGAACGGAATGCTGATCAACCCGGCCATCGCCCCCAGCGCCAGGTACTTGTGGTCCTTGCGCTCGAGCATGGTCAGGCCGACCGGGATCAGGTAGACGATGGTCGCGCCGGAGGTGTAGCCCACCAGCATGGCAGTAATCCACATGTCGCGGTTGGCGGTCAGGGCATCGGCCAACTGGTAGCCGCCCATGTCCACCGCGATGATCGACAGCGCGGCGATGGATACGTCGGAACCGAGGGTCTGGAAGAACGGGCCGAGGGCATGGGAAATCGCCTTCGACAGATAGGGAATGGCTACCATGATGCCGGCCTGGGCGAGGAACACCGGACCGATGGCGTGGATGCCGTTGACGAACTCGCGGCCCAGACCGCTTTCCGGGCGCAGGATGGAAGCCAGCGCGCCAAGTACCGCACCCAGCATGATCAGGTAAATCACATAGTTTCCGAACTCGGCCATCTGCGTCGTTCTCCCCTCGGCAGGCTCCCGTAGCGGGATGCGTTCTTCTGGTTGTCTGGTCGGGAGGCCGGCCACGCCGGTCGCTCCGCCGAAGCGAACACTCGCATTTCGCGTGCCACAATTTGGTTTTCGTGTTGATTTGAAGGTTCGTTTTACCTAAATTGGTCACCCATACGGTCAAGTAGGCGGCCAATCCAAGAGCGTACCTGCCTTACGGACCTGTGGGATTTTCCGCCGGGCCTGCGCAAAGCCTCGCCCCGCCCCCTTCCGCCCAGCGCCGCCAGGCGCTACCGGGCGATTCACGGTAACAATCGCCGCACCAGGATGCGGCCCATGGGAGAACACGATGCGCCCCGAGGAACGCCGCCGCCACATTCTCGAATTGCTGCGCCAGCGCGAGCGGATCTCGGTGGACGAACTGGCGCGGACCCTTTCCACCTCTCAGGAAACCATTCGCCGCGACCTCGCCGCGCTGGCCGAACAAGGCCTGGTCAGCAAATTCCACGGAGGGGCCGCCCTGCCGCCCAGCGGCGAGCACGAGAACGCCTTCCAGACGCGAATGAACGAGCACGCCCAGGAAAAACGCGCAGTCGCCCGCTACGCCGCCGGCCTGTTCGGGCGCGGTGACAGCATCTTCATCGACACCGGCACCACCACCCTGCTGTTCGCCCGCGAACTGGCGCGCCAGAGCCATCTGACGGTGATCACCAACTCGCTGTTGATCGCCGGCAGCGTCGGCGCCTCCGGCAACCGCGCATTCATGATCGGCGGCGAGTACCGCCCGGAATCCGAACAGAACGTCGGCGCCCTGGCCATCGATCAGATCGCCCGGTTCAACGCCGAGCATGCGGTGATCACCGTCGGCGCGCTGAACGGCGATGGCGCCATGGATTTTTCCATCGAGGAAGCCGAGATCGCCCGTGCCATGATCGCCCAGGCCCGCCAACTGACGGTTATCGCCGACTCCTCGAAGCTCGGCCGGCGCGCCCTGTTCCAGGTCTTCCCGCTGAGCCGGATCAACCGCCTGGTGGTCGACCGCAAGCCTACCGGGGAACTCTGGGAAGCCCTGCAACAGGCGCGGGTGGAAGTCCACGAAGCCCCCCTGCGCACCCCGCAGGCCTGACTCCCCTCGCGGGCAGCCCCGGAGACAGGCCGGGGCTGTGCCGGTGGCTGCCCGTCGATTAATCGATTGACTGTTTCTCTTTCAGTTGCCACATTAAAACAACAAATTTCACATAGAATTCTGTGTGAAAAATCAGTGTTACGGTCAAAAAGCAAACTGATACCAAAAGAAACAGGCAGAAACGATGACTGAGCCGCTTGCGACAAAGACCGCGATCTTCGACGTTGCAGTGATCGGCGCTGGCGTGGTGGGTTGCGCCATGGCCCGCCGCTTCGCCCTGGAAGGTGCGCGGGTGGTCCTGCTGGAAAAAAGCACCGACATCCTCTCCGGTGCCAGCAAGGGCAACAGCGCGATCCTCCATACCGGTTTCGACGCGCCGCCCGGCAGCATCGAACTGGCCTGCATGCAGGAGGGCTATCGCGAATACCGAGACATCCATGCGCGCCTCAACCTGCCGCTGCTGGAAACCGGCGCCCTGGTGGCGGCATGGAGCGACGAGGATCTGGCGCGCCTGCCGGCTATCGTCGAGCAGGCCCACGGCAACGGTGTCGATGACGTCCGCCAGGTCGGTCGCGACGAGGTCCTGGCGCTGGAGCCGCAGTTGGCCGGCAACGTGCTCGGCGCGGTGCGGGTCCCCGGGGAACATCTGGTCGACCCTTGGTCCGCGCCGCTCGCCTATCTGCAACAGGCGCTGGCCCATGGCGCCGAGGCCTGTTTCGACGTCGAAGTGCTGGACGGCGCCTTCGACGGCGGCGAATGGCTGTTGCATACCCGCCGCGGCGATCTGCGCGCGCGCCAGGTAATCAACTGCGCCGGACTCTTCGGTGACCAACTGGAACAGCGCCTGCTCGGCGCGGCGAGCTTCGCCATCCATCCGCGCAAGGGCCAGTTCGTGGTCTTCGACAAGGCCGCCGCGGCGCTGCTGCGGCACATCCTGCTACCGGTACCCAACGAGCTGACCAAGGGGGTGGTATTCACCCGTACTGTCTTCGGCAACCTGCTCGCCGGCCCCACCGCCGAGGAACAGGACGACCGCGAACAGGCACGGGTCGACAGCGACACCCTGCAGCGACTGATCGACGCCGCCGTCGAGCGGATCCCCGGCCTGCGCGGCATGCCGGTCACCGCCACCTACGCAGGATTGCGACCGGCCAGCGAAAAGAAGGAATACCGCATCCGCCAGGTCGACGGACGCAACTGGATCAGTGTCGGCGGCATCCGTTCCACCGGTCTCACCGCGGCGCTGGGCATCGCACGCCACGTCTATCGTCTCTACCAGGGCGAGCGCTTCCACGAAGCGGTTCGCGAGCCGCTCTGGCCACAGGTACCGAACCTCGCCGAACACCTGCCGCGCGATTGGCAGCGTCCCGGCTACGACGAGATCGTCTGCCACTGCGAGATGGTCACCCGCCGGGAAATCCTCGCCGCCCTGGAAGGGCCGCTGCCAGCCGGCGACTTCGGCGGCCTGAAGCGTCGCACCCGCGCCTGCATGGGACGCTGCCAGGGTTTCTACTGCAACGCGCGGGTCGCCGAGCTGAGCGCCGGCCGCCTCGCCCAGCCCCTCGCCACCGGGAGTTGCCATGAGCATCACTGAACAGGTCGACGTCGCCATCGTCGGCAGCGGTCCCGCCGGATTGGCAGCCGCCATCGAACTACGCCGCCAGGGCGTCGCCCGGGTCTGCGTGCTGGAGCGCGACGGCGAGGCCGGCGGTATACCCCGGCATTGCGCGCATCCGCCGTTCGGCCTGCGCGAACACGGCCGCCTGTTGACCGGCCCGGCCTATGCACAGCGTAACGTCGAACAGGCCGAACGGGCCGGGGTGGATATCCGCCTGCGCCATAGCGTGGTTGCTCTCGCCGCCGCCGGCCTGCTGCAACTGGCCACCCCGGAAGGCCCGCGCAGTCTGCGCGCGACACGCGTGCTGCTGGCCACCGGCGCACGCGAGACGCCGCGCTCGGCGCGCCTGCTGGGCGGCGACCGGCCACTGGGCGTGATCAATACCGGCGCGCTGCAAGCCTATCTCTATCTGCAAGGCCTGAAGCCGTTCGAACGGCCGCTGATCGTCGGCACCGAGCTGGTCAGCCTGTCCGCCGTGATGAGTTGCCGGCGTGCCGGCATCCGCCCGGTGGCCATGCTCGAACGCAACGCACGGGCCACTGCGCGTTGGCCGCTATCGTTGTTTCCCAGGCTGTGCGGAGTACCGATGCACTTCTCCAGCGAGCTGCTGGAGATCGAAGGCCGCGGCCGGGTCGAGGCGGCGCGGGTACGCCTGGGCGACGGGCGCGTCGAACGGATCGCCTGCGACGGCATCCTCCTCAGCGGACGCTTCGTTCCCGAATCGAGCCTGGTCCGCCTCAGCCACCTGGAACTGGACCCGGCCAGCGGCGGCCCGCGCATCGATCAGTTCGGCCGCTGCTCCGACCCCGCCTATTTCGCCGCCGGCAACCTGCTCCGGCCGATCGAGACCGCCGGCTGGTCGTTCCGCGAGGGACGAAGGATCGCCGGCCTGCTGGCCGCCGACCTGCGGGCCGAACTGCCGAGTGCCGCACCTGGCATAGCCATCGATTGCAGTGGTCCGCTCAAGCTGTGCGTGCCGCAGCGGCTGCTGGCCGACCCGACACCCGGCCTGGCGCATCTGCAGCTACGCGTAAGCGAGGCCGCCAGCGGCCGCCTGCGGATCCTGGCCGATGGTCGCCCGGTGTGGGAGCGTGCCCTGTCCTGCCTGCCGGAGCGCCGCCTGCTGGTGCCGCTGGCCGCCCTGCGCCTGCCGCCGGACACCCGGCGCCTGGAAGTCGCCTTCCTCACCTCTGGCCACTGAACCCGCGAAGAGAACCGACCATGCGAATCGCCGCCCTCGACCAGGGAACCACCAGTACCCGCGTGCTGGTCGCCAGCCAGGACGGCAGCGCCGATATTCAGTTGGCGCTGCGTCACCAGCAACACCATCCGCAGTCCGGCTGGGTCGAGCACGATCCGCTGGAACTGCTGGCCAACCTGCAACGCTGCCTGGAGGCCAGCGGCCGGGTCGACGCCATCGGCCTCGCCAACCAGGGCGAAAGCTGCATGGCCTGGGACGCCCGCAGCGGCGAGCCGTTGTCGCCGCTGATCGTCTGGCAGGACAACCGCACCACCCCGCACATCGAGCGTCTACGCGCCAGCGGCGCCGAGGCGCTGGTCCTGGAACGCAGCGGCCTGCCGCTCGACGCCTATTTCTCGGCCAGCAAGCTGGGCTGGATCGTCGAGCACCTTCCGGCCGCTCGCAGGGCTTTGAAGGCAGGCCGCCTGCGCCTGGGAACCAGCGATGCCTGGTTTCTCGACCGCTTGTGCGGAACCTTCGCCACCGACGTCACCACCGCCTCGCGTACCGCATTGATGAACCTCGCCGAGGGCCGCTGGGACCCCGACCTGTGCGCCCTGTTCGGCGTGCCGATCGAGTGCCTGCCGGAAATCCGCGATACCGTCGGCCATTTCGGGGTGATCGGCAACACCCCGCTGACGGCCTCGGTGGTCGACCAGCAGGCCTCGCTCTACGGTCACGGCTGCCGCCAGCCCGGTGATGCGAAGATCACCTTCGGCACCGGCGCCTTCGCCCTGACTCTCAGCGGCGAGCGGATCATCCGCTCGCCGGAGACAGGCCTGCTCGCCACCATCGCCTGGCAGATCGATGGCAAACCGGTGTACGCCATGGACGGCGGGGTCTACGACGCCAGCGCCGCGGTCGAGTGGGCCGGGCGTCTCGGCCTGTTCAGCGACTTCTCGGAACTGGCCGGCTTCGACCGGCCGCCGGCCATCGAGCGCGGCCTGGCCTTCGTCCCGGCCCTGTCGGGACTCGCATGCCCGCACTGGGACCGCAGCGCCGGCGCGATGTGGCTGGGAATGGACGCCGGCACCCGCCGCGAGGACCTCTGCCAGGCCCTGCTCGAAGGCGTGGTGCTGCGCAGCGCCGAGGTGATCCAGGCGATGGACGGCTACCTGAAGGTCACCGACCGCCTGTCCATCGACGGCGGCCTGGCGCGCAGCCCCTACTTCGCCCAGTTCCTATCCGACAGCCTGCAACGGCGCATCGTCACCCAGCGCTTCGACGAACTCACCGCCTTCGGTTGCGCCGCCCTTGCCGCGCGTGGCCTCGGCTACGAGCTGGCGGAGCCGCGCAACACCCGCACGGAGTTCCAGCCGCGGGTCGACGCCGGCACCGCCCGGCGCTGGCAGGTGCGTTTCAGCGAAGCGGTGGCGCGCACCCGCGGCTGGCGCTGAGCCGCTTTCAGCGTCCCGGCCAGCCGGTCTCGCGCAGCGCCGCCAGGAGCCTCTCCCCCTTCAGCGCGGGCACCAGCCGGCCGTCCTCGGTGCGCATGTCCTCGCCGGCCAGCAGCACGTTGACGATGGCTTCTTCCACCGCCTCCGCCGCCGCGGCGAACAACGGCGAGATGTGGTCGTTGTTGAACATCCGCAGCGGCGTGCTCTGCGGCAGGTCCTTGCGCGCATAGTCGGCTGGCGGCAGGTCCTGGTTGCCGGTGGCGAAGGCGAGGAACACGTCGCCGCTGGAGTCCTCGGTGCCACCGCCGGTGCGAGCGATGCCGATCGAGGCGCGCTGCGCCAGGCGCTGGCACTGGTGCGGCAACAGCGGCGCATCGGTGGCCAGGATCACCACGATGGAGCCCATACCCGGGGTGCCTTCCTCGCTGAACGGCGAGGGGATGTCGCCCAACCGGCGGCCGACCGGATAGCCATCGACCCGCAGCTCGCGGCGCTGGCCGTGGTTGGCCTGGACCAGCGCGCCCACCGTCCAGCCGCCCTGCTCCGCCGGAAGCCGCCGCGATGCGCTACCGATGCCACCCTTGAACTCGTGACAGATCATCCCGGTACCGCCGCCCACCGAACCTTCGCGGACCGGTCCGGACTCGGCGCAGGCCAGCGCCTCGCCGACCTGGCGGGCGCCGACATGCTGGCCCCAGATATCGTTGAGCAGGCCGTCGAAGGTCTCCATCACCACCGGCATGCACCAGTACAGCCCGCTGTCGCCGAGTTCGGCGCGCTCCTCGGCGATCAGCGCGTCGCGCACCGCGCCGACGCTGTGGGTATTGGTGATGGCGATCGGGGTGGTCAGCAGGCCGGCTTCGCGGATCCACTCCAGGCCCGTGGCGTCGCCGTTGCCGTTGAGCACATGGCAGCCGGCGAAGCAGGGTTGCAGGCGCGCCGCACCGGCGCGCGGCTGGACCAGGGTGACGCCGGTGCGAACCTGCCTGCCGTCGATCCGCTGGTTCAGGGTGCTGTGGCCGACGCGCACGCCGGGAACGTCGGTGATCGCGTTGAACGGGCCGGGAGTGCCCAGGCCGAGGGTGATGCCAAGTTGTCGAGCGCGCATGCGGACTCCTGTTTCAAAGCTTCTGGAACGCCGGACTGAGCTTGCCGTAGGTGCAGTAGAGAATCACCGACACCGCCAGCAGTCCGACAATGATCATCACGTCCCTGGCCGAGGCCGCCAGGAACAGGTTGAGCAGCAGGTATCCCGCCCCGCTCACCGCCAGCAGCGCCGGCAGCGGCCACAGCGGCATCCGGTAGGGATGCTCGCGGTCGCGCCGCAGCACCCGGCTGAACAGCGCGCAGAGGGCGACGATCAGGTAGACCATGACGATCAGCAACACGGTGAACGAGGTCAGTTCGGCCAGGTTGGAGCTGAAGCTCAGCGCCGCCGAGGGAATGGCGAGGAACAGCGTGGCCAGCCAGGGCGATTCCCAGCGCGGATGGATACGGGTGAAGGCACGGTTCAACGCCGGCATCCAGAGCGCGTCGCGACCGCTGCTGAAGATCACCCGGGCGCTCTGGATGACGATGGCGACGATGGCGTTGAACACCGAGAGGAAGATCCCGGCGCTGACCAGGCGCGACAGCGTCTCGTTGCCATGGCTGTTCAACAGGTAGCCGATCGGGTCGGGGCTGGCGAGCATCGCCGGGAGCGACGGCGCGCCGATCAGCAGCGCGGCGAGCGGGACGATCTCGATCAGTACTACCAGCGCCAGCGACCAGAGCACCGCGCGATGCACGCTGTGACCGCCGTCCTTCATGTCCTCGGCGAGCAGCACCGCGCCGCCGAAACCGTTGTAGGAGAACAGCGCGGTACCGACCGCTCCGATCACCAATGCCCAGGGTGCGATCGCCAGCAGCCCGCCGTCGCCGACTACCTGCGGCTGCAGAAGGACGCTCGCCGGTTGCTGTGCATGGCCGAAACCGAGGCCGACGATCACCAGCAGCGCCGCCACTTCCAGCAGCAGGCAGGTACCCGTGACCCAGGCGTTGACGCGGATGTTGAGGATGCCCAGCAGGTAGCTGAAGGCAACGATCGCCAGGGCCACGGTCTGCGCATCGAAGTGGGTGCCGAGGGTAGCGTTCAGGTAAGTCGCCGCGCCGGTGGCGAGCACCGGCGGGATGAACAGCAGCATCGCCAGCACCGTGAGGAAGGTGGCGTAGCCGGCCAAGCCGCCGAACACCCGCTTGGCGTAGACATACTCGCCGCCGGCGGTGCTGTGCGCCCTGCCCAGCTCGGCATAGCACCAGGCGAACATCAGCGCCAGCACCCCGGCCAGGGCGAAGGCCCAGAAAGCGCCGGTGCCGGCCTGCTGGATGGCGAAGGGGGCGATGACGAAGACGGAACTGGCGGGAGTGACTGCGGAAACGGTGATGGCGACCACGTCGAACACGCCCAGCGTGGGTTTCAGCGCACTTTCGGGCGCGGGGGAAGAGCTCATGTCGTTGTCCTCTGATTGTTATTGAAGTTGAGGCAGTAACGGAGACTCGCGGCGGCCCCTTGCCGGGGCGCTGGTTATGCGCCGACTCTAGGAGCGCGGAACCGGCGGGCCAATCACCCTTTGGGGTTACGCCCCTTGACGCGGCGGGTGGAAAAGCCGCAAACCGGAGCCTGCGAAAACCCACCGTGGAGCGAATACGGATGCACACCCTGTTCCGGGACATCGGCATGCACGCCAGCCTGGGCCGCGCCATCGAACAGATCGGCGGCAACCGTTTCTGGAAGCAATTGATCCTGCTGCTGCGCCAGCACCTGCCGTTCGACAACGCCCTGGCGATCTTCTACCCCGCCAACGGCGTGCCGGTGGCCCTGGAGGAATACGACGCCGAACCGCACGCCGGGCCGGCCTCGATGCTCGCCTACCTGAACGGGCTGTACCTGCTCGACCCCTTCTACCAGGCTTGCCGGGAAGGCCTGGCCAGCGGCCTGTACCGCCTCGAGGAGATCGCCCCGGACCATTTCCGGCAGAGCGAGTACTACCTCAGCTACTTCCACGACAACGTTCTGGAGGACGAGGTGCAGTTCATCCTACAGGTGCCCGGCCAGGGCGCGCTGTCGCTGTCGCTGGGCATGCAGAGGATGTTCGCCGACGAGGAATGCGGGATGCTCGGCTTGCTCTCGAGCTGGGTCCTGGCGCTGATGCAGCAGCACTGGCAGCAACGCAGCCAGCGCCTGTTGCCGGCTGCACCGCAGGAAGAGATGGCCACGCAGATACGCGACGCCCTCAGCCACTTCGGCGCCAGCGTGCTATCGGAACGGGAACTGGAGATCGCCCGCCTGATCCTTCGCGGCTACTCGTCGAAGGCCATGGCCGAGCGCCTGGCGATCTCGCCGGAGACGATCAAGGTCCATCGGCGCCACCTGTACGCCAAGCTGGACATTTCCTCGCAACCGGAGCTGTTCTCGCTGTTCATCCAGTCGCTCGGGCACGACCCGGAGAACCCCTAGGGATCATGGATTGGCGTAGCGCCGGCTGAGACCGGGCGGTATGCCGCGAGCGTCGGTCTCGGTCCATGGACCCTGCGGGCTGGTGGACCAGAACCAGCCGCCGTCCCACCGGTAGTAGGTGCGCTGGCGGTAGTAGAGATCGCGCTCGCCACGGATCACGTAGACCCCCAGGCTGCCGTCCCAGACGCCCTTGCCGCCTGGCGGCGGGGCGAACTGCGGACGCGAGCGGCTGGGCTGCGCCGGAGTCTGCGGTTGCGGGGTGATGCGCGGCGGGGTGGCGCCGGGCGCGCTGGACGGACCGGGCTGCGGCTGGCTCTGCGGCGGCAGCGAGGCCGGCGGTTCGCTGGTCTGCGGCGGATGCACCACGCACCCGCCGAGACCGCCCAGGAGAATCGCCAGACCCAGATACTTCGCCTTCACCGCCGCACCTCCCCAACCGATTGTCGTTATGGCCGGGCCGCCTGGGGCTGGTCCGGGCCGTCGATGGTCAGCGCTTGCGCCGACGACTGGGCAGTAGACAACGGTTTGCCGCGTCCGATCCACTCGCCGGAGATGGCGTTGCCGGCGCGGGATACCCGTGCCACCAGCTCGACCTGCGGGAAACCGCTGAGCTTGAGCTGCGGCATCATGGCGTCGGCATCGCTCAGGCTGACCTCGGCCGGCAGGTCGGCGACGGTCAGGCGCTTCACTGCCAACGGCATCGGCGGGCCGCCGACGGCGCGGGCGAAGACGAACACGCTGTCGTCGGCCTTGACCTGGCCCTTCACCGCGTCGCTGATATCCACCTTCACCGTCAGGGTCACCCCGGCGGCAGCGGGCGCGGCCGGCGCCGGCGGAGTCTGCCCGGCCTCGGTCATGCGCTCGCGGGCGCGCTGGATGCCGCCCTGGATCGCCGAGCGTGCCGGGTCCTCGTTCGGCAACACCGACACCAGGCGCTCCCAGAAGCCGATGGCGTCGGCGTAGCGCTGCTCTTCGAAGGCGGCGATGCCGAGCAGGCCAAGGGTGGTCACTTCGGCCGGGTCGCCCTTCAGCGCCTCGTCGGCCAGGGCCTTGATCTGCGCGGTCATTTTCTTGCCACCGGAGAAATACAGTGCCTGCGCCCACTGGCCGAGCACTTCCGGCTGCCGCCCGCTGAGTTCGGCGGCGCGTTCGAAGGCCCGCGCTGCATCGGCGCCGCGTTCCTGGGTCATGTAGGTGCGACCGAGGAAGTACCAGCCCTGGGCGGAATCCGGCTGAGCCTGTACCGCGCGCTCCAGGCGCGCAGTCATCTCTTCCATGGAGTGCGGCGCCTGGGCGAATTCGCGGGCCAGCTCGACCTTGTCGCTGGCGCCCCAATGCAGGTACAGGCCGAGCGCGACCAACGGCACCAGCAGCGCCGCGACCAGCGGGACCGCCCGGCCCAGGCGCGAGCTACGCTCTTCGCCGCTGCCCTCGGTGTCGGCGAGCAGTTCGCGGGCAGCCTCGGCGCGGCCATTCTCCAGTTGCTCGGCGGTCAGCGTGCCGGCGGCCTGCTGGCCGGCCAGCTCGGCGATCCGCTCCTGATAAAGCGCGACGTTCAGGGCGGTACGGTCTTCCTCGGCCTGGGCGCGACGGCCACGCAGCAGCGGAATCAGCAGGAATGCCAGGGCCGCCAGCAGCAGCAGGCCGGCAGCGAGCCAGAAATCGATCATTTGTCGTTCTTCAACAGGTTGGCGAGGCGCGCTTGCTCCTCGGCGGACAGGGTGGTTTGCACCTTGGCAGCGGTGCGCCGGCGGCGCAGGACGATCACGCCGATCACCAGCACGCCGAACAGCAGCAAGGCGCCCGGACCGAACCAGAGCAGCCAGGTACGCTCGTTGACCGGCGGCTTGTAGCGAACGAAATCACCGTAGCGGGCAACCATGTAGTCGACGATCTCGCCGTCGCTCTTGCCCTGCTGCAACTGGCCGTAGATCTGCTTGCGCAGGTCGGCGGCGATCGGTGCGTTGGAGTCGGCGATGTCCTGGTTCTGGCACTTCGGGCAGCGCAGTTCCTGGGTCAGGTTGCGGAAGCGCTCGCGCTCGGCGTCGCTGGCGAACTCGTAGGTGTCGATGGCGGCCCGGGCCACGCCGCAGAGGGCGAGACCGAGCAGCGCGGTGGCGAGGAAACGCTTCATCGGGCCTCCGGCTCGTCCAGCAGTTGCTGGTACAGCGGCGCCAGTTGCTCGCGCCAGACTTTCTGGTCGACCACCCCGACGATCTTGTGGCGGATGATGCCCTGTTTGTCGATCAGGTAGGTTTCCGGCGCACCGTACACGCCCAGGTCCAGGCCCAGGGTGCCGTCGGCGTCGCTGATGCTCAGCAGGTAGGGATTGTGCAGCTCGTTCAGCCACTTGATGGCGGCGGCGTTGTCGTCCTTGTAGTTGATCCCGTAGATCACCACGCCCTGCTCGGCCAGTCGGGTCAGTTCCGGGTGCTCGACCCGGCACGACGGGCACCAGGTGCCCCAGACGTTGACCAGCGCCGGCTTGCCCTTGAGGTCGGCCTCGGTCAGGCGCCGGGCCGGGTCCTGCACGCTGGGCAGGTCGAAGGCCGGGAACGGCTTGCCGATCAGCGCCGAGGGCAGCTCGCTGGGGTCCAGCCAGAGGCCGCGGAAGAGGAACACCGCGACGATCAGGAAGATCCCCAGCGGCAGCAGCAGAATCGCTCGTTTCAAGACTCAGGCTCCCTGACCGGCGAGGCCCAGGGCCTCGCGCACACGTGTTTTCACCTTCACCCGGTAGCGCCGGTCGAGCGCCGCCAGGGCGCCGCCGAGGCCCAT
The DNA here is from genome assembly GCF_052044465.1 of Pseudomonas sp. 22490. NCBI lineage: Bacteria > Pseudomonadati > Pseudomonadota > Gammaproteobacteria > Pseudomonadales > Pseudomonadaceae > Pseudomonas > Pseudomonas sp. 22490. The sequence continues at coordinate 262,017 of NZ_JBQENS010000004.1, read as the reverse complement.
CAGCAGGCCACCGAACCAGATCCAGCGGACGAACGGCTTGACGTGCACGCGCACCGCCCAGGCACCGTTCTCCAGCGGCTCGCCGAGCGCCACGTAAAGGTCGCGGGTAAAGCCGGCATCGATCCCTGCCTCGGTCATCATCGAACTCTGCACGGTGTACAGGCGCTTCTCCGGATGCAGGGTGGCGATCTCCTTGCCGTCGCGGCTGACGTGGATGCTGCCCTTGTCCGAGGTGTAGTTCGGCCCTTCGTGGTGCTTCGCGCCGTCGAAGAGGAAGTGGTAGCCGCCCAGTTCGACGGTGTCGCCGGGCGACATGCGCAGGTCACGCTGGGCGCTGTACTGGCTGCTGAGGACGATGCCGATGGCGCACACGGCGATGCCCAGGTGCGCCAGTTGCATGCCCCAGTAGCTGCGGGTCAGGCTGCGGGCGCCGGCCAGCACGCCCTTGTGCCGGGTCTTGTCGAGGAAGTCGCGGAAACCGGCCAGGACCACCCAGGCGGACAGCAGGAACACCGCCAGCACCGCCCAGTTGAAATCGCCGAAGTACATCGAACCGGCCGCCGCCAGGACCGCGCTGGCCACCAGCACCGGGGTCAGCATGCCGAGCAGCCAGCGGCTCGGGGTGTCCTTCCAGCGCACCAGCACGCCGACCGCCAGGGCCGCCATCAGCGCCGCCATCAGCGGCAGGAACATGGCATTGAAGTACGGCGGGCCGACCGACAGCTTGGCGCCGCTGAGGGCATCGAGCAGCAGCGGGTAGAGGGTCCCGAGGAGAATCATCGAGGCCGCCACCACCAGCACCAGGTTGTTCAGCAGCAGCAGGGTCTCGCGCGACCACAGGGCGAAGCCGACCTGGCTCTTGACCACCGGCGCGCGCAGGGCGAACAGGGTCAGCGAGCCGCCGACCACCAGCAGCAGGAAGGCGAGGATGAACACCCCGCGCTCCGGGTCGGAGGCGAAGGCGTGCACCGAGGTGAGCACGCCGGAGCGGACCAGGAAGGTGCCCAGCAGGCTCAGGGAGAAAGCGGCGATCGCCAGCAGCACGGTCCAGCTCTTGAACACGCCGCGCTTCTCGGTCACCGCCAGCGAGTGGATCAGTGCAGTGCCGACCAGCCAGGGCATGAAGGAGGCGTTTTCCACCGGATCCCAGAACCACCAGCCCCCCCAGCCCAGCTCGTAGTAGGCCCACCAGGAGCCGAGCACGATGCCGATACCGAGGAAGGCCCAGGCTACCAGGGTCCAGGGCCGCGACCAGCGCGCCCAGGCGGCGTCCAGGCGGCCGCCGAGCAGTGCGGCGATGGCGAAGGCGAAGGCCACCGAGAATCCGACGTAACCCATGTAGAGCATCGGCGGGTGGACGATCAGGCCGACGTCCTGCAACAGAGGGTTGAGGTCGTTGCCGTCCATCGGGGTCTGCGGCAGCAGGCGGCTGAACGGGTTGGAGGTGATGATCAGGAACAGCAGGAAGCCGGTGCTGATCATGCCCATCACCGCCAGCACGCGGGCCAGCATGACCTCCGGCAGTTGCCGGGAGAAGATCGACACGGCGAAGGTCCAGCCACCGAGGATCAGCGCCCAGAGCAGCAGCGAACCTTCGTGGGCGCCCCAGACGGCGCTGAACTTGTAGTACCAGGGCAGCGCGCTGTTGGAGTTGCCGGCCACGTAGGCCACCGAGAAGTCGTCGCGCAGGAAGGCCCAGGTCAGGCAACCGAAGGCGAAGGCGAGGAAGGCGAACTGCCCCCAGGCCGCCGGGCGCGCCAGGCTCATCCACTGGCGGTCGCCGCGCCAGGCGCCGACCAGCGGCAGGCTCGACTGCACCAGGGCCAGGCAGAGGGCGAGGATCAGGGCCAGGTGGCCGAGTTCGGGGATCATCTACTTGCCCTCCTGGTTGTACGAGGTCTCGCCGGCGGCCTTGCCGTTCTCGTAGTGCTTCAGTTGGCCGCTGTCCTTGAGCGCCTTGGTGACTTCCGGCGGCATGTAGTTCTCGTCGTGCTTGGCCAGCACTTCATCGGCCACCAGCACGCCGTCGCCGCCCAGCTTGCCGAGGGCGACGATGCCCTGCCCCTCGCGGAACAGGTCGGGAAGGATGCCATGGTAGGCGATGGTCACTTCCTTGGCGCCGTCGGTGACCACGAAACGCACGTTCAGCGAATCCTCGCTGCGTTGCAGAGAACCCTTTTCCACCAGGCCGCCGGCGCGTATGCGGGTGTCGGTCGGCGCTTCGCCGTTGGCGATCTGGGTCGGGGTGTAGAACAGGTTGATGTTCTGTTGCAGGGCCGACAGCGCCAGGCCCACCGCGGCGCCGACACCCGCCACGATGGCGAGGACGATGATCAGACGTTTCTTGCGGACCGGATTCACTGCTGGGCCTCCCGGCGCAGACGACGCGCCTCTTCTTGCAGGTAGCGGCGCCGGGCCAGCAGCGGCTCGGCGACATTGATCGCCAGCACCAGCAGGCTGATGCCGTAGGCCGACCAGACGTAGGGACCGTGATGGCCCATGGCGAGGAAGTCGCCGAACGATTCGAAGCTCATCGTGCCTTCTCCACCAGGGCCTTCACCTCGGCTTTCGCCCAGGTGGTGCGGGACTCGCGCTTGAGCACTTCCAGGCGCATGCGCACCAGCAGCATGGCCGCGAAGAAGCAATAGAAGCCGAGGACCATGATCAGCAACGGCAACCACATCTCCACCGGCATCGCCGGTTTCTCGGTGATGGTGAAGGTGGCCGGCTGGTGCAGGGTGTTCCACCATTCCACCGAGTACTTGATGATCGGGATGTTCACCACGCCGACGATGGCCAGTACGGCACAGGCCTTGGCCGCGCTGTCGCGGTTACTGATCGCCTGGCCGAGGGCGATGATGCCGAAATAGAGGAAAAGCAGGATCAGCATCGCCGTCAGGCGTGCGTCCCAGACCCACCAGGCGCCCCAGGTCGGCTTGCCCCATACGGCCCCGGTAAGCAGCGCGACGAAGGTCATCCAGGCGCCGATGGGAGCGGCGCACTGCACCGCCACGTCGGCGATCTTCATCTTCCAGATCAGCCCGACGGCACCGGCCACGGCCAGCATGACGTAGCAGGACTGGGCGAGGAAGGCCGCCGGCACATGGATATAGATGATGCGGAAGCTATTGCCCTGCTGGTAGTCCGGCGGCGCGAAGGCCAGCCCCCAGACGCAGCCGGTGACGATCAGCAGCGCCGCCGCCACGGCGAACCAGGGCAGCCAGCGGCCGCTGATCTCGTAGAACCACTTGGGCGACCCAAGCTTGTGAAACCATGTCCAATTCATCATCAGGCTCTGTTTACAGGGCTCTTTGGAAATACCGGGCAGACCTTCCGCTGCCAGCCCGGGTCAAGCGTGGGCGGCACAGCCGCCCGGTACCGCACGCCCGCCGATGCCTTCGGCGGGCGGACTCACTCGCCTACGCTGATCTTCAGGCCGGCAGCGATGGCGAATGGCGTGAGTGTCAATGCTAGCGCCGTCAGGCTCGCCAGCCACAATAAATGTCCGCTGCTGGGCAGTCCCTGCAGCGAAGCCTGCAGCGCCCCGCTACCGAGAATCAGCACCGGGATGTACAGCGGCAGGATCAGCAGCGCCAGCAACAGGCCGCCGCGCTTGAGGCCCACGGTCAAGGCCGCGCCGACGGCGCCGAGCAGGCTCAGCACCGGCGTACCGAGCAACAGGGAAAGCAGCAGCACCGGTATGCAACGGGCCGGCAGGCCCAGCATCAGCGCGAACAGCGGCGACATCAGGACCAGGGCCAGCCCGGAAAACAGCCAGTGTGCCAGCACCTTGGCCAGCACCAGAAGAGCCAGGGGGTGCGGCGAAAGGACCCACTGCTCCAGAGAACCGTCCTCGAAATCGCTGCGGAACAGCCCTTCCAGCGAGAGCAGCACGGCCAATAGCGCCGCCACCCAGACCAGGCCGGGCGACAAGGTTTGTAGCAATTGGCTTTCCGGCCCGACCGCCAGGGGGAACAGGGCGATGACGATGGCGAAGAACACCAGCGGGTTGGCCAGCTCCGCCGGTCGGCGGAACAGCAGGCGCGCCTCGCGCGCCAGAAGCAGGCTGAAGACGTTGCTCATGCCGGATCGCCCAACGCCGGCTCGACCGTCGCGCCGCTGGCCGCCTTGAGCGCACCGAGGTCCAGCTCGCGGTAGCCGGCGGGCACCTGCTGCAGGCTGTGGTGGGTGGTCAGCACCACCATCCCGCCGCGCTGGCAATGCCCGGCCAGGTGCGCTTCCAGTTGCGCCACCCCCTGTTTGTCGAGGGCGGTGAAGGGTTCATCGAGGATCCACAAGGGCGGTGCGTCCAGGTACAGGCGGGCCAGCGCCACGCGGCGTTGCTGGCCGGCGGAAAGGGTGTGGCAGGGAACGTCCTCGAAGCCACGCAGGCCGACGTCGGCCAGGGCCTGCCAGATCGCCTCGCGGCTGGCCGGCTGGTGCAGCGCGCAGAGCCAGGTGAGGTTCTCCTCGGCGCTGAGCAGGCCCTTGATTCCCGCGGCGTGGCCGATCCACAGCAGGCTGCGGGCCAGTTCGCCGCGCTGTTCGGCGAGCGGCCGGCCGTTCAGGCGGACTTCCCCGGCGGTCGGCTGCATCAGTCCGGACAGCAGGCGCAGCAGGCTGGTCTTGCCGCTGCCGTTGGGACCCACCGCCTGCAACATCTCGCCGGCGGCCAGGCGCAGGTCGAGGCGCTCGAACAGCATGCGCCAGTCGCGCTCGCAGGCGAGCCCGACGGTTTCCAGCAAGGGGCTGGCTGTGGGGACTTCAGCAGGATCGGACATCGAACAACATCGCCAAGCGTCTCTCCTCGTCGCGGCGCCGGAGGCCTTCACGGAACAGACCCTAAAGTCGGGATAAACACGGCCGCTATACTGGTGACGACGCGGCCAGCCTGTTTGACAGGCGCGGCATTATACACGCCCTTCCCCAGCCTCCGCAGGGTCGTTTAAGACAGGTTGTTACCCATGCCAGCCGAGATAGGCGCTTCCCCGCCACTACCCCCGGTCTCCGCCCCACGCCCGCTGCCGCCGGCGCAATCGCAGGGCAACGCCCAGGCCGACGCCGAGATGACCCTGAAGCTGGTGCAGACCCTGGCCGGCCTGCTGGGCGAAGGCGAGTCGGGCAAGGCCGAGGTGCTGGCGGTCAAGGAAGGCCTGGCGAACAATTTCCAGGTCCTGCTCAAGCTGACCCTGGCGAACAGCGGGCAGAGCCTGGTGGAAGTGCAGAGCAATCGGCCGCTGGTGCCGGGCAACCTGCTCAACGTCAGCGCCACCAGCAACACCAGCGTGGTTGCAACCCTGCTCGACAGCATGGCCGGCGCTGGCCCGCTGAGCAGCCTCGACCTGGAGCAACTGCCGCCCGGCACCCTGCTCCAGGGCAAGGTCCTGTCCAGCACCGCGCTGCCGGCGGACAAGGCCCAACAGGTGGTCTACCGGGTCCTGCTGAACCTGCTCAACACGCCGCTCGCCGGCAGCAAGCTGAGCCTCGACTCGCCCCAGGCGCTGCCGGTCGGCAGCCTGCTCACGGCGCTGGTGAAAAACAGCCAGCAGATCGACTTCCTGCCGCTCAGCGGACGCCTCGACCAGCTTGCGCTGGGCCAGCAACTGGCCGGGCAGAGCGCCCGCCAGGCTTCCCTGGAAGGCCTGTTCGCCGCCCTGCAGGGGCTGAACGGCCGCAACGACCTGCCGGACAGCCTGCGCCAGGCCGTGGAGCGCCTCTTCGCCGGCCTGCCGGAGGCGCAGAAGATGGGCGATTCCAAGCTGCTCGGCCAGGCCCTGCAGCAGAGCGGCCTGTTCCTCGAGGCGCGCCTGATGCAGGGCGCCACCGATCATCTCGGCCAGGACCTGAAGGCCAACCTGTTGCGCCTGTTCGCCCAGCTGTCGCCGCTGCCGCCGACCGGCGCCCAGGCGCCGGGCATGTTCGCCGGCAACACGGCGAACCTGGCCCAGGCGCTGCCGGCCTTTGTCCGCAACGCCCTGGGCAACCTGGGACAGAGCGCCAACAAGACCCAGGCACTGAACTTTCCCCTGCCGAGCAAGGTTCTCCAACTGTTCGACGAGGACATGGAACTGGAGTCGCTGCTGCGCCTTGCCGCCGCGGCGATCTCCCGCCTGCAGACCCATCAGTTGTCGAGCCTGGCGCAGACCAGCACCCTGCCGGATGGCACCCAACTGGCGACCTGGCAGATGGAGGTGCCCATGCGCCATCAGCACTCGGTGGTACCGTTGCAGGTGAAGTTCCAGGAAGAACAGCGCAAGACCGGCGAAGAGGCCCGCGAAAGCCTCTGGCGCGTCGAACTGGCCTTCGACCTGGAGCCGCTGGGACCGCTGCACGCCCAGGCGACCCTGCTACGCGGCAGCCTGTCCAGCCAGCTTTGGGCCGAGCGCGACGCGACCGCGCGGCTGGTCGAGCATGAACTCGGCCACCTGCGCCAACGCCTGCGCGACGCCGGCCTGACCGTTGGCGAGATCACCTGCCAACGCGGCCGCCCGCCCCAGGGCCCGCGAGCGACCATCGAACAACGCTGGGTAGACGAAACCGCATGAACAGAAAGCAGTCACCCGCCCCGCGCCAGGCCATCGCCCTGAGCTACGACGGCCAGGCCGCGCCGACCCTTTCCGCCAAGGGCGACGCCGAACTGGCCGAGGCGATCCTGGCCATCGCCCGCGACTACGAGGTACCGATCTACGAGAACGCCGAGCTGGTCCGCCTGCTCGCCCGCCTGGAACTCGGCGACGCCATTCCGGAAGCGCTGTATCGCACCATCGCTGAGATCATCGCCTTCGCCTGGCACCTGAAAGGCAAGTGTCCCGAGGGATTCGCGCCGGACGCCGCGGATGGCAACCAGATGCTGCTACTCGGCGGTCCCGGCGACTGAGCCAGCCCGCACGGCGAAACATCCGCACGCACATCAGCTCCAGGACCTCGCCGCTGCGCGCTAAGCTGCGCAGCCTCCGACCTCGGCAAAGGAGCGCCCGATGAACTTCGTCTTTCCCCACCCGTTGGACACCCCGCGCCTGCGGCTACGCACTTTCCGAGAGGAAGACGCCGCGCCGCTGTTCGCCATGATGTCCGACCCGGAAGTCATGCGTTACTGGAACACACCGCCGTGGACGACCCCTGCGCAGGCCCGCGAGGCGATCCTGCGGGACAGCCAGGCGCTCGTCGACGGCGAATACCTGAACCTGGCCATCGAGCGTCGAGAAGACGGCCAATTGCTCGGCAGTTGTATCCTCTTCCATTTCGAGAAAGGCTCGCGCCGCGCCGAACTCGGCTACTGCCTGGCACGTGCAGCCCAGGGCCGGGGTTACATGGGCGAGGCGCTGCGCAGGCTGCTGGCGTTCGCTTTCGATGAAATCGACCTGAACCGCCTGGAGGCGGAGATCGATCCGCGCAACCGGCCTTCGGCCGCCAGCCTGGAGCGCCTGGGCTTCCGCCAGGAGGGCCTGCTCGCACAACGCTGGATCGTTTCCGGAGAAGTCTCCGACTCGGCGCTCTACGGATTGCTCGCCGAGCACTGGCGCAACCGCTGAAGGAGGAACCACCGGCAGGGCCCGCCATCCGTCGCTTTCCACAGAACCTGTCGTTCGCGCAACGGTCTTTAGACGGCACACCACATGCCTGCGGAGGCATCCCTCAAATGAAAAAACATACCCTGTTCGCCGTAGCTGCTCTCGGCCTGCTGTTCGCGGGCAGCACCCTGCTGCCTGGCGAGCTTTCTCCTGTCGGCTCCGCCTATGCCAAGGGCGGAAATGGCGGCGGCAACGGTGGCGGTCATGGCGGCGGCAAGGGCGGCAGCCATGGCGGCAACCTCGGCGGCCACTCCAGCAAAGGCCATGGTTCAGCCACCTCCGGCATCGCCAGCTCCCGCGACAGCCGCGGGCTGTCGCAGGCCAGCGCGATCTCCGCCACCACCCCCGGCGATCACAACAGCAAGGGCTTGAGCAACGCCATCGGCTCCTCGACCAAGAACGACCGCTGACCGCCAGTGGCGACCACGAAAAAGCCGGCCTTCGCGCCGGCTTTTTCGTGCCCCGCCCACACGGCTCAGGCGAAACCGCCGTTGACCCGCAGCACCTGGGAATTGACCCAGGCCCCGTCCGGCCCGGCGAGGAAGGACACCGCCGCGGCGATCTCGTCCGGCTCGCCGAGACGCTCCAGCGGCGCCAGCCTGGCGATCTGGTCGATCTGTTCGGCGCTCTTGCCGTTGAAGAACAGCTCGGTGGCCACCGGGCCGGGCGCCACCGCGTTGACCCTGATGTCCTGGCCGCGCAACTCGTTGGCCAGCACGTGCACCAGCCCCTCGACCCCGGACTTGGACGCGATGTACGGACCGTAGCTGGGCAGCGCCCGGGCGATCACGCTGGTGGACAGGGCGATGATCCGTCCGCCGCGCTCGACATGCCGGGCAGCCAGGCCGAGCACGATGAAGGCGCCGCGCAGGTTGGTGCGGATCACCCGGTCGAAGCCCTCCAGGTCACCGTCGGCGATCTTCAGGTAGGGCATCGTGCCGGCGCTGTTGACCACCACGTCGATGCGGCCGAAGGCGCCCCTGGTGGCTTCGAACAGCTTGTCCATGTCCTCCGGGCTGGCCACGTCGCCCTGTACGGCGATGGCCGTGCCGCCGGCGGCGACGATTTCGGCCACGACCTCGTCGGCCATGGTCTGGTTGCCGGCATAGTTGACCGCGACCGCGAAACCGTCGGCGGCCAACCGCCGGGCAATGGCGCGACCGATGCCGCGGGAGGCGCCGGTGACGATGGCGGCTTGGGTGATGTCAGGCATGCTGGGACTCTCCTGGAATGAGCGTGGCGACAGCCACGCATCGACAGGGAAAGTCTAGAAGCCGGGTATTGGCGGATAAACAGCAGACAACCGTCATGACTATCCAGGATTTCCGGACAATACCGATACGCGGTCACGGCTTGCGCGCGATCCAGGCGTACTGCTGACGCTTCTCCTCGCCCAGGCGCTGGCGTCGGCGATGACTGGCGAACGCATCGCCGGAACAGTAGGTGCAGACGGCGCTGGCTTCGATCTGCGCCGGCCCGACGCCGGCGGCCTGGAACAACTGGCGACAGAAGGCCACCAGGTCCAGCCAGGCGCCCTGCTCCGCCTGCCTTGGCTCGGGCGGAGCGAACCGGGGTGGCCGCTCGGGGAGCGGACGACGCTGGCTCCAGGGCGGCACCGCGCCCTCCCAGAGGCGGCCGTGGCCGACCTGCAACGCCTCGATGAACCCGGCACTCACCTCGTAGCAGCAGGCTTTGATCCCGGGACCGATGGCGACCCGGATGTCCGCGCTGGCGACGCCGCGCGCATTGAAGCGCGCCACCGCCGCGCCGACGATACCGGCGACCAGCCCCTGCCAGCCGCCGTGCAGGGCGGCCACCACCCGACCGTCGCGACTGCTCATGAGAATCGGCAGGCAGTCCGCGGTGACCACCGCGACCGCCAGCGGCCCTTCGCTGAAAACGCCGTCGGCGGCATGCCGTCCCGATTCCGACAACGAGCGCGCGTCGACGATCTCGGCGCCATGCACCTGCCGGCAATGGAATATCCGTTCGGAGAGTGCCTGGCCGGCTTGCTGGAAGCCATGCTCGATGCCTTCGATCGCCTTGAGGATGTCGGCCTGGACGGTCATGCTGTCTCGCCATGGAAGGTTGGAAAACGACCTTACCTCATCTTCCCGGAAGCCGCCTCAGGCGATGCCGCGCAGGAGGTCGGGGCAGCCACGATCACGCTTGATCAACGCAGCCAGGGCGACCTGGCCCAAAGGCCGGTCGGACACCGCGCCGATGCTCAGGCCATGGCCTCTGCTCCACTCGAACAACAGGCGCTTCTCGCGGCAATCGAGTTCGCCCACCAGCAGGAAGCGCCGGATGCTGCCGCTGCGTCCCAGCATCGCCAGCGTGCCCTTGCAGCCCTGGTCCAGGCGGAATCCGTCGTAGAGGCAATAGTCGTACGGGTAACCCTGGTCCAGGGAGCGCCGCAGCTCCCGTCGGTCCAGGCACAGGCTCAGGTGGAAGTAGCCGCAGCGGTTGAACAGCGCTCCGTACCTGAGCAGACGGCCGGGGTTGGCGCACAGCACCATGGCGCGCAGGGGTATTGCAGGCATCCTTGTGGCCTCCTGGAAACGTGCGGGTTGACCAGGACCGATTCTAGAAAGCGACAGCCGCGCAATTAATAGGACTTTTCCTCTAAATGCCTACCTGTGATCCGAAGCTTCCTCCTGGCCCAGGTTACGCAGGACACGCTCGGCCTGGCGCCTCAACGGCTCGCGCAACTCCAGCGGCTGCCTGACCTCGAAGTCGAACGGCAGGCCGCACAGGCGCCGGGCGAACCAGTCCAGGTCGTCGGTGCTGGCGCGCAACAGCGTACCGCCATCGACCTCGGCGAGCAGACCGAGGGGCTCGCCGAGCACCGCGACCACCTGCTCCCTCGCCGCCCGCATCAGGATTTCCACCGGGTAGGCGCGCGGCATCCGGGCGAAGCTCTCCCGCAGGTGGCGGAGGGTATCGAAATCCGCCGGTCGCTCGAAGCGCTCCGCCAGCATGCGCGGCGCGTCCAGGCGATCGAGACGGAACGAGCGCAACGCCTGGCGCAGGTGGCAGAAACCGCTGACGTACCAGCAGCCGTTGCGATAGGCCAGGCCGTAGGGATCGAGTTGGCGGAGGGTTTCGGCGCCCTGCGGGTCGCGATAGCGGAACTCGACCCGCGCACGGACCTGGGCGGCTTCGGCGAGGGTCGCCAGCGCCGCCACACTGGTTCCCGCCCGGGCGCGGGCCAGGTCCAGGCTGGCGGTCTCGCGGAGCGCCACGAGGCGCCGCCGCAGCGCAACGGGCATCACCCTGCTCAGCTTGGCCTGCGCACTTTCCAGGGCCAGCTCGCTTTCGCCCAGGCCGAGACTGCGCACCGCCAGCAGGCCGAGGGACACGGCCAGGGTTTCCTCCGCGCTGAACATCAGCGGCGGGAGCTTGAAACCGGCCACCAGGCGGTAACCGCCATGGCGTCCGCGCTCCGCCGAGATGGGAATGCCCAGCTCCTCGAGGGCGACGATATAGCGACGCAGCGTCCGTCCATCCACCTCCAGGCGCCTGGCCAGCTCGCTACCGCTGAGTTGGCCGTGGCTCTGCAGCAGTTCGAGCAGGGCGAGCACGCGCACCGTGGGCTTGGACATTTTTCGATCCGTCGGAAAAAACAGGACCGAATATAGCCTATATCCCCTCTACCCTGCGTTCAGCCCGGTTGCGATGCGCAACGTGCGTTACCTGAACGGAGATGGAAAATGGAACCTGTACTGTTTTATGGCGTACCCCACGGCTGTTCCTTCGGCTCGATCGTGGCCCTCGAGTGGCTCGGCCGCCCCTATCGCCTGTGTCGGATCGAGATGCCGCTGGAGACCGGCGAGCGCACCTACGTGCGCCTGAACCCGGCTCGCCAGACGCCCACCCTGCTCCTGGAGGACGGCCGCGCGCTCAGCGAAAGCCTGGCCATTCTCCAGCACCTGGCGGCGCGCGACCTGTGCAGGAAGCTCGGTTATCCGCAGGGCAGCGCCGAGTTCGACGAACTGAACTTCGCCCTCGCCCTCCTGCATACCGAATGCCATTCGGCCTGGGGAGCCCTGTTCTATCTGGAGGACGCCGACGCAACCACGACGGCAAGGGCGCTGACGCGCGCGGCGCGAGCCTATGGCCGGATCGACAAGCTGCTCGGCGACCGCAAGTGGCTGGCCGGCGAAGGGCCGAGCGTGGCCGACGCCTACCTCGCGGGTACCGCTCGCTGGGGACGGGAGCTGGGCTACTTCGACCTGCAACACGACTTTCCGCGCCTGCATCGACACCTGGAGAAGCTGGAGCAGGACCCGGCGGTGCGCTTCGCCCATGCCATCGAGGATCGCCTGCCGGCGCAGAGCTGCGGGGAGTTCAGGGGAGAGGCGACACTGGCAGAAGTGGCGAGCCGCCTGCTCGCCTGAAAAGCGCCAGCGCCAGCGCCGGGCCGGCGACCGTCACTTGCCCTTGGCTTCGTGCAGGCGCGCCACCAGCTCGGCCTCGGCCTGCGACAGACCGCAGGCCTGGGTCAGGTCTTCGGCGCTGGCGCCGAGCCCGACCAGGCGTGCGGCCTGGCTGAACGACAGCGTGGTCGGATCGCGCTGCTCCAGGCGCGCGACCCGGTCGGGAAGCGGCGCGAGTTGCTTGCCGAGGTCCTGCAAGGCCTCGCCCATGCGCACGTTGACCTGCTGGTAGGACTCGATGCGCTTGCTCAGCTCCTTGAGCCGGCGCTCGCGCGCGGCGCCCTCCTCCGCCTGCTGCGCCAGCGCAGCTTGCAGGCGGCGCAATTCACGGCGCAGCCACAGGCACGCCGCCGCCAGGCCGAGGCAGGCGGCGAGCGCCAGTGCCAGCGCGACGACCTCCATCTCAGCAGGCCCTCGTGTCGGTAGAACGCATCAGATGCTGCCCAGCTCCGACCATTCTTCCTCGGTCATCATCTTGTCCAGCTCGACCAAGATCAGCAGCTCGCCGTTCTTGTTGCAGACACCCTGGATGAACTTGGCCGACTCTTCGTTGCCGACGTTCGGCGCGGTCTCGATTTCCGACTGCTTCAGGTAGACCACCTCGGCGACGCTGTCGACCAGGATGCCGACCACCTGCTTGTCCGCCTCGATAATGACGATCCGCGTGTTGTCGCTGACCGGCGCAGGGTCCAGGCCGAAGCGCTGGCGGGTGTCGATCACCGTGACCACGTTGCCGCGCAGGTTGATGATGCCCAGCACGTAGCTCGGCGCGCCCGGCACCGGGGCGATCTCGGTGTAGCGCAGCACCTCCTGGACCTGCATCACATTGATGCCGTAGCTCTCGTTGTCCAGGCGGAAGGTGACCCACTGCAGGATCGGATCTTCGGCGCTTTGCGCGGTGGCTTTGCTCATTCCCCTAACCTCTCGAAAACCGCCGCAAGTGGCGGAAGCTGTCTATCAATGGTCGCCGTGCAGGCGCTTGACGGCGCCGCTGGCGATCAGTTCGGCGAGCGCCGCCACATCCAGCAGCGCACACATGTGTTCGATGACCGTGCCGGCCAGCCAGGGCCGCTGGCTACGCTGGCTGCGCCATTTCACCTCGGCCGGGTCGAGGCGGATCGAGCGGCTCACCTGGTGCACCGCCAGCCCCCACTCGTAGCCCTGGACCGAGATCACGTACTTGAGGCCGTCGCGATAGTCGTCGCGGTAGCGTTCGGGCATCACCCAGCGTGCGGTGTCCAACACCTTCAGGTTGCCCGCCTGCGACGGCAGGATGCCGAGGAACCAGTCGGGCTGGCCGAACAACGGGGTCAGTTCCTGGTTCTCCAGCGGATAGATCGAGCCGAGGCACACCAGCGGCACCGCCAGGGTCAGCCCGGCGACGTCGAACAGCAGGCACTCGAAGGGCTCCGCCGCCCAGGCCGGACGACCGTCGTCGAGCAGCGGCAGGTCGAGCAGCGGCGGCTCGCCGACGCTCGCCGGGGCGCTCGGCACGCGCAACTCGATGACTTCGTGGGGCCGTGGCTCGACCGGCAGCTCGCGCAACGTCGTCGGTTCGTCGAGCAGGGCCGCCGGCGCCGGCGGAACCAGGCGCGCATCGCGGACCTGCTCCTCGAGCACCGCGGCCTCGAACTCGTCGAACCCGTGGTCGACCGGCAGCGTTTCCAGCGCCGGGGCCGGTGTCGCCACTTCGGCGACCGCCAGCGCGACAGGCTTCAACGGCGCGGGCGCAGGCGCTGGCGGCGTCTCGACGAGAGGTTCCAGGTCCTCGAAAGTGGCCTCCTGGAGCAACGCATCCAGGTAGGACTGCAAGGCCAGTTGCGAACGGGTGGCGGTGGCGGCGCTCATGTGGGTATTCCGCGACAGGGGTCTACAACGGTTATCGGCCGCACTCCGGTGCGGCTTGAATGCGCCTGTCGGCGCGGCGACCGGCGCGCCATCAGGCCACCCGGGTGGCCGGCTGCTGCGCCAGCAGATGCTTGAGCAAGGCGCGGTAGGCGATCACCCCGCGACTCTTGCCGTCGTGCTGCGACGGCGTGACCCCGGCCCGGCTGGCATCGCGCAGGCGGGTATCGATGGGAATGAACGCCTGCCACAGGTTGTCCGGGTAGTTCTCGTTGAGAATCCGCAGCGTGCTCAGCGAAGCCTGGGTCCGCCGGTCGAACAGCGTAGGTACGATGGTATAGGGCAACGCCTGTTTGCGCGACCGGTTGATCATCGCCAGGGTGTTGACCATCCGCTCCAGCCCTTTCACCGCGAGGAACTCGGTCTGCACCGGGATCACCAGGTGCTGGCTGGCGGCCAGGGCGTTGACCATCAGCACGCCGAGCAGCGGCGGGCTGTCGATGATCGCATGGTCGAAATCCTGCCAGAGCTGCGCCAGGCTCTTCGAGACCACCAGGCCGAGACCGCTCTTGCCCGGCGACTGGCGCTCCAGGGTGGCCAGCGCGGTACTCGACGGCAGCAGGGAAATGCGTTCGTTGCTGGTGCTGCGCAGCAGCGAGGCCGGCAGCCCCTCGGGGACGTTGCCCTGGTGCAGGAACAGGTCGAAGGCGCTGTGCTCGAGGGTGTCCGGGTCATAGCCGAAATAGCTGGTCATCGAGCCGTGGGGGTCCAGGTCGACCACGACCACGCGCTTGCCGGCATCCGCCAGCAGGCCGGCCAGGGCGATGGACGAGGTGGTCTTGCCGACCCCTCCTTTCTGATTGGCGACTGCCCAGACTTTCATTGCTCTACTCTTCCTGGCATGGGTCCACCCGGTTGGGGCCGCACTACTGGCCAGTTCGGCCCCGGCGCCCGTACGCAAACCATGTTTCGCGCGCTCATGGCGAAGGCGACGGGGAATTGACGGTTGCCGGCGCGGGCGCCGGCGTACCGCCAGTATCTGCAGCTTGCGTGCCAGCTGCCGAGCCTGCGTGGCGGAGCGCCGAATCCGGCTGCGCCTTGCCGCTGCCGACCCCGCTGACGCTGCGCCGTACCTCCAGGTTGCGCGAGATCACCAGCACCACCCGGCGGTTCTTCGCCCGCCCTTCGGCGCTGGCATTGTCTGCCACCGGTTGAAATTCACCATAGCCCACCGCAGCCATCCGCGACGGCTCGACCCCATCGTTGCCGAGCAGGCGGACGATGCTCGCCGCCCGCGCCGCCGACAGTTCCCAGTTGGTGGGATAGCGCGGGCTATGGATCGGCACGTCGTCGGTGAAGCCCTCGACATGGATCGGGTTCTTGTAGGGCGCCAGGATCTTGGCGACCTTCTCGACGATATCGAAGGCGGCATCGTTGGGCAGCGCATCGCCGCTGGGAAACAGCAGGCTGGAATTGAGAGTGATCTCGATCCACAGCTCGTTGCCGCGCACGCTCAACTGGTCGGAGGCGATCAGGTCACCGAAGGCATCGCGCACGCTGTCGGCGATCCGCTCCAGCGAGTCGGCGCTGGCCGCGTTGTCGCTGGGCTGCTCCTCGACGCTGGTGCGCTCCGGCTCGGTGGTGCGCGGCCGCTCGTCGCCGATGGGAATCGGCTTCAACGAGCGGTCGGGCTGGTTGAACACCCCGGTGAGGGTCTCCGAGAGGATCTTGTACTTGCCCTCGTTGATCGAGGAAATCGAATACATCACCACGAAGAAGGCGAACAACAGGGTGATGAAATCGGCATAGGAAACCAGCCAGCGTTCGTGGTTCTCGTGTTCCTCCTGGTGGCGACGGCGACGCTGCATGCTCGGCTCCGGTCAGTCCATGAAGCCTTGCAGCTTCAACTCGATGGAACGCGGGTTCTCGCCCTCGGCGATGGACAGCAGGCCCTCCAGGAGCATCTCGCGGTAGCGCGACTGGCGCAGTACCAGGGTTTTCAGCTTGTTGCCGATCGGCAGCAGGAGCAGGTTGGCAAAGCCGACGCCATAGATGGTGGCGACGAACGCCACGGCGATGCCGCTGCCGAGCTGCGCCGGGTTGGCCAGGTTGCCCATCACATGGATCAAGCCCATTACCGCGCCGATGATGCCGATGGTCGGCGCATAGCCGCCCATGCTCTCGAACACCTTGGCGGCCTGCAGGTCGCGACTTTCCTGGGTGAACAGGTCGACCTCGAGGATGCTGCGGATGACTTCCGGCTCGGCGCCGTCCACCAGCAGTTGCAGGCCCTTGCGCGCATAGGGATCGGGCTCCGCATCGGCGATGCTCTCCAGGCCGAGCAGGCCTTCCTTGCGCGCGGTCATGCTCCAGGAGACGATCCGGTCGATTCCCCCGGAAAGATCCTCGCGCGGCGGGAAGAACACCCAGCCGAGCATGCCCAGGCCGCGCTTGAGCACGTTCACCGGGGTCTGCAACAGCGCCGCGGCCAGGGTGCCGCCGATCACGATCAGCGCCGCCGGACCGTTGAGCAGGGCTCCGGCGTGGCCGCCCTCGAGAAAGTTGCCGCCGACGATGGCGACGAACGCCAGGATGATCCCGACCAGGCTGAGCACATCCATCAGCGCGTCCCCTCGGCTCGGCGAAGGCGCGCGCAGCTCGTCACGTGGGTGGCCATCGAAGGCAGTCTCCTCATTCCTGCACGCACGCTTACTGGCACGCCTCGACCAGGTGCCGGCCGATGTCGTCGAGCCCGTACACCGCGTCCGCCAGGTTGGCCTTGACCACGGCCATCGGCATCCCGTAGATCACGCAACTGGCCTCGTCCTGCGCCCACACCTGGCTGCCGCCCTGCTTGAGCAGGCGCGCACCCTCGCGCCCGTCGGCGCCCATGCCGGTGAGGACCACCGCCAGGACCTTGTCGTTGTAGGCCTTGGCCGCCGAGCCGAAGGTCACGTCGACGCAGGGCTTGTAGTTCAGGCGTTCGTCGCCGGGGAGGATGCGCACCGTGCCGCGGCCGTCGACCATCATCTGCTTGCCGCCCGGCGCCAGCAGCGCCAGGCCGGGACGCAGGATGTCGCCGTCCTCCGCCTCCTTGACGTTGATCCGGCACAGCTTGTCGAGGCGCTCGGCGAAGGCCTTGGTGAAGGCCGCCGGCATGTGCTGGATCAGTACCAGCGGCGCCGGGAAGTTGGCCGGCAACTGGGTCAGCACCCGCTGCAAGGCAACCGGTCCACCGGTGGAGGTACCGATCGCGACCAGCCGGTAGGCCTTGCGCTTCGGCGCCGCCGAGGTCGACGCCGGGGCCGGCGACGCGCCGGCACCAACACGCGCGCTCGCGCCGACGCTGGAGGACGACGCCGGCGCATGGCTGGACGAGGTGGCCGAAGGCAGCGGCGGCAGGCTGATCGAGCGACGATTGCTACGGGCGATGGTCAGGACCTTCTCGCAGAGCAACTGGCGGACCTTGTCCGGGTTGCGCGAGATGTCCTCGAAATTCTTCGGCAGGTAGTCGACCGCTCCAGCGTCCAGTGCATCCAGGGTCACCCGCGCGCCCTCGTGGGTCAGCGAGGAGAACATCAGGACCGGGGTCGGGCAACGCTGCATGATGTTGCGTACCGCGGTGATGCCGTCCATCAGCGGCATCTCGTAATCCATGGTGATCACATCGGGTCTCAGGGCCAGCGCCTGCTCGATGGCCTCGCGGCCATTGGTGGCGGTGCCGACCACCTGGATCTGTCCATCGGCGGAGAGAATCTCCGAGACACGGCGGCGGAAGAACCCCGAATCGTCCACCACCAGGACTTTGACTGCCATAGCTACTCCTCAGAGGGCGACGCTCCTGCGCCGCCGGAAACCCATACGCGGCGTCAGATGCGCCGTGCGTAACGCTTGAGCATGCTCGGCACATCGAGGATCAGGGCGATGCGCCCGTCCCCGGTGATGGTGGCGCCCGCCATGCCGGGGGTGCCCTGCAACATCTTGCCGAGTGGCTTGATCACCACTTCTTCTTGTCCCACCAACTGGTCGACGACGAAACCGATGCGCTGGGTGCCGACCGACAGGATCACCACGTGTCCTTCACCCTGCTCTTCGTGGGCCGCACTCGGCACCAGCCAGCGCTTGAGATAGAACAGCGGCAAGGCCTTGTCGCGGACGATCACCACTTCCTGGCCATCCACGACATTGGTGCGCGACAGGTCAAGATGGAAGATTTCGTTGACGTTGACCAGCGGGAAGGCGAACGCCTGGCTGCCCAGCATCACCATAAGGGTAGGCATGATCGCCAAAGTCAGCGGCACCTTGATGACGATCTTCGAGCCGGACCCCTTCTGCGAAAACACGTTGACCGTGCCGTTGAGCTGGGAAATCTTGGTCTTCACCACGTCCATGCCGACACCGCGGCCGGACACGTCGGAAATCTCGGTCTTGGTCGAGAAACCCGGGGCGAAAATCAGGTTGTAGCACTCCAGGTCGGTCAGGCGGTCCGCCGCATCGCGCTCCAGCAGGCCCTTCTCCACCGCCTTGTTGCGCAGCACCTCGGCGTCCATGCCCTTGCCGTCGTCGGTGATCATCAGGAGGATGTGGTCACCCTCCTGCTCCGCTGACAGCACCACCTGGCCGACCCGCGGCTTGCCGGCGGCCTCGCGCTCCTCCGGACTCTCGATGCCGTGGTCGACGGCGTTGCGCACCAGGTGCACCAGCGGATCGGCGAGGGCCTCGACCAGGTTCTTGTCGAGGTCGGTCTCTTCGCCCACCAGCTCCAGGTTGATCTCTTTCTTCATGTTCCGCGCCAGGTCGCGAACCAGGCGCGGGAAGCGGCCGAAGACCTTCTTGATCGGCTGCATGCGGGTCTTCATCACCGACATCTGCAGGTCGCCGGTGACCACGTCGAGGTTGGCCACGGCCTTGGCCATGGCCTCGTCGCCACTGTTCAGGCCCAGGCGCACCAGGCGGTTACGCACCAGCACCAGCTCGCCGACCATGTTCATGATCTCGTCGAGACGCGCCGTATCCACCCGCACGGTGGTCTCCGCCTCGCTCGCCGCCGGCCTGTCGGGCGCCGCCGGACGCGCGGCGGCGGCCTTGGCCGGAGCGACCGGTTTCGCCGCGGGACTCTTCGCTGCGATGTTCTTGGCTACCGCCGCGGCAGCCGTCACGGCCTCGGAGGCGCCGTTGAACTTGCCCTTGCCGTGCAGTTCGTCGAGCAGCGACTCGAACTCGTCGTCGCTGATCTCATCGCCGCCCGCGGCGGCCGGCGCCTTGCCCTGCTCCGCCGGCGCAGCCGCTGGAGCCGCGGCAGCCGGTGCGGCGGGTGTGCCGGCGGCTTCCGGGACATCGCCGAACTTGCCCTTGCCGTGCAGTTCGTCGAGCAGCGCCTCGAACTCGTCGTCGCTGATATCGTCACCAGCGGCAGCCGCGGCCGGCTCGACCGCCTCGGCGGGGACTTGCGCAGGCTCGGCCGAGACCGCCGGCGGGACGAACTTGCCCTTGCCGTGCAACTGGTCGAGCAACGCCTCGAACTCGGCGTCGCTGATCTCGTCGCCAGCGGGAGCCGCGGGCGCTTCTGCAACGGCGGAGGCCGGCGCTTCGTCGCCCTGCAGAGCATCCAGCAACTGCTCGAACTCGTCGTCGGTGATATCGCTGGAGGCACTCTGCGCGGGCGCTTCCGGCGGCGCCGCAGGCTCGGCTGGCGGAACGGCCGCCGGCGGCGCTTGCACAGGTTCCGCGGGCGCGGCGCCCTCGGGCTCGGCCAGGCGGGCAAGGGCCGCCAGCAGTTCGGGCGTCGCCGGGGTCGGTTCGGACTGCTCGCGCACTTGGTCGAACATCGCGTTGACCGTATCCAGCGCCTGCAGCACCACATCCATCAGTTCGGAGCTGACGCGCCGCTCGCCCTTGCGCAGGATATCGAAGACGTTTTCCGCAATGTGGCAGCATTCCACCAGCGCGTTCAGCTGGAGGAAGCCGGCACCGCCCTTGACCGTATGGAACCCACGGAAAATGGCATTGAGCAGGTCCATGTCGTCCGGCCGGCTCTCCAGCTCGACCAGTTGCTCGGACAATTGCTCGAGAATCTCGCCGGCCTCAACCAGGAAGTCCTGGAGGATTTCTTCATCGGCGTCGAAGCTCATTCGGCTGCTCCCAGAGACGTGTTACTCGAAAGGATCGGCAGGACCGCTGTCCTGCCGGAAATACCGGCCCGGCTTTCCGGACCGACTTCAGCCCGCCCGCCGGGATCACCGGCATGACGAAGGCTGTGCCAGCAGCCCGCGGATGCCAGCGTTCAATGCTTACTTAACGGCAGCGATGCCGCAGTCTTGAGCCGGGCGGGTTAGAAACCCAGGCTGGACAGCAGATCGTCCACGTCATCCTGCCCGGACACCACATCCTCTCGTTTTTCCGCGGCGACCTGCGGCCCCTCGCCCTTGGCCGAACGCTCCAGCGCGGCCTGGTGGCGCATGCTCACGTGGTCGTGCTCGATTCCGGCGTAACGGTCCACCTGGCCGGCCATCCAGACCAGCTTCACGAGGTTGCTCTCGACCTCGGTGACCAGCTTGGTGACACGCTTGATCACCTGGCCGGTCAGGTCCTGGTAATCCTGCGCCAGCAGGATGTCATTGAGCTGCGAGGACAACTGGCCGGCGTTCTCGCCGCTGCGCACGAGGAACTGTTCGATGCGCTTGGCCAGCTCGCGGAAGCCGTCAGCGTCGATTTCCCGGCGCATGAAGCGTTGCCACTCCTGGTGCAGCTCCCGCGAATCGTCGCCCAACTGGTTGACCAGCGGGGCGCTCTGCTCCACCAGGTCCATGGTCCGGTTGGCGGCCTTCTCGGTCATTTCCACTACGTAGGAAAGACGATCGGTGGCATCGGCGATCTGCGACATTTCCTGCGCGTGGGGGGAATGCGGGTCGATCTGGAAATCGACGATGGCGTTGTGCAGTTCGCGGGTCAGCTTGCCCACTTCCTGGTAGAGGCCACGGTCCCTGGCCTGGCTGAGCTCCTGGATCAATTGCACCGCCTGCTGGAAGTGCCCCCGTTCGAGACAGTCCACCAGTTCGCGCGCATGTTTTTTCAGGGTCGATTCGAATTCGTCGCCCGTGGAATCGTTACCAAGCACCATGACACCCTCTTGGCCGGCTTCAGCCGTTGACCCGCTCGAAAATCTTCTCGATCTTTTCCTTCAGGACCTGAGCGGTGAAGGGTTTGACCACATAGCCGTTGACCCCGGCCTGGGCCGCTTCGATGATCTGGTCGCGCTTGGCCTCGGCGGTGACCATCAGCACCGGCAGGTGCTTGAGGCGCTCGTCGGCGCGAACCGCGCGCAGCAGATCGATGCCGGTCATGCCCGGCATGTTCCAGTCGGTGACGAGAAAGTCGAAATTGCCGCTGTGCAGCATCGGCAGCGCCGTGGTGCCGTCGTCGGCCTCGGCGGTATTGGTGAAGCCCAAGTCCCGCAAGAGGTTCTTGATGATGCGTCTCATCGTGGAAAAGTCGTCCACGATGAGAATTTTCATGTTCTTGTCCAAGTAAACCTCCGTACAGACCAGAGCGCGCCCCAGGGGACGCGCCACACATTCTTTTGCGTTAACGGTTACAAGCTGCGGTCGAGGCCGGTTCAGGCCGACCGCCAATCGGCCAGGCGCGCGCGCAAACGCGCGGCGCACTGGCTGTGCAACTGGCTGACCCGCGATTCGCTGACGCCCAGTACCTCGCCGATCTCCTTGAGGTTGAGTTCCTCGTCGTAATACAACGCCAGCACCAGGCGCTCGCGCTCCGGCAACTTGGCGATGGCATCCGCCAGGGCCGCCTGGAAACGTTCGTCGAGCAGGCCGTGGATCGGTTCGTTGTGACTGAGGCTGGTGTCTTCCGGCAATCCATGTTCGCCGTCCTGCAACAGGTCGTCGAAGCTGTACAGGCGGCTGCCCTGCGTGTCGCTGAGGATGCCGTAGTAATCTTCGAGGCTCAATTGGAGTTCGGCAGCAACTTCGTGATCTTTAGCGTCGCGTCCGGTTCTCGCCTCGATCGCGCGGATCGCGTCGGTCACCATGCGCGTGTTGCGGTGCACCGAACGCGGCGCCCAGTCGCCCTTGCGGACCTCGTCGAGCATGGCCCCACGGATGCGGATGCCGGCATAGGTCTCGAAGCTGGCGCCCTTGCCGGCGTCGTATTTCTTCGCGGCCTCGAGCAGGCCGATCATGCCGGCCTGCATCAGGTCCTCCACCTGCACGCTGGCCGGCAGGCGGCCGAGCAGGTGATAGGCGATGCGCTTGACCAGTGGTGCGTAACGCTGGATCAGTTGCTCCTGGGAGTTCTGCGCTTGCGCCTTGCTATACATACGCACTCCAGAGGCCGCTGTCATACGGCCGAACCTGTCGCGGGGTGTTGGACCAGTCGTTCGACGAAGAACTCCAGGTGCCCGCGCGGGTTGGCCGGCAGCGGCCAGCTATCGACCTTCTGCGCGACCGCCTTGAAGGCCAGGGACGCCTTCGAGCGGGGGAATGCCTCGTATACGGCTCGCTGTTTCTGCACGGCCTTGCGTACCGACTCGTCGTAAGGGATGACACCTACATACTGTAGTGCGACGTCGAGGAAACGGTCAGTGACCTTGGTCAGTTTGGCGAACAGGTTGCGTCCTTCCTGCGGGCTGTGGGCCATGTTGGCCAGGACCCGGAAGCGGGTCATGCCGTGGTCGCGGTTGAGCAGTTTGATCAGGGCGTAGGCATCGGTGATCGAGGTCGGCTCGTCGCAGACGACCAGCAGCACCTCCTGCGCGGCGCGGACGAAACTGACCACCGAATCGCCGATCCCAGCGGCAGTGTCGACGACCAGGACATCGAGGTTGTCGCTGATATCGCTGAACGCCTGGATCAGCCCCGCATGCTGCATCGGCGAGAGGTGCACCATGCTCTGCGTGCCGGAGGCCGCGGGAACGATGCGCACGCCACCGGGACCGAGGAGGAGGACATCGCGCAGTTCGCAGCGTCCCTCGATCACGTCGGCCAGGGTGCGCTTGGGCGTGAGTCCCAGCAGGACGTCGACGTTGGCCAGGCCGAGGTCGGCATCCAGCAGCATGACGCGACGGCCGAGATCGGCCAGAGCCAGTGCCAGGTTCACCGACACATTGGTCTTGCCGACGCCGCCCTTGCCGCCAGTTACTGCGATCACCTGTACGGGATGCATGCTACCCATCTGCTTCATACCTTGTGTTGTCGTCTTCCCGGAACGCCCCTTCCAGCGCTCTCCGGTATTGGCGGGAACGATGCGCCATCGCTCCCGGCCCGGCGGAAGCCACCTTCGCTTCCGTCACCCGCGCCACGCGCGGTTCTTCCCACGTCCTCAGCCGGCACGCCGCGCCGGTTGCTGGTAGAGCCCGGCGAACATCTCGGCCATGGCGTCCTCGCTGGGCTCTTCCGGTGCCTGCAGGCTCACCGCCCGGCTGACCAGTTGGTGACTGCGCGCCACCTGCAGGTCGTCCGGAATCCGCGGCCCATCCGCCAGATAGGCTACCGGGAGACGCTGGGCGATAGCCAGCGCCATCGATTCACCGAGGCTGCCCGCCTCGTCCAGCTTAGTCAGGATGCAACCCGCCAGCCCGCAGTGCCGATAGGTCTGGTAGGCCGACTTGAGCACCTGGCTCTGGCTGGTGGTGGCCATCACCAGGTAATTCTTCACGTTCAGGCTCGGCGACGCCAGTGCCTCGAGCTGCATGCGCAATGCCGGGTCGCTGGCCGGCAGGCCGGCGGTATCGATCAGCACCATGCGCTTGCGCGCCAGCGGCGCCAGGGCCTGGATCAGCGACTGGCCGGGATCGACCAGGGTCACCGGTACGTTGAGGATCCGACCGAGGGTCTTGATCTGCTCCTGGGCGCCGATCCGGTAGCTGTCCATGCTCACCAGCGCCAGGCTCTGGGCGCCGTACTTGAGGACGTAGCGCGCGGCCATCTTCGCCAGGGTGGTGGTCTTGCCGGCACCTGCCGGGCCGACCAGGGCCAGTACGCCGCCCGCGTCGAGCGGGTCCTGCTCGGGGGTCTGCACGGCACGCGACAGGTGCGCCAACAGCATGCGCCAGGCCTGGCGCGTATCGCCCACCGCGGCGACCCGCTCCAGCAACGGCTTGCTCAGCTCCGCCGGCAAGCCCATGCGCTGCAGGCGCCGCCAGAGATTGGCCTGCTGCGGACGCTGGTGCTGCAACTGGCCCCAGGCGATGGAACCCAGTTGTACCTCGATCAGCTCGCGCAGGCCGTTCAGTTCGAAACGCATTGCCTCGAGGGTCTGGCCGCCCGCCTGGGGCTTGGCCTGCGCCGCCGTCATGGACTCGGCCAGGGACGGACGCGCCGGCTTCTCCTCGGCGAACAATTGACGGTCCTTGCGCTGGGTTTCCGCCGGACGCGCCGTCAACTCGGCGCGCGCCTCGGCGATCCGCGCCTGGGTCTTGCGCAGCTCCACTTCCAGCGCCGGGTTGGGCTTGCTCGGCGCCGGCGGGGCCTGGTAATCCAGCGCCGCGGTCAGCTCGATGCCGCCGGCGACCCGGCGGTTGCCGAGAATCGCGGCGTCCGGACCCAGTTCGTCGCGGACCAGTTTCATGGCCTGGCGCATATCGGCGGCGAAGAAGCGTTTGACTTGCATTGCCCGAACCCCTCAGTTCAGTAGTCTTGCCGGCAACCTCAGGTTGCCCGGTGTGCCGGCCCTGGAGCCGGCGCAGCCCTCGTTCAGTTCTGTCCCACCGTCGCGACGATGGTGACTTGCTTGTTGTCCGGGATTTCCTGGTAGGCCAGCACATGCATGCTGGGCACCGCCATCCGCGCGAAGCGCGACATCATCGAGCGGATCGGTCCGGCAACCAGCAGGATCGCCGGCTTACCGAGCATCTCCTGGCGTTGCGCGCTCTCGATCAGCGAGCGTTGCAGCTTCTCGGCCATCCCCGGCTCCAGCAACATGCCGTCCTCGGAGCCTTGTCCGGCCTTCTGCATGCTGTTCAGCAAAATCTGTTCCAACCTCGGCTCGAGCGTGATCACAGGCAGCTCCGGCTCAAGCCCGACAATGCTTTGCACGATTGCGCGGGACAACGCGACGCGAACCGCGGCGACCATCGCGCCGGGATCTTGACTCCGTGGAGCGACGTTGGCGATGGCCTCGGCGATGGTACGGATGTCGCGCACCGGCACCTGCTCCTGGAGCAGCGCCTGCAGGACCTTGAGCAGGGTGGACAGGGAAATCAGCCCCGGCACCAGCTCTTCCGCCAGCTTCGGCGAGCTGCGCGCGAGCAATTGCAGGAGCTGTTGCACTTCTTCATGGCCCAGCAGCTCGTGGGCGTGCTTGTGCAGCACCTGGTTCAGGTGAGTGGCGACCACGGTGCTCGC
The DNA here is from genome assembly GCF_052044465.1 of Pseudomonas sp. 22490. NCBI lineage: Bacteria > Pseudomonadati > Pseudomonadota > Gammaproteobacteria > Pseudomonadales > Pseudomonadaceae > Pseudomonas > Pseudomonas sp. 22490. Next base: position 236,802 of record NZ_JBQENS010000004.1, on the reverse strand, counting down.
ATCCACCACGGTGTAGCCCAGCGACTGCGCCTGGTCGCGCTGGCCGGGCTCGATCCATACCGCCTCCAGGCCGAAGGCCGGGTCCTTGCCGGCGATGCCGTTGAGGCTGCCGAATACCTGGCCGGGGTTGATCGCCAGCTCGCGATCGGGATAGATCTCCGCTTCGGCCACGCTGACCCCCATCAGGGTCAGACGGTAGGCGTTGGGCAGCAGGTCGAGGTTGTCGCGGATGTGCACCGAGGGCATCAGGAAGCCCAGCTCCTGGGACAGCTTCTTGCGTACGCCCTTGATCCGCGCCAGCAGTTGCCCGCCCTGGTTGCGGTCGACCAGCGGGATCAGCCGGTAGCCGACTTCCAGGCCGACCATGTCCACCGGGGTGACGTCGTCCCAACCCAGTTCCTTGACCTCCTGGGCGCGCTGCGCCGGCAGCAGCTCCTGCTGGCGCTGCACCTCCTGCTCGGCGACCTGCTTGGCCTTGTTCTGCCGGTGCCAGATCCAGTAGGCGGCAGCGCCGGCCAGGGCGCCGAGGCCGATGAAGGAAACATGCGGCATGCCCGGCACAGCGCCCATGGCGATCAGGATCGCCGCGGAAATCGCCAGCGCCTTGGGCGAGGCGAACATCTGCCGGTTGACCTGCTGGCCCATGTCCTCGGAACTGGAGACCCGCGTCACCATGATCGCCGCCGCGGTCGACAGCAGCAGCGACGGCAGTTGTGCCACCAGGCCGTCACCGATGGTCAGCAGGGCGTAGACCTTGCCGGCATCGCCGAAGGACATCGAATGCTGGATCATGCCGATGGCGACGCCGCCGATCAGGTTGATGAAGAGAATCAGCAGGCCGGCGATGGCGTCGCCGCGGACGAACTTGCTGGCACCGTCCATCGAACCGTAGAAGTCGGCCTCCTGGGCCACCTCGCTGCGGCGCTTCTTGGCTTCCTCCTGCTCGATCAGGCCGGCGTTGAGGTCGGCGTCGATGGCCATCTGCTTGCCGGGCATGGCATCCAGGGTGAAGCGCGCGCTGACTTCGGAAATCCGCCCGGCGCCCTTGGTCACCACCACGAAGTTGATGATCATGAGGATCGCGAACACCACCACCCCGACCACGTAGTTGCCGCCGATCACCACTTCGCCGAAGGCCTGGATCACCTTGCCTGCGGCGCCATGGCCGTCGTGGCCGTGGAGCAGCACCACGCGGGTCGAGGCAACGTTCAGCGCCAGGCGCAACAGGGTCGCCACCAGCAGGATGGTCGGGAACACGGCGAAGTCCAGCGGCCGCAGGGCGTACACGCAGACCAGCAGGACGACGATGGACAGGGCGATGTTGAAGGTGAACAGCACGTCCAGCAGGAATGGCGGGATCGGCAGGGTCATCATCGCCAGCATGGCCAGCAGCAGGACCGGCACGCCGAGGCTGCCGCGCCCCAGTCCCGCCAGGTTGCTGCGCACATTGCTGATCAGTTGCGTGCGATCCACTCTCGACTCCCCTGCCCTGCGTATGGCGCCCGTAGGTGGGCGCCGAACAAACTTTTGACGCCGGAATGCGCGTCGGGCGGGTCATTGCAGGAACCGTTCCAACTTTTCAATTCATTGATTGAAAAGGGTTTTCGCCAATCACCAACTACCGGAGGCGCCACCGCCGCCACTCGAGCCTCCGCCGCCGGAGAACGAGTCCGAAGACGAACTGGACGAACTGGACGACGAGGAACCCGATGAGCTAGCGTAATCGCCGCCGCGTCGACGCCCTCCCCCCGAGCCGCCGGCGCTGAAATTGCAACCGATGAGCAGCGGCAGGCAAGCGGCGGGCAGGATGATCAGCGCCTCGATGCTGTTCAGCGGGTCGTCCACCAGCAACAGCAGGCACTCCAGGGCCAGGGTCAGCAGCAGGCCGAGCAGGCCCGGCAGGTAGGCCCAGCGCCGTCCTCTGCGCAGCCCCTGCCAGGCACCGGCCAGCATCAGCAGGGTCAGTCCCAGCGAAAGCGGCACGGCCAATCCGTAATGGAGCACCGGCAGGCCATAACGGCGGTAGGCCCAGAACAGCCCCAGCGCATAGAGCACAAGAATGGCGAAGAACCAGCGGGCACCGCGCGAATACTTGAGCAACGCGCCGAAGCCGACGCCCAGGACCGCCACCATCTCCGCCAGCGCCACCATCGCCCCTGCCGGCCAGTGCCGCCCCAGTGCCAACGCCGCAGCGAGCGCCACTACCGCCCCCAGGGTCCAGTACCAGGCGCGCGGACGTACCAGCAGCGCCACCCCGCCGAGAGCGCCGAGCAGGAATGCGATAGCCAGGGTCTGCCGTACCGCGCCGGGCTCCAGCGGGTCGCGCGGCGGCGGCGGCAACGCCTCGCCGTCGATCAGTCGTACCAGGCGCTGCGCCGCCGCTTCCAGGCCGCCGGCGTAGTCTTGCTGACGGAACGCAGGGGTCATGTATTCGCGGATGATCCGCCCGGCATCGATGTCGGTGATCGTTCCTTCCAGGCCATAGCCGACTTCGATGCGCATGCGCCGGTCGTCCTTCGCCACCAGCACCAGGACGCCGTCATCGATCCCCTTGCGCCCCAGCTTCCACGCCTCGAAGACCCGCGTCGCATAGGCCTCAATGCTGTCCGGATAGGTGCTGGGCACCATCAGGATCGCTACCTGGGCACCCTTCCGGGCCTCCAGCGCGGCCAGCGAAGCTTCCAGGCGGGCACGCTCGGCGGCGTCGAGGGTCGCGGTAAGGTCGGTCACCCGCCGCGCCAGCGCTGGAACCTCCGCGGACTCGTAGCCCGCATCGCGCGCTGCCTCGGCCTCGGCGCCGACCGCCGATGCCTCCACGGCCTCCTCCTCGACATCGGACGCTGCCACCGCGACGGTGACCGGCACCGTCGCGGTGGCAACGGAGGGAATCGCGGCGGCGCAGAGCAGCATGCCGAACAGGCGAAGCATGGCGAGATAACGCGTGATTGCAGACATCCTTGTCTCCGAATGAAATGAACGGGAACCCATTACCAACTGCCCGACGCACCGCCTCCGCCGCTGGAACCACCGCCCCCGGAAAAGCCGCCGGACGACGAGGAGGAAGAGGAGGAAGAGGAGGAGGAACCGCCGCCGGAGCTTCCCGACGAGCCTCCACCACCCCCACTCAGGCGTACCTGGCCGAACACCAGCAGCCCGAGCATGAGCTGGAACGGTAGCAGGGCCAGCCAGACCAGCGGTGCGTCCAGGCCACCGGACAGCAATCCGAGCAGCAGGTAGGCCGCCAGCAACGCCCACAGTCGGCGGTGGAAACTTTTCCGCCGCTCACGCCATAGCGAGCGCATCAGGCGGTAGTTCGACCAGCAGAGAACCGCCAGCATCAGCACCCCGGCCGGCCACAGCAGGCCGTAGATGAAGGACACCGCGCTGAACCAATGCGCCGCCAGCCCGAGCAGGGCTACATAGACCAGTACGCCGATCACCAGGTAGAAGGCCGGGCGCACCGTCCACAGCGCGCCGAAGGTCGCGCCGCCGACCAGCATGCACAGCGGAGCGACCAGCAGCACGCTCATCCATTCGCCGGAAGCGCCGGCCAGCGTGCCCAGCAGCCAGCAGAGCAGCGCCCCGCCGAGCAGCCAGGGCCAGCGCAGCGCCCGGGCACTCAACAGCACTCCGGCCAACGATCCGTAGATGAAGGCGACCAGCAGCGCCCAGGCTTCCGCCGGCAATTGCCCCAGCGAGACTTTCGGCGCACCCGACGACGCGGCCGCCGGCAGCGTTTCGCCGTCGACCAGGCGGATCAGCTCGTCCACCGCGGCCTCGATCCCGCCGGCGTAGTCGCCCTCGCGAAATGCCGGGGCCATCCGCTCGCGAATGATCCGTCCGGCGACCACATCGGGCACCGCACCCTCCAGGCCGTAGCCGACCTCGATGCGCATGCGCCGGTCATCCTTGGCCACCACCAGCAGCAGACCGTCGTCGACCGCCTTGCGGCCGAGCTTCCAGGCCTGGAACAACTTGTCGGAGAAGGCTTCGATATCGAGGGTACCGGTAGTCGGCAGCATCACCACCGCGATCTGCGCACCGCGTCGCCGCTCCAGCGCCTCGAGCTTCTCCACCAGGCGTTGGCGCGTCGCCTCGTCCAGCGTGTGGGTGGCATCCACCACCCGCTCCGACAGGGGCAAGGCGACCCATTCCGCCGGCGCTTCGGCGTGCGCAGGCATCCAGGGCAGCAGCCAGGCCAGGGCGAGCAACAGGAGGACAGGCGGGAAAATACGATCAGACAAGGTTCGATCCATGAACGGCAAAGCTCTCATCCCAAGCGAGTATCGGCCAAGGCTGCCACAGCGCGGCGCGTAGCTCCAGCCAGGTCACTCGTCGCGACGCAGGTCCGGCGGGATCGGCAGGTCCTTCAACGGGCTCGGCCGCTTGCCCTTGCCGGCCTGGTACTGCTTGAGCTGGTAGACATAGGCCAGCACCTGGGCCACGGCGAGATAGAGCCCGGCGGGAATCTCCTGGTCCAGCTCGGTGGAGTAGTACACCGCTCGCGCCAGCGCCGGCGACTCCATGACCATCACCTTGTGCTCCTGGGCCACCTCGCGGATCTTCAGGGCCAGGAAATCGTTGCCTTTGGCCAGCAGCAGCGGCGCCCCGCCGCCCGCCGGGTCGTACTTCAGGGCTACGGCGAAGTGGGTCGGGTTGGTGATCACCACGTCGGCCTCCGGCACCGCCGCCATCATCCGTCTCTGCGCCATCTCGCGCTGCATCTGGCGGATCTTCGACTTGACCTCGGGCTTGCCCTCGGAGTCCTTGTATTCGTCGCGGACTTCCTGCTTGGTCATCAGCAGCTTCTGGCGGTTGTCCCAGATCTGGTAGGGCACGTCCACCGCGGCGATCAGCAGCAGGCTGCAGGCCATCCAGAAGGCGCTCCAGCCGACCACCCGCACGCTGTGCAGGATCGCCTGCTCGAGCGGCTGGTGCGCCAGCGCCAGGAGGGCGTCGCGGTCGGCGGAGAGCACCAGCAGGGCCACCGCCAGCACCACCAGGAACTTGATCAGCGCCTTGCTCAGTTCGAGCAGCGACTTGGCGGAAAACATCCGCTTCAGCCCCGACAGCGGGTTGAGCCGGCTGAACTTGGGTTGCAGTGCGTCCATCGAGAACAGCCAGCCGCCGAGGGCGATCGGCCCGACGATCGCCGCCACCAGCAGCATCAGCAGGATCGGCCAGAGCCCCTGGGCAGCCAGGTAGGCCGAAGCGCCGAGCAATTGCAGCATGCTCTCGGTATTCATCGCGGTTTCCCGGGACAGCTCGAAATTGCTGCGCATCAGGCGCAACAGGGCGCCCGCCAGGTCGGCGCCGTAGATCAGCAGGCCGCCGGCGCCGGCCATGAGGATGGCCAGGGTGTTCAGCTCCCGCGAACGCGGCAACTGCCCTTTCTCGCGCGCCTCGCGGCGGCGTTTCTCCGTGGGTTCCTCTGTCTTGTCCTGCCCGCTTTCGCTCTCGGCCATGGCTATTTCGCCCGCACCAGTTCACGGAGGAATTGCAGGGCCTCGCCGGCCAGCACCTGGTACTGGCTGAGCAGGTCGGCGGTGCCGATCCAGAGGATCACCAGGCCCAGCACCAGGGTCAACGGAAAGCCGATGGAGAAGATGTTCAGTTGCGGCGCCGCGCGGGTCATGGCGCCGAAGGCGAGGTTCACCACCAGCAGCGCGGTGATCGCCGGCAGCGCCAGCAGCAGTGCCGCGCCCATCACCCAGCCGAGCTTGCCGGCGATGATCCAGAAATGGTTGCCGCTCAGGCCCTCGCCCACCGGCAGGGTGACGAAGCTCTCGGCGATTACCTCGAACACTACCAGGTGTCCGTTCATCGCCAGGAACAGCAGCGTCACCAGCATGGTGAAGAACTGGCCGAGCACCGGCACCGAGACGCCGTTGGCCGGGTCGACCATGGAAGCGAAGCCCAGGCCCATCTGCATCGAGATGATCTGCCCGGCGATCACGAAGGCGTGGAACAACAACTGCAGGGAAAAGCCGAGCAAGGCGCCGACCAGGATCTGCTCGCCGATCAGCAGCATGGCCTTCATGCTCAGCGCGTCCACCTGCGGCATCGGCGGCAGGTTCGGCACCAGCACCACGCAGACGCCCAGCGCCAGGTACAGTCGCACCCGCACCGGCACCAGCTGGGTGCCGATCACCGGCATGGTCATCAGCAGCGCCGCGACCCGGAACAGCGGCAGCACGAAGCTGGCGATCCAGCCGCCGATCTGCGCGTTGGTCAGCTCCAGCATCAGCCGATCAGCAGCGGGATGTTGCCGATCAGCGTCTGGGTGTATTCCATCAGCTGCCGCAGCAGCCAGGGACCCAGCACGATCAGGGTGAGCAGGATCACCATCAGGCGCGGCAGGAAGCTCAGGGTCTGTTCGTTGATCTGGGTGGCGGCCTGGAACATCGCCACCACGAGACCGACCAGCAGGCTCGGAACCACCAGCACGCCGACGATCATCGCCGTCAGCCACAACGCCTCGCGGAACAGGTCGAGTGCCACCTCAGGGGTCATGTCTCTCTCCAGCGCGCCAGCGGCGCGTCAAGCCGGCGGCACCGCTAGACGGTGCCGAAACTGCCCGCCAGCGTCCCGATGATCAGCGCCCAGCCATCCACCAGGACGAACAGCATGATCTTGAACGGCAGGGAAATGATCAGCGGCGACAGCATCATCATGCCCATCGCCATCAGCACGCTGGACACCACCAGGTCGATGATCAGGAACGGGATGAAGATCATGAAGCCGATCTGGAACGCGGTCTTCAGCTCGGACGTGACGAAGGCCGGGACCAGGATGGTCAGCGGCGTCGCCTCCGGGCTGCCGATGTCGGTGCGCTTGGACAGGCGGACGAACAGCTCCAGGTCGGAGGTGCGAGTCTGCGCCAGCATGAACGCCTTCAGCGGTACCTCGGCCTTTTGCAGGGCTTCCTGGGCGGGAATCTGCTCGTTCAGGTAGGGCTGCAGGGCCTGGCTGTTGATCTTGTCGAACACCGGGGCCATGACGAACATGGTCAGGAACAGCGCCAGCCCCACCAGCACCTGGTTCGACGGCGTCGATTGCAGGCCCAGCGCCTGGCGCAGGATGGAGAAGACGATGATGATCCGGGTGAAGCTGGTCATCAGCATGACGAACGCCGGGATGAAGCTCAGCGCGGTCATGATCAGCAGGATCTGCAGGCTGACCGAATACTCCTGCTGGCCCTGGCCGTTGGTGGTCACGGTGATCGCCGAGATCGATGTCGGGTCGGCGGCCAGCGCCGGCCACGGCGCCAGCAGCAGAAGGCAGAGCGCGGCGAGCGCGCCGGCCAGGGAGATGCGCGGAGTCATGGCTTGCCCTTGGGGTCCTTGTTCAGCAGCTCCAGCAGGCGCTGGGCGAATTCCGGCGTGGCCGGCTCGCCGTCCGGCAGGTGTACCGGCTCCTTGAGCACGTGCAACGGCGTGATCCGGCCGGGCGTCAGGCCGAGCAGGATCTGCTCCTCACCGACCTGCACCAGCACCAGCCGGTCGCGCGGACCCAGCGGCTGGCTGGCGAGGGTGCGGATCAAGCGGTTGCCTCGCGGACCGGCCTGTTGCACCCGGCGCACCAGCCAGGCGAGCAGGAAGATCAGGCCGATCACCAGGCCCAGGCCGAGCACCAGTTGGGCCAGTTGCGCGGCGGCGCCGGAAGCGGCGCCCACCGTCGGCGCGGCGGCACCCGTCGTCCCCTCCGCGGCGCACAGCGGCGCGCTCAGCGAGGCGAGTGCCGGCAGGAAGCCGGCGAACAGGTAGCGACGCATGTCAGCGCAGCTTCTTGATGCGTTCGCTGGGACTGATCACGTCGGTCAGGCGGATGCCGAACTTCTCGTTCACTACCACCACCTCGCCGTGGGCGATCAGGGTGCCGTTGACCAGTACGTCCAGCGGCTCGCCGGCCAGGCGATCGAGTTCGATCACCGACCCCTGGTTGAGCTGCAGCAGGTTGCGGATGCTGATGTCGGTATGCCCGACCTCCATGGAAATGGTCACCGGGATGTCCAGGATCACATCCAGGTTGGGCCCCTCCAGGCCGGAAATGGTCGGTGCCTTCGGCGAAGCGCCGAACTCTTCCATCGGCGCCCGCGGGGTACTCGGCTCCGCCACGGGAGTCGCGCCGCCCTGGGCCATCAGCGCATCGATGTCGTCCTGGCTGGCGTCGCCCGCCTCGGCCAGCGCCGCCGCCCACTCGTCGGCCAGTGCCTGTTCCTCGGTGGTCACTTTTTCTTCGTCTGCCATGGTTCGTCTTTCCTCCGGGGGAAGCGGTCAGCGCGAGCGCTCGACCGCTTCGAGAATCTGTAGCGCCAGGTTGCCCTTGTGGGCGCCCAGCTTGACCTTGAAGGCGGGCACGCCGTTGGCGCGCATCACCATGTGTTCCGGCATCTCCACCGGGATCACGTCGCCCGGCTGCATGTGCAGGATGTCGCGCAGCTTGAGCTGGCGGCGGACCACGGTGGCGCCGAGCGGTACCTGGACGTCCAGCACGTCCTCGCGCAGGGCCTTGATCCAGCGCTCGTCCTGGTCGTCGTGGTCGGACTGGAAACCGGCGTCGAGCATCTCGCGGATCGGCTCGATCATCGAGTAGGGCATGGTGATGTGCAGGTCGCCGCCACCGCCGTCCAGTTCGATGTGGAAGGTGGAGACCACCACCACCTCGCTGGGACTGACGATGTTGGCCATGGCCGGGTTGACCTCCGAGTTGACGTACTCGAAGTTCATCTCCAGCACCGCCTGCCAGGCTTCCTTCAGATCGACGAAGGCCTGCTCCAGCACCATCCGCACCACCCGCAGTTCGGTCGGGGTGAACTCGCGGCCCTCGATCTTGGCGTGGCGGCCGTCGCCGCCGAAGAAGTTGTCCACCAGCTTGAACACGAGCTTGGCGTCGAGGATGAACAGCGCGGTGCCGCGCAGCGGCTTCATCTTCACCAGGTTGAGGCTGGTGGGAACGTACAGCGAGTGCACGTACTCGCCGAACTTCATCACCTGCACGCCGCCGACCGCGACGTCGGCCGAACGGCGCAGCAGGTTGAACATGCTGATGCGGGTGTAGCGGGCGAAACGCTCGTTGATCATCTCCAGGGTCGGCATGCGGCCCCGGACGATGCGGTCCTGGCTGGTCAGGTCATAGGACTTGACCGATCCCGGCGTCGCCTCGACTTCGGTTTCCACCAGGCCATCGTCGACGCCGTGCAACAGCGCGTCGATTTCATCCTGGGAAAGCAGATCTTGCACGGCCATGGGATACCTACTGCAGCACGAAATTGGTGAACAACACTTGTTCGATAGCCAGTTGGCCGGTTTCCTTCTTGGCCAGTTCCTGCAATCCGGCGGTCGCCTGCTGGCGGAGCATTTCCTTGCCCACCGGAGTCACCAGCGAGTCGAAACTCTGACTCGAGAACAGCATCACCAGTTTATTGCGAACCAGCGGCATGTGCTCGCGCAATGCGTCCATCTGCGCCTTGTCGCGCCCCATCAACGCGACGCCGACCTGCATGTAGCGCTGCCGGCCGTTCTGGTTGAAGTTGACGACGAAGGCCGGCGCCAGGATCTCGTAGAGCGCCGGCTGCTTGCCCGGCTTCGCCGCCTCGCTGGCGACTTCCTCGGTCTTCTCGGCCTTCAGCGACTTGCTGAGGAAGAACCAGGTGCCGCCCACCGACAGGCCGATCGCCAGCAGCAGGCCGACCACGATCAGCAGGATCAGCTTCAGCTTGCTCTTGCCGCCGCTCGGAGCCCCCGCGTCGGCGGGTGTCGCCTCTTTCTTAGCCATGCCAAAAATCCGTCGCTATAGCGTCAAATGAAGGGTTTCACAGGGGCAGAGCAAGGGTTGTGCCATTTCTGCAACGCCGCCCCGCCTCCTGGGACCAGCCCTGGAGGGCTGTCCGAGATGATAGACGGCGCGGATATTACAGCCTGGCCACAGGAAATCATCCCCGTCTTTTGCGAAATTGCCCGCTCCGGAAAAAGAAAGGCCTCCCGCAGGAGGCCCAAAGGGGAAATGCAGTCGTTCGCCTCAGGCGTAGTAGTCGACCAGACCGCGCGCCGCCGACGCACCCGGCCGGCTGCGGATCTCGCTGACTCCGGCGAGGGTTTCCTCATCGCCCGAGGCCTCGCCGGCCAAGCCGCGTCCGCGCGCCGATCCGCCCTCGCCCTGCTGCTGGCCCTGCCAGCCCCGCGCCAGCGACTGGTCGGAGACGTTCACGTCGAGCTGGTTCATGCCCTGCTGGCTGAACATGTCGCGCAGCCGGTGCATCTGGCTTTCCAGGGCGTCGCGAACGCCGGCGTTGGGACTGGCGAAGGTCACCTGGGTCTGGTCGGCGGTCATGTGGATGCGCACGTCCAGGCGTCCCAGCTCGGCGGGGTCGAGCTGGATCTCCGCCGACTTCAGGTTCTGGCTGGACATCCACATCACCCGGTCCACCACCGCCTCGCTCCAGCCGTTCTGCTGCATCGCCACCGGCTGGCCGGGCACCGTGCCGTTCACCGGACGGTTGGTCAGGGCCTGTTGCGCCATGGCCTGGGTCAGCCCGTTGAGCTTGGCCGCGAAAGGTTCACCGCGGGGTTCCGCCTTGCTCTCCAGCAGGCTCTCGGAGGCGGCGCTGGCGACGGCCGGCTCGGCGGTCTGCTGCAACTGGGCCTCGAGCGCCTTGCCGTCGACGGCCTTGGTCAAGGAATCCGAGGTCAGGCCGGCAAGGGCATCGCCGAGGTTCGCCTGGCGGGGATCGGCGCTCTTCGCCGGCCCGCCTTTCGCCGTCTGCGCGGCGTCCTGGGCGCCCTGCTCCAGGGCCATGTTCACCGCCGGCACGCCGTTGAGCTTGACCAGGGTCGGGTCGCTGCTGGCTTCGGTAAGGCTGGCCGGAGCACTGCTGGCCGTCGGCACGGCCGGTGGCAGCAAAGTCGCCTGGGTATTCTCGTCGAGCAACGGTACGGCACCGCCGAGGCCGAGCAATTGCAGCGGATCGACCGGCGTTTCGACTTTATCTTCGCCGTCGGCCTTGGCCTGGCCGTCGGCCGGCAAAGGCTTGCCGTCTTCGGCAACGGCCGGCTGCCTGGCGGCATCCGTCGGCTGCGCTTCGACGGCGTCCTTGCCGGCGTCCCGTGGCTTGTCCCGCGAACCCTTCGCGGGACCGTCGGCGCACTCGGCGGGCTTCTTCGCGGTCTCCTTGGCATACATGTCGGAGAAGCTGGAAGTCTTGTCGTTACTGGGCTCAGGCGTTTTCTGCTGGCTCTTCGGCGCAGCGGCCTTGGGCTTTACATCAGGCGTCGGCGGCAACAACACACCAGGGGCGACGGCCATGGGAATTCTCCATTTGCGAAGGGATTGCATCGTGGCTTGCGCAAGGGATGGAGCAAGGTCCGGGCCAACTTCGCCGAGAGCGTCCGTGAAACGCTCGCCAGGGCGCCGCAGCAGGCACGCTCGCTTTGCCCGCAGGTCCCGTCTGGACTACAATCCAGAGCCGCATCCCTCCCGAGGTAGTACCCTGATGTCCTTCGCCGAAAAACTGTCCCGTCTGCAAGCCTTCCTCGATGCCGATGACCTGCACGAAGAAGCGCTGGACTACGTGGCGACCCACGGCTACCTGACCGCCCTCTCCATCTGCCCGGAGCAGGTGCCGGAGCGGGAGTGGATCGACGCCCTGTTCGCCGAACCGCCGCACTACCGCAGCGATGAGGAGCGCCAGGAGATCGAGACTTCCCTCGAGCAGCTCAAGGCGCACATCACCCGCGTGCTGGCCAGCGACGAAGACCTCGAGCTGCCCTGCGACCTCGACCTCGGCGACGCGCCGGACGACTCCGACCTGCGCGGCTGGTGCATCGGCTTCATGGAAGGCGTGTTCCTTCGCGAGGAAGTCTGGTTCGAGCAGGCCGAGGAGGAAGTCAGCGAGCTGCTGCTGCCGATCATGGTCGGCTCCGGCCTGTTCGACGAGCAGCCCGAGTTCGACGAGATCGCCCGCGACCGCCACCTGGTGGACGACATGGTCGCGCAGATTCCCGACCTGCTGACCAACCTGTTCCTGCTCTGCCAGGCGCCGGAAGAAAAGCCCGCCCTGCTCAAGCCGCGCACGCACTAAGGAGCGCCGCGGTGGCGCAGCGGGAAATTCGCCCGAGCGCTCGCGTCTGGGTGCGCTATAGCCTCCAGGCCGTGGGTTTCCTAAGCGTAGCCCTGGGCGTGATCGGCATCTTCCTGCCGGTGCTGCCGACCACGCCTTTCCTGCTCCTCGCGGCGGCCTGCTTCATGCGTAGCTCGCCGCGCTTCTACCACTGGCTGGTCGGCCATCCACGGCTCGGCCCGTGGATCCGCGACTATCTCGACGGCGAAGGCATCCCGCTCAAGGGCAAGGTCTACGCCATCGGCCTGATGTGGGCCAGCATCGCCCTTTCCTGCTACCTGGTCCGACGCCCCTGGGCCCAGGGCTTCATGCTGACCAGCGCGGTACTGGTCAGCATCTATATCCTCCGCCAGAAGACCCGCCCGCCGCACGACGCCTGAGGGCCCGCTCAGGACAGCGCCGGATCGCCCTCGCCCAGCGGCAAGCGGTCGCCGGGCCCGCGCCGCTCGGGGCTCAGCACGGTGAAGCCGAAGGTGTTCCAGCCGTCCGCGCTGTCGACGAACACCGAACCGCCGTGCATGCTCGCCACCGCCTTGACGATGGACAGGCCGAGGCCGTGGTTGGCCTCGCTGTTGCTGCGCGCCGCGTCGACCCGATAGAAGCGCTCGAACAGGTGCCTGCGGTGCTCGTCGGCGATCGGCACGCCGGGGTTGCTCACCGCCACCCGCACTTCGTCGCCACGCCGCTCGACGCCGACCCGCAGCGTGCCGCCGGCGGCGGTGTGCTGAGCGGCGTTGTACAGCAGGTTGGTCACCGCCCGCTGGAACAGGGCGCGCTCGACCAGCGCGCGGGCCTCGCCGCGCACCTCGATGCCAACCCCAGCCTCGTCGAAGATCACCTCGAGGAAATCCACCGTAGTCGCGATCTCGCCGGCCAGCGAGGTTTCCTCGCGCTCGCAGGCCAGGCGTCCCTGGTCGGCGCGGGCGAGGAACAGCATGTCGTTGACGATCGCCCGCAGCCGCTCCAGCTCCTCCAGGTTGGATTGCAGGACCTCTTCGTAATGTTCGCCGCTGCGTTCGCGGGACAACGCCACCTGGGTCTGGCCGATCAGGTTGGTCAATGGCGTGCGCAGCTCGTGGGCGACGTCGGCATTGAACGACTCCAGGCGCACGTAGGCCTGCTCCAGGCGGTCCAGGGCGCCGTTGAACGCTCCCACCAGTTCGCGCAGCTCGGCCGGCAGCGGCGAGAGCTGCAAGCGCTGCGACAACTGCCGCGGGCTGATCCGCCGGGCCTCCTCGGAGAGCCGATGCACTGGCCACAGGCCCAGGCGGGCGATCCAGTGGCCAAGCAACGAGGCCAGCAGCACACCGAGGGCGGACAGGCCGAGCAGCCATTTCAGGGTGGAGGTCCGCGCCTCATGGAACGCCGCGCTGTCGATGGCGGTGACGTAGGTCAGCCGCGGCCGCCCCTCGCGCGCCGGCAACACGCCGACCCGCGCGGTCAGCGCGTACCGGTGCTCCGGCAACTCCAGTTCGTAGCGGCCGGCGCCATCGGCGATCAGCCGCTGCACCGGTTCGCTGAAGCGCCCGTAGTGATAGCGCGGGTCGTCGCTGTCGATCCAGAAACGAATCAGCTCGTACTCCTGGCTCAGGTTGTCCAGCTTGCCCTGCAGGTGCGGCCAGCGCTCGGCCAGGTCGGGATGGTCGAGCATCCGCGAGACCATGTTGAAGCGCACGTCCACCTCGCCCTGCTGCAGGCGCTCGGTCTGGCGGTCGAGGATGCAATAGAGCATGGTGCCGATGAGGGCGAAGATCACCACCGCGGCGCCGGCGAACATTCCCGCCAGGCGGGTCGACAAGGACATGCCCACCTCAGCCCGACTCCGCCAGCGCACGGTTCTCCAGGACGTAGCCCATGCCCCGGATGGTATGCAGCAGCTTGTTCTCGAACGGACCGTCGAGCTTGGCGCGCAGGCGCTTGATCGCCACCTCCACGACATTGGTGTCGGTATCGAAGTTGATGTCCCAGACCAGTTCGGCGATCGCCGTCTTCGATAGGATCTCGCCGCTGCGCTGGGCCAGCACGCAGAGCAGCGCGTACTCCTTGGCAGTCAGCTCCAGGCGAGTGTTGCCGCGGAAGACCTTGCGGCTGAGCAGGTCGATGGACAGGTCAGCGATGCGCATCTGCGAATGGCTTTCGTGGTTGCCGCCGCGCCGGGTCAGGGCCTGCAGGCGGGCGACCAGTTCGAGGAAGGAGAACGGCTTGATCAGGTAGTCGTCGGCGCCCTCGCGCAGCCCGCGCACCCGGTCTTCCACGCGCTCGCGCGCGGTGAGCATGATCACCGGGGTCTGCCGCCGCTCGCGCAACGCCCGCAGAACGCCGTAGCCGTCGACGCCCGGCAGCATCACGTCGAGCACGATCACGTCGTACTCGCCATGGAGCGCCAGGTGGCGACCGTCGATGCCGTTGTCCGCCAGGTCCACGGTGAACCCCTGTTCACTGAGGCCACGGTTCAGGTAGTCCGCCGTCTTCGCCTCGTCCTCGACAATCAGTACCCGCATCTATCGCCCGATCCTCTGTTCGCCTTCGCATCCCGGGCGGGACGCATGCCTGCCTGCATCCTAGCCACGCGCCGCCGTCCAGGAAAGCCGTGTCCGTTACGCCTCATGTCGCCGTCGCCCCAGCGGTTCCGCCGTCCGAGGTCGTCGCCCCGCGCCGGTGGAACAGCCGCTCCAGGGCCAGGTATACCACCGGCGTGCTGAACAGGGTCAGCACCTGGCTCACCAGCAGCCCGCCGACCACCGCGATGCCCAGAGGCTGGCGCAGCTCGGAACCGGTGCCGAAGCCGATCATCAGGGGTATCGCGCCCAGCAGCGCGGCCAGGGTGGTCATCATGATCGGCCGGAAACGGGTCAGGCAGGCCTGGTAGATCGCCTGCTCCGCGCTCATGCCCTGCTCGCGCTGGGCGACGATGGCGAAGTCGACCATGAGGATGCCGTTCTTCTTGACGATGCCGATCAGCAGCACGATGCCGATCAGCGCCATGATCGAGAAGTCCTGGCCCCAGGCCCAGAGCAGGAACACCGCGCCGATCCCCGCCGAGGGCAGGGTCGAAAGGATCGTCAGCGGATGCACGAAACTCTCGTAGAGCACCCCGAGGATGATGTACACCGCAATCAGCGCGGCGAGGATCAGCAGCGGTTGCGAGGCCAGCGAACTCTGGAAGGCCTGCGCCGCGCCCTGGAACACGCCGATAATGGTCGAGGGCATGCCGATCTCCTCCTGGGCGCGCTGCACCGCCTGCACCGCCTCGCCGAGGGACACCCCGGCAGCCAGGTTGAAGGACAGGTTGACCGCCGGGAACATGCCGTTGTGGTTGATCTGCAGCGGCCCGGAGCGCGGCGCCGCGACCTTGGCGATGGCCGACAGCGGGACCATCTCGCCGCTCAGCGGCGAGCGCAGGTAGAACCAGTCCAGGCTTTCCGCGCGGCCGCGCTGGCGCGCATCGAGTTCGAGGACCACCTTGTACTGGTTGACCTCGGTCTGGTACTCGCCGACCTGGCGCTGGCCGAAGGCGTCGTAGAGGGTCTGGCTGACATCCTCGGCGCTGAGGCCGAAACGCGCCGCGGCCACCCGGTCGATGTCCAGCGCGGTGACGCTGGCGCCGACCTGCAGGTCGTTGGACACATCCATCAGCCCCGGCACCTGCTTCAGGCGCTCGGTGAGGCGTTGCGCCCAGAGCGCCAGCTGGGTGCTGTCGCTGCTGCGCAGGGCGTACTGGTACTGGGTCCGCGAGGGTCCGGAACTGAGGTTGATGTCCTGCGCCGCGCGCAGGTAGAGCATGATTCCCGGCACCTTCGCCAGTTGCGGGCGCAGCCGGTCGATGAACTCGCCGACCGAGACATCGCGCTCGCCACGGTCCTTGAGGACGATCCAGAAACGTCCGTTGGCCAGGCTCTGGCTACCGCCGGTGACGCCCACCGCATGGTTGTAGCTCTGCACCGCCGGGTCGCTGGCGATGATCTCGGCCAGTTGCCGGTGCTTGGCGACCATGTCGTCGTAGGAGATATCCTCGGCAGCCTGGCTCGTGCCGAAGACGAAGGCGGTGTCCTGCAAGGGGAAGAAACCCTTGGGAATCCCGACGTAGCCGGCCACCGCCACCAGCACGGTAAAGGCGAAGCCGACCAGCATCAGCCGCTGGTGCCCGAGCGCCCAGCGCAGGCCGCGCTCGTATCCGCCGGTCAGCCATTCGGCGAAGCCCTTTCTCGGCGCGTCGGCATGCCGCAATGCCGGCATGAAGCGCGAAGCCAGCATCGGCGCCAGGGTCAGCGAAGCGAGCACCGAGATCAGGATCGCCACCGTCACGCTGACCGCGAATTCGCGGAACAGCCGGCCGACGATCCCGCCCATGAACAGCAGGGGAATGAACGCGGCGATCAGCGAGAAGCTGATGGAAATCACGGTAAAGCCGATCTCCGCCGCGCCCTTGAGCGCCGCCTCGACCTTCGAGGCGCCCGCTTCCAGGTGTCGGTGGATGTTCTCCACGACCACGATGGCGTCGTCGACGATGAAGCCGACGGCGATGATCAGCGCCACCAGGGTCAGGTTGTTGAGGGTGAAGCCGAGCACGTACATCGCCGCGAAGCTGGCGCTCAGGGACACCGCCAGCACCGTGGCGACGATCAGGGTCGCCGACAGCTGGCGGAGGAACAGGCCCATCACCAGCACCACCAGGCCAATGGTCAGCAGCAGGGTCAGTTCGACCTCGTGCAGCGACGAGCGGATGGTCCGGGTGCGATCGTTGAGCACGTCTACCTCGATGGTCGCCGGGAGCATCTCGCGCAGGCGCGGCAATGCGGCCTGGATCGCGTCGGCGGTATCGACGATGTTCGCCCCAGGCTGGCGGAGGATCACCAGTGCCACCCCGGGCACACCGTTCGGCCAGGCCTGCACGTAGTCGTCCTCGGGCGCCGAGACGATCCGCGCCACGTCCTTGAGGAACACCGGCGCGCCCTGGCGGTAGGCGACCACCAGGTCGTCATAGTCGCTGGCGTTGAACAACTGGTCGTTGGCCGCGAGGGTCGACACCCGCCCCTCGCCGTAGAGCGCGCCCTTGGCCAGGTTGACGCTGGCCGACTGCAACGACTGGCGCAGGTCGGCCAGGGTCAGCTGGTAGGCGGCGAGCTTTTCCGGCTGGGCCTGGATGCGGATCGCCGGGCGCTGCTGGCCGACCACGAAGATCTGCCCCACGCCGTTCACCTGGCTGAGCTGGCGGGCGAGGATGGTCTCGGCGTAATCGCTGAGTTCGATCAGCGGCATCATCTCCGAGTTGACCCGCAGGATCATGATCGGGCTGTCCGCCGGGTTGACCTTGCGCCAGGTCGGCAGGTTCGGCATGTCCACCGGCAGCCGCCCGGCCGCGGCGTTGATCGCCGCCTGGACCTCCTGGGCGGCGACGTCGATGCTCTTGTCGAGGCTGAACTGCAGGGTCAGGGTGGTGGTGCCCAGGGCGCTGCTGGAAGTCATCTCGGTGACCCCGGGAATCGCGCTGAACTGCACTTCCAAGGGGGTGGCCACCGACGAGGCCATGGTTTCCGGGCTACCGCCGGGCAGCAAGGCGTTGATCTGGATGGTCGGGAAGTCCGCCTCCGGCAACGGCGCCACACCGAGCCGGAGGAACGCCAGCAGCCCCAGCAGCAGCGAGGCCAGGGTCAGCAGCGCGGTGGCGATCGGGTGCCGTACGCACCAGCCGGAAATCCCGGCGCGCGGCGTCACGGCTGCCGCTCCGCCGCCTGAGCCAGGCTCGGGCGCGGCTCCTGGATATCGACCAGGGCGCCGGGCATCAGCCGCGAGTGGCCGTCCACCACCACCTGGTCACCGCTGGCCAGGCCTTCCACCACACTGAGGCCGTCGATGTCCTGGAGCACCCGCACTGGCACCGCCTCGACCCGGTCGGCGGCGACCCGGTAGACGAAATTGCCCTCCAGGCCGCGGCGCACCGCTTTGCTCGACAGCACCAACTGGTCGCGCCGGACCCCGGTGTGCAGGCTCACCGCGACGAACTGCCCGGGCCAGAGCCGGGCCTGGCGGTTATCGAAGGAGGCGCGCACGCGGATGGTACCGGTGGAACTGTCGATCTGGTTGTCGATGGTCAGCAACCGGCCCTCGCCCAGCGCGCTCCCGCCGTCGCGGCTGTAGGCGCGCACCGCCGCCTCGCCGCCGAGCAGCGCCTGCAACTGGGGCAACTGTTCCTGTTGCAGGGAGAAGACTACGGAGATCGGTGCGATCTGGGTCACGCTGAACAGGCCGAGACTGTCGCCGACCCGCACCAGGTTGCCGACATCGACGTTGCGGATACCGACCTTGCCGGATACCGGCGAGGTGATCCGGGTGTAGGACAGGCGCACCCGCTCGGCGTTGATGGTGGCATCGTTGGCCTTCAGGGTCGCGCGCAACTGGTCGACCGTCGCCTGCTGCTGGTCCAGCAGTTGGCGCGACACCGCACGCTCGGCATACAGGCTGCGGTAGCGTTGCAGGTCCTGCTCGGCGGATTTCAGCTGGGCCTGGTTGCTCGCCCTGGAGGCCTGAGCCTGCTCCAGCGCGGCGACGACGGCGCGGTCATCGATGGTCGCCAGCAACTCGCCCGCCTCGACCATCTGCCCTTCGCTCACCAGCAGGCGGGTCAACTGGCCGTCGATCTGGGTGCGGATCACCACGTTGTGCAACGAAGTCACCGTGCCGATGCCGCTGACCTGTTGCTCGACGTCGCGCCGCTCCACCCGCGCCACGTTCACCGGGACCCTGGCCGGCGCGGGCGCCGCCTTCGCCCCGGCGTCGCCGCCGAGCCATGCCCAACCGCCGAAGGCGACCAGGCCCGCCGCCAGCACGCCCACCAGGACCCGTCCCCCACCACTGCGCAACGCCTGCATCTGTCCACCTTTCCCAGTGGCCGGCCTCGCGCGGCCGACTTCGTTCTTCTTTATAAGCAGCGCAGCGGGACCCCACCCTGACCCCTGAATGACAATCCTGTCAGTTTCGCCGGACACCCCGCGCTGGCAGGCCGCCCGGCGCTCTCGTAGACTTCGCTGAGTCCTTCCGGAGCCCGCTCGATGTCCCCAACCCCCGGCGCCCGCCGGCCCTGCCCCAGGGCCTACGCCCCCTGGCTGCTGTCGCTGGCGGCGACATTGCTGCTGGCAGTCGGCGCGGCGCTGGCGCAGTGGGACCTGGAGTCGATACTGAGCCGTGCCGAGCAGCGCTACGGCGAGCTGGGCGCGGCGAAATCACGCCTGGGCGACTGGGGCCGCCTGCTCGAACAGGGCGGCACGCTCGACGAAGCGGCCAAGCTGCGCGCGGTCAACGACTTCTTCAACCGGTCGCTGCGTTTCACCGACGACATCGAGATCTGGCAACAGGAAGACTATTGGGCGACTCCGGTCGAGGCGCTGGTCAAGGGCGCCGCCGACTGCGAGGACTACGCCATCGCCAAGTACGTGACCCTGCGTCGCCTCGGCGTCGCCAGCGACAAGCTGCGCATCACCTACGTCAAGGCCCTGCGCCTGAACCAGGCGCACATGGTGCTGACCTGGTACGCCAGCCCGGGCGCCGACCCACTGGTGCTGGACAACCTGATCGGCGAGATCCGCCCCGCTTCGCAACGTGACGACCTGTTGCCGGTGTACGCCTTCAATGCCGAGGGCCTCTGGCTGCCCGGCGCCGACGGCGGACGCCGGACCGGCGACAGCAAGAAGCTGTCGCGCTGGCAGGACCTGCTGACCAAGATGCGCGCCGAAGGCCTCGACCTCGACGCACCCAAGGAGGATTGAATGTCACTGCTCAAGCAATTGTTCCTCGCCATCTGCCTGTTCCTCGTCGTCGCCTTCAGCGGCAGCTTCGTCAGCAGCGTGGAGAACTCCCGCGAGCAGTTGCGCGGCCAGTTGCGCTCCCACGCCCAGGACGCCGCCACCGCCCTCGGCCTGTCCCTGACGCCACACGTGGACGACCCGGCGATGGTGCAACTGATGGTCAGCTCGATCTTCGACAGCGGCTACTTCGCCAGCATCCGGGTGATCGACATCAAGAGCGGCAAGCCGCTGGTCGAGCGCGTGCAGGCGCATGCCGAGCGTACGGTGCCCGGCTGGTTCGAACGCCTGGTGGATCTCCAGCCCCAGGGTGGCGACGCGCTGATCATGCGCGGCTGGGAACAGGCGGCGCGGGTCGAGGTGGTCAGCCATCCGCAATTCGCCCTGGCGCGCCTGTGGGACAGCGCCCTGGGCAGCCTCTACTGGTTGCTGGCCTGCGGCGCGGCGAGCCTGCTGCTTGGCGGCTGGCTGCTGCGCCGCCAACTGCGCCCGCTCGACCAGATGGTGCGCCAGGCCCATGCCATCAGCCGGCGGGAATTCCTCAGCCTGCCCAGGCTGCCGCGCACGCCGGAGCTGCGCCGCGTGGTGCAGGCGATGAACCAGATGGTGGAGAAACTTCGCACGCTGTTCGCCGAGGAGGCCGCGCGTAGCGACAAGCTACGCGCCCAGGCCTACCAGGACAGTCTCACCGGCCTGCCCAACCGGCGCCTGTTCGACGCCCGCCTCAACGAACAGCTGGGTGCCGGCGAGCACGAGCATGCCGGGCAGCTCCTGCTGCTGCGCCTGAACGACCTGAACGGGCTCAACCAGCGTCTCGGCGGGCAACGCACGGATGAATTGATCCAGGCGGTCGCCCGCTTGCTGGTCGACTCCTGCGGCCAGCAAGGGCGCACCGACTGGCTGCTGGCCCGCAGCCGCGGCGGCGAGTTCGCCGTGCTGGCTCCCGGTTGCTCCCGCGAGCAGGCCGAACGCCTGGCCGAGGAACTCTGCGAAGGCCTGGAGAACCTTGCTCGCACCGGTGCCAGCGATCTCACGCCGGTCGCCTATCTCGGTATCAGCGCGTTCGCCGAAGGCGACTCGCCCGCGGATCTCCTGGCCCGTGCCGACCAGGCCCTGGCCCAGGCCGAAAGCCAGCCCGCCCAGCCCTGGGCGAGCCAGGACGGCACCGCGCTCGCGGCGCTCAACGATAGCCAGGACTGGCACGACTGGATCGACCAGGCCCTGACGGAGCGCCGCCTGCTGCTCTATTTCCAGCCGGTGGTGGACTGCCTGGACACCCAGCGCGTCCTCCACCACAAGGTCCTCGCGCGTCTGCTCGACCCGCAGGCCACGGCCATCGCCGCCGGGCGCTTCCTGCCCTGGATAGAACGTTTCGGCTGGGCCGCGCGCCTGGACCTGGCGATGCTCGAACAGAGCCTGGAGCACCTGCGGCGCCATCCACGGCCGCTGGCGCTGAGCCTGTCGGCCGCCAGTGTCCGCAATGCGCAGACGTTTGCCCCGCTACTGGCCCTGCTCAAGGCGCATCCGCAGGAGGCGCGCCAGCTGACCCTGGAACTGGACGAGCGGCACCTGCCAGCCGCGGCCGAACTGGAACGCCTCAGCCAGGTCCTGCGCGAACTGGGCTGCGGTCTCGGCCTGCAGCATTTCGGCGGCCGCTTCAGCCTGATCGGCAACCTTACCCATCTGGGGCTGGCCTACCTCAAGCTGGACGGCTGCTACCTGCACGCCGTCGACCGGGAAGGCGACAAGCGGTTGTTCATCGAAGCGGTCTATCGCACCACCCACAGCATCGATCTACCGTTGATCGCGGAACAGGTGGAAACCCTCGGTGAACTCGAAGTACTGCGGGAAATGGGTTTGCGTGGCGCCATGGGACGCCTGTTCGGCAGCCCGGCGCCCTGGTCCGGGGATGCCTGATAGCGAGTCCGGAGCGGGTCGGACTCGCTTTACAGCGGATTCGGCATCGACGCCAGGCGCTCCCTCTCCGACAGAGAACGCGCCGGCGCGAGCCGACAGGTCCCCGTCATGAAACCGCCAGTCGCTGTTCCACCAGCACTCCCCCGTAAAGCGCGATCTGGGTCTTGGCATTGAGTTCGATGCGCAAGGCCACCGCGCGCTCGATGCCGATCTTCAGGTGCGGACCGAAGCGCGATACGTCCAGGCCGGCACGGATCATCATCTTCTCCACGCCTACGGTGGTTACCGTCACCAGCGTCTGGATGTCGTTCTGCAGGCTGTAGCGGGCCAGCGCGCGCATCGCCTCCAGCGTACAGTCGGAAAAGCCCAGCGAGCCTTTCTGTCCAGAGTTGATGGCGAAACGGCTGAGTTCCCAGATGTGCGGCGAGCAAGGCGCTTCCTTGCCGTGGAGAAGCTCCGGGAAGGTGTTCTTCAGCATGTAGGGGCCAGTGGTATCGAGAATTCGCCAGCAACCGAAAACCTGGGCTTCAGGAGTATCTTCCTGGATCAACATGTAATAAGGACTGAGTGCGTCATAACCATCGATTTCCATCTCGTCGATGACACTAACGTCCCAGCCTTTGCGCTCCTTGAACACTTGAGCACGCAACTTGTGCATCTCGCCCAGCAGTTTTTTATCGAACTCTTCGCGCCGACCAATTTGTACGATCATCTTCACTTCCTCCAAATAGGAAGCTGAAGAATTTATGCAAATTTCATAATTTTATAACTAGCAAATGAGATAGATTTCGGTGAACCCGGACCCTTGCTAGGCTCGAAGAAACGTCCGAAAAGATCAGAGCAATGGCTTCACACGAGAGAACACAGCCCCAAAACATGGCCTTCCGGGCAAAGGCCACCCGCACCGCCCGACGGGAAAGCCAGGAAACTTTCTGGAGCCGCTTCGGGATAAGCCAATCCTGCGGCAGTCGTTTCGAGAATGGCGAGAACCTGCCCTTCCCTATATATCTGCTTTTGCATTTCTATATAGAAGGGCAAATTACCGATCGCCAGCTCGCCGACCTGAGAGGCAAGATCAGAGAGTAATAAGACCCAAATTAACGGCCATAATGGCCGCTACGCGGCGGGAGGTCACACCGAACTTCCGCCGAATATTTCCCATATGGAAGTTCACATTGGCTTCCGAGCAGTTGCAGATAACCGATATCTCCCAACTGGTCTTGCCGATGGCGCACCACTGCAACACTTCCTTCTCCCGGCTGGTCAGAACCACCGGTTTGCTGACCGGATGTTCGAAGGCCAGTCCGGCACCGCTCTGCAGTGCGTAGTCCTTGAGCATCCACAGGGTCGGCAGGACCGACTCCATGAAACGGTTGGCCTCGGCCCGGTTTTCCGCTTCCACGCTGAGGCTCAGCGCGCCGAGTTCGCCGCGAGCACCATGCAGCGGCATGGTCAGCCCATACACCAGGCCGGCGGCCGAGGCTTCCTCGAAGAACTCGTGCTGCTTTCGCGTCTGGTAGATGGACGGTTCCCAGAAAATCGGCAGTACGCTCTGGGTACAGTGACTGACCGTCGGGTCGACCCGCGCGTAGCCAGCCCGGTCGTAATGCTCGCGCCAGGCGGCCGGGTAGTTGCCGACGATGAAGGCGTTCTCGTAGTCCTGGCTGTCCTTAGGCAACAGGCCGAACAGGATCTTCGAGAATCCAAGGTCGCTCGCCATCTTCTGCAGGATGGCGCTCCACTCCAATTTTCCACTTGAGCGTTCCAGCTCAAGAAAACCGTCAACCAAGGCCATAGCGCTACGTTCTTCTTAAACTATTAACCAATCAGCCAAATATGGATTCGGCACCCGATATCCGGCACGTTGTACGGCAGTCCGAGAATCCCGGCTTCCTGCCGAGGCGCATGCGCCCGTGCCCGACGACCCCTGAAGATGTCCAGTCAGCCCACTCTATAGAGTTGGCGTTGTGCCGGAAAGGCACATTTCAGTCCCACTTAACAATAGACCGCAGCGTTTGATGCACCTAGTACGATACCCGTCCTAGAGGGTAAGCAAACGTTTAAATGTGATCTAGATCACATTTTATGCGAACTGAATACCCAGTCACACCTGGTCCCCGGGTTCACTGTCGGCCCATCGCCACGCGTGCGACCGCTCTCGGCCGGGCGATCCGAGGCGCAGACGTCTGTGCGCGGCGCACGCGCAAAGGCACAGCGCCGCGGCCAAGGGGGCGACCTCGCGGCGTCAGGCCTGCCGGGCACGGACCCGGCGACATAGCCACTTTTCCAGTTCGGCGACGCAGAACAGGCCGAGCCCGGCCAGCAGCACCCGCGCCCACTCGCCCGGGGCCAGGCCGACCGAGCCGAACAGCGCCTGCAACGGCGGCGCGTAGGTATAGAGCAGTTGCAGCACCACGCAGGCGGCGATCGCCAGCAAGACCTGGCGGTTGCCGAACAGGCCCTCGCGGCTGAGCACCGAATCGTAGATATGCCGGCTATTGAGCAGGTAGAACATCTCGCACACCACCACGCTGTTCACCGCCATGGTCCGCGCGCTCTCCAGCCCGGTGCCATGCTCCAGCTCCCAGAGGAACAGGCCCAGGGCGCCCGCCATCATCAGCAGCGAGACCAGCAGCACCCGCCAGACGAAGAACAGCGACAACAGGGGCTCCGCCGGCGGACGCGGCGGACGCTGCATCAGGCCGCGCTCGGCCGGATCGAAGGCCAGCGCCAGGCCCAGGGTGCTGGAGGTGACCATGTTGATCCAGAGGATCTGCGCCGGCGTCATCGGCAGGGTCAACTGGAACAGGATCGCGGCGATCACGATCAGCGCCTCGCCACCGTTGGTCGGCAGCATGAAGAGGATGAATTTCTTCAGGTTGTCGTAGACCGCCCTTCCCTCGCGCACGGCATTGGCGATGGTGGCGAAATTGTCGTCGGCGAGGACCACCTCGGCCGCCTCCTTGGCCGCCTCGGTGCCCTTGTTGCCCATCGCTACGCCGACGTCGGCGCGCTTCAGCGCCGGCGCATCGTTGACCCCGTCGCCGGTCATCGCCACCACCTCGCCGCTGGCCTGCAGGGCCTGCACCAGGCGCAGCTTGTGCTCAGGGCTGGCGCGGGCGAACACATCGACGCCCGGCAGCACTTCGCGCAGGCGCTGGTCGTCGAGCAACTCGATCTCCGCGCCGGTCAGCGCCGGCCGGTCGATGCCGATCCCGAGCATGGCGCCGATCGCCCGCGCGGTGTCGACGTGGTCGCCGGTGATCATCTTCACCGCGATACCCGCCGCCTGGCATTCGGCGACCGCGGCCACGGCTTCCTCGCGCGGAGGGTCGATGATGCCCACCAGGGCCAGCAGGGTGAAGCCATGTTCCACGTCGGCGAAATCCAGCGTGCGCTGCTCCGCCGGCATCGCCCGTCGGGCGATGGCCAGCAGGCGCAGGCCGCGAGCGGCGGTGTCGGTGGCCAGGCGCCGCCAGTAGTCCGGGTCCAGCGGCCGCACCGAGTCGCCCACCCGTTCAGCCTCGCACATGTCGAGGATGCGCTCCGGCGCGCCCTTCAGGTAGACCATCGCCTGGCCTGCGTGGTCGTGGTGCAGGGTGGCCATGAAGCGATGCTCGGACTCGAACGGAATCGCATCGCTGCGTGGCCGTTCCGCCGCCAGCGCCTGCGGATCGAGGCCCAGCTTGAGGCCGAGGCTGAGCAGCGCGCCTTCGGTGGGGTCGCCCTCCAGTTGCCATGCCTCGCCCTCCTGGTGCAGGCGCGCCTCGTTGCACAACAGCGCCGCGCGACCGATCTCCTGCAGATCGTCGCGTCCGGCGGGATCGAGGCCTTCGCCGTTGTGGCTGAAACCACCCAGCGGGGCGTAACCGGCGCCGCTGACCTCGATTACCTGGTCGGCGGTGACGATACGCTGCACGGTCATCTCGTTGCGGGTCAGGGTGCCGGTCTTGTCCGAGCAGATCACCGTCACCGAACCCAGCGTCTCCACCGCCGGCAGGCGGCTGACGATGGCGTTGCGCCGGGCCATGCGCTGTACGCCGAGGGCGAGGATCACCGTCATGATCGCCGGCAGTCCCTCGGGAATCGCCGAGGCGGTCAGCGCCACCACCAGCATGAACATGTCCACCATCGGCTGGCCCTGCCAGAGGGTGCCGAGGACGAAAGTGGCGCCGGCCAGCAGCAGGATCGCCAGGGCCAGCCAGCGACTGAAGCTGGCGATCTGTCGCAGCAGCGGAGTGGCCAGGGTGCGGACTTCGCGCAACAGCGTACCGATCCGGCCCAGTTCGGTATCCCCGGCGGTGGCGACCACCACTCCGCGCGCCTGGCCGCTGGTCACCAGGGTGCCGGAATAGGCCATGCAACGGCGGTCGCCGAGCAGCGCGTCGATGGCCACCGCGACGCAGCCCTTCTCCACCGGCACCGACTCGCCGGTCAGGGCCGACTCGTCGACATGGAAGTTCTTCGTTTCGAACAGCCGCAGGTCGGCCGGCACCCGGTCGCCGGAGGCCAGCAGCACCACGTCGCCCGGTACCAGGCGTTCGGCGTCCAGCGCCTGGCGCTGGCCGTCGCGCAGGACCAGGGCATGCAGCGAAAGCATGTCGCGGATGGCGTCCAGCGCGTTGGCCGCCTTGCCCTCCTGGACGAAACCGATCAGCGCGTTGACCACCACCGCCAGGAGGATTACCGCACTGTCCACCCAGAAGCCGAGCAGCGCGGTGACCAGCGAGGCGAACAGCATCATGTACAGCAGGACGTTGTGGAACTGCCGCAGCAAGCGCAGCAGCGGCCCCTGGCGTTTCGGCGCGGGCAATCGGTTGTAGCCGTGCGCCGCCAGGCGGCGGGCGGCTTCGTCCGCGTCCAGGCCGGCGGCGGAGCTGTGCAATCGTTCCAGCACCCGTTGCGGCGGGCTGGCATGGGCGTCGCGGGAAGACAGGGGTGGGATGCCGTTCATGGGATTCCTGCGCCTCGTTCTGATGAACAGAACTATCGGGCAGGCCTGCGCCGCAACGTTTGACCTGTCTCAAACGGATGCTTGCAGTTGAAAGCATCTGGCCGGGGAAAACTTTTCCGGATGTTGCGCGGCNGCCGCGTCCTCCTACAGGCTCATGTGCAGCAGCGGGAACGGCCGCCCCGCCGAGTCGGTCGCGGAGCGGCCGGTCTGGCGGAACCCATAGTGTCGATAGAAGCCGCAGGCCTGCGGGTTCTGCTCGTTGACATCGACGCTCAGGCGCGGCCAGGTCGCCCGCGCATGATCGAGCAGGCGTCGGCCGATACCCCGGCCGCGCAGCCCGGGTTCGACGAAGAGCATCTCGACATGCGCCTGGTTCAGGCCGATGAAGCCCTGGGCCACGCCGTCGTCGTCGACCAGCACCCAGACCTCGACGGCCGGCAGGTACAGGTCGCGGACCTGTGGGTAAAGCTCGACGATGTCCGCTTCACTGAGAAAGTCGTGGGTCGCGCGGACGGAACGTTCCCACAGGTCGACCAATGCCGTGTTGTCGGCGTCGACGCGCTTGCGAATGTGCATGCTGGATTCCTTTATCCGAAAGATTCCAGGTAGAACGAAAGGCAGCCGCGACCGCCAGGCCGGGCGCCACGCTGAGGTTCGTCGCCTGGATGCCCGTGGCGCGAATCAACGCATGGACGGTGCACAGCGGCGGCGGCGAGGGAGGAAGGGAGCGCCATCCTAGAAGAAAACGACCGGTCGGAACAGCCGCTCTTCCCATGCTTTTCCCGAAACGACGAATGAACGACACTGCGCCCGACTCTTTTTCCCGGTATCGCCCATGCCCAACTCCCCGCTTCCTTCCGGCCGCAGGCTGCCCGCTTGCGCCTTCGCCGACATCGGCGAGCCCTACGCCGTGTTCCAGGCTCCCGGCGGCGCGCTCCTTGCGGTGGCCAGCGCCTTTCATGGGCAACACCCGGGCCGACAGCTCGACGTCTACGAACAGAGCCTGCGCCTGTACCGCGGCGGCGACCTCGAATGCATCGCCGTCCTGCCGGACCTGGGCTTTCCGCTCAACGCCATCGCCTGGCACCCGAGCCGGCCCGTACTGGTGATCGGCGGCGGACGCTACGACGGCGGCGCCTTCTTCGAAGGCGGTCTGCTGGCCTGGGACTACGCGAGCGGCAAGACCCAATCGCTGCTCGCCGACAACCGCGAAGTGCTCGCCTGCGACTTCGAGGACGACGGCCGGCGCCTGACCTTCACCGTCGCCCCCAGCGACGACCTGGAGGACCGACCGTTGTTCCGCCAGCGCCATTCGCTAGCCTTTCCGGTCGACGCCCCACTGGTGCTGGACGACCTGCCCGGCACCCGCCTGCCCTTCGACTGGGCCCTCTACCCTGCCTCGACACAACGCGAAGCAGCGCTGCCGATCCTGGAAAACCTCGCCCTGGGCAAAGATCGGCGGTTCCTGCATCGTCCACCGGTGTGGGACCTGTGCTTTCTCGACGGCCAACGCCTGGCCATCGCCCGCGCCAACCCCCGGCTCGAGCTCTGGAATCTGGCCGACGACAGCCTGCGCAGCTTCGAACTGGCCGAACGGGGCCAGTGCCTGCAGGTCTTCCATAACGCCACGGACGACAGCCTGCTGGTCAATCTGCAACTCGGGTATGCCGCCCAGCGACTGTTCAAGGTGCCGCTGACACCGGGACAACCGCTGCTCCTGAGCGACTGCCGCCATCTGCTGGCGCAATCCGCCCAAGGCGGTTTTCTCGCCCGCCAGACCGCCCTCGAGGGCAAAGACCTGGAAGACCTCGTGCTCGACCCGGCCGGCCGGATCATCCACAGGCGCCGTCTCGGACACTACGACCTGTTCAACCACCATCTGCGCATCGACCGTGGCGAAGCCTTCTTCTACCTGGCCGGCAATCCGCCGGAGCAGCACCAGGACAAGGGCCTGTTCCGCCTCGACCCGCAGACCTTCAAGACCCGCGAAGTGCTACGCCTGGAGCGCCACCCGGAGCACTTCAACAACCTGCACGGCTGCCTGCTGGGCAATCGCCTGCTGCTCAACGCCAAGGTCTACAACTCGCCGCATCACGCCTACGGTACCCAGCGCCTGACCTGCTACGACCTGGAGAGCCGCGGCACGCTCTGGGGCGCGACCCTGTCCGCCCAGGTCAGCGCCTTCGCGCCGTTGCCCGGCGGACAATGGATCGCACTGGCGCTGGTCGATGGTCAGGTCGAGGTACGCGACCTCGCCAGCGGCGAATGTCGCTGGCGCTACCGCACGGCAGACGCCATACCGCTGTGCCTGGCAGTCAGCGACAAACTCCTCGCCATCGGTTTCAGCCACGGCGGAGTCAGCCTCCTGCAGGTCGCGGCGGATGGCCAGCTCATCGGTCCTCCAGGCGCCAACCCGCGGCAGTAGCCCGCAGTTCGCCATCCAGCGCCAGTCGCCGGAGAAACACCGGGTCGTGGGACACCACCAGCAAGGCCCCACGGTACTGCCCGAGCATGCTTTCCAGGGCCTGGCGCGCAGCCAGGTCGAGGTGGTTGTCCGGTTCGTCGAGCAGTAGCAGCTGCGCCGGCCGGTCGGCGTAGAGCACCAGGGCCAGGGCCGCCTTCAGGCGTTCGCCGCCGCTCAGCGTCGCGCACGGCTGGGCGAGCCGTTCAGCCGGCAAGCCGAGTTGCGCCAGGCGCGTGCGCAGCCAGCTTTCGCCGCGACTGCGATTGACCTCCAGCAACTGCTCCAGCACGCCTCGCCCGTGGTCCAGCACGCTCAGCCGCTGGTCGAGATAGGCGGCGCCCACCGTCACCGCGCAGGTCCCCGCCAGCGGCGCCCGTTGCCCGGCCAGCAGCCGCAGCAGGGTCGACTTGCCGCTGCAGTTCGGGCCGACCAGTGCCAGCCGTCGCGGACCGCTCAGGAGCAGGTCGATTTCGCGCAACGGCCCGCGCAAATGCGGCAGGACCGCGCCCTTCAACTCGACGATCCGGCGCTGTGCCGCCAGTTCGGCATCGGGCGAATCGAGCAGCAGCGGCGACGCCTCCTCGACCTCCCGGGCAGCCTCGCGCACCTCGCGGTCGAGACGCTCGCGCTCCGCCTGGTGGGCGTTGCGCAGCTTGCCGGCGCTGACCTCGCTACGTTCCCTGAACCCACCGAGCAGGATCTTCGCCTGGTTCGCCGTCTTGCCTTCGCGCCGGCCGCTGGCCTGGCGCCGCTCCTGGCGCTGCTGCTGTTCGCGCATGGCCAGGGTCTGCCGCTTGCGCTCCAGACGACGCTGGTCCAGGCGACGTTCGGCGGCCTCGCGCGCCTCCTCCCGGCTCTGCGCGTAGAAGGAATAGCCGCCGCCATAGCTGCGCAGGCCGAGGGTCGACAGCTCGACGATCCGCTGCATGCCCTCCAGCAGTTCGCGGTCATGGCTGACCAGCAGCAGGCCGCCGTCCCATGCCGCCAGGCGCGCCCGCAGCAAAGCGCGTGCCGGCCCGTCGAGAGGGTTGCTCGGTTCGTCGAGGATGAGAAAGTCGGCGTCGTCGAGGAATGCGCCGAGCAGCGCTACGCGCATGCATTCGCCGCCGCTCAGGCGTTCGCTCGGGGTGTCCGCGCGGAGATGGCCGAGCCCCTCGGCGGCCAGGGCGTCGGCCAGGCGTTGGCGGATGTCCCAGCGCTCGCCCAGGCATTCGTAGTCGGCGGCGTCGAGGCTACCCGCCTCGATCCGCGCCAGCGCCTCCAGCCATGGGCGGACGCCGGCCAGATCGGCGACGGTCGGGTAGTCGGCCGGTTCGAGCTGCTGCGCCAGGTAGCGCACGCGCCCCTGGCGCCGGACGCTGCCGCTGGACGGCTGCAAGTGTCCGGCGAGCAGGCGCGCGAGCAGCGACTTGCCGACGCCGTTGCGTCCCACCAGCCCGGTGTGCCGGGTGTCGAAGGTTTCGTCGAGATCGGAAAACAGAAGGCTGCCGTCCGGCAGCTGGAAAGAGACGCCATCGAGCGTCAGGGTCGACGTATTCGTCATGGATACCCCCTTGATGCCATGCATTCCCCCGGGCCCTCGGGCCAGGGACGGAAAACCGGCCGTGCAGACACGGCAGCATCAATTGCGCATCGGACGAACACCTCGTACGGAAGGAAAGACCGCGGCAGTCTACTCCGCCCATGCGGCCCTGCCAATCGGGCATACTTTTCGTTTCCGACAGACACGACCGACCGACATGGCCAGACTGCGCATCGCCGAACTCTTCGAACAGGAACCCTCGCGCTGGGGCGGCCGTGGCGACCCCTACCTCTGGCAGGAAATGGCCGGGCAACTGGCGGACGCGTCCTGGCCGGCTTCCGCAGCGGCCCTGGAACACCTGCTCGGCGAGACCTTCGAGCGCCTCAGCGGCCATCCGCTGGAATACGATGCCTTGATCTACCTCGCGCGCCACGCCCACGGCGGCATGTCCAGCGGCATGGTCAGCCCGGAGTTCTGGCGCGAAACGGCAATCCCGGAACTGCTCGACCGCTATCGGCGGCGGCGCTCCTGGCTGAGATGGTTGCGCCGATAGGTGTCCTCGCCCATCGCCGCGATCTGCCCCTCGATCAGGGCATCGAAGGGTTTCAGCAAGGCTTCGTGGGTACGCGGCGCCTCCAGTTCGTCGAGCGCCGCAGCGATTGCTTCGATGGTCGACAGCGCGCCCTCTCCCGGCGCCTTGCGCAGGCGATAACGCGACGCCATGCCTTCGGCCAGGCTCACCCGCGGCAGGGCCGCCAGGGCCGGGTTCAGGTGCAGGAGCTTGCGCGCCTTGCGCCAGGTGCCGTCCGGCACCACCAGCAGGAGGGGCTCGCCGGCGGCCTCGGCGGCCATCTCTGCCAGCGCACGCGCCTGCTCGCCGGGAAACAGCAGGCAGGCCCGGTAGCCCGGTACCCGCCAGGTCTCCTCGGCGAAACGCTCGCCAACCCGCAGCTCCGCATTGCACAAGCCGAGGACGGCCAATCCTGCGGTATTCAACGCGTGCCCGACCTCGCTGGGGTGCTGCAGGACCAGCACCCGCGTACGCGACGGCAAGGAGGGAATCAGCGCGCAGAGGCAATGGCTGGCGGGGCGAGCGCAACGCTCGCAGCGGATACGTGGCATGGGACGACTCCTGGAAGGGGCCCAGTGTGCCACAGGCGGAGGGGCTTCCTCTCACTCGCAAAAACGTCATATTTCCGACGAATGGCGGTAATTTGTTTCACCCATTAAGAATAGCGACGAATTTTTGTCGTTCGATGAAAAAATACAATCGTCCCACCCTCTCAACTCCCGCCCATCGGCGCCGAAGACAGGGATGAGCCCCTCTCTCTATCCAAGGATTTTTCTCATGTTCACTCGCAAGTACCGACAGATGAACGCCGACTTGCAACAGCAACTCGCCGCCGAGCGCCTGCACATGGCGGCCCTGGACCGCTCCATGGCGCGCGTGGAGTTCGATCCGGACGGCAATATCACCGATGCCAATGAGAATTTCCTGACCCTGCTGGGCTACCGCCGCGACGAGATCCTCGGCAAACCGCATCGCCAGCTTTGCGACGGCGCCTACGCGCAATCGGAAGACTACCGGCGCTTCTGGGAACGCCTGCGGCGCGGCGAACACTTTTCCGGCCGCTGCAAGCGCATTACCCGCGAGGGCCGGCCACTCTGGCTGGAAGCCACCTACAACCCCGTACGCGACGGGCAGGGTCGACTGCTCAAGGTGGTCAAGTACGCCAGCGACATCGATGCCATCGTCCACCAGGAACACGAGATGCAGAGCAAGCTGGATGCCCTGTCCCGCTCGATGGCGATGATCGAGTTCGACCTCGACGGCAATGTCCTCGCGGCCAACGACAACTTCCTCGCCACCATGGGCTATGGCCGAGCCGAGCTGGCCAGCGCCAACCACCGTCAGTTCTGCGAACCGGGCTACCGCGACGGCCCGCAGTACGCCGACCTCTGGCGCCGCCTGAACCGCGGCGAGTACGTTACCGGGCAGTTCCGCCGGGTCCACCGCAACGGCCAGCCGGTCTGGCTGGAAGCCAGCTACAACCCGGTCTACGACGCCGACGGCAAGCTCTACAAGGTGGTCAAGTTCGCCAGCGATGTCAGCGACCGCATGCGCCGCTACCAGGCCGAGGCGGACAACGCCCACCAGGCCCATACCCTGTCCACCGAGACCCGCACGGTCGCCGAACACGGCGCGCTGATCATCCAGAGCGCGGTGGAGGAAATGCTCAAGATCGCGAATACCCTGGATGCTTCCTCGCTGAACATCGGCGAACTGTCACAGCACTCGCAACAGATCACCTCGATCGTCAACACCATCCGCGAGATCGCCGAGCAGACCAACCTGCTCGCCCTCAATGCCGCCATCGAGGCCGCCCGCGCCGGCGACCAGGGTCGCGGCTTCGCCGTGGTGGCCGACGAGGTGCGGCAACTGGCGGAACGCACCAGCAAGTCGACCAAGGAGATCGCCGACATGATCGGTCGCATCCAGACCGGCACCCGCAGCGTCATCGACGACATGCAGCACAGCCAGGAACAGGCGCGGCGCGGCGTGGAGCTGGCCAACGAGGCCGGCGCGGCGATCCTTGGCATCCGCGAGAGCACGCACAAGGTGGTAGAAGCGGTGCAGCAGTTCTCGCGCACCCTCAACGCCGATCTCTAGGGCTCAGGCCAGGCTCATCTGCGTCCGCAACTGGTCGCGGAAGGCCTGGATCAGCGGCTCGCGCGAGCGGCCGCGACGGAGGATCAGGGAGAATGGCGCCTGGTAGCCGAAGGTCGCCGGCAGCAGGGCGCGCAGGCGCCCCTGCTCGACCCACGGGTGGGCGTAGTGCTCCGGCAGGTAACCGATGTAGCCGCCGGAAAGGATCAGGATCAGTTGCGCCTCCATGCTCTCCACCGTTCCCGCGCTGTGCTTGAATCCGTGCCGGGCCAGCTCGGCCTGGCTCCAGTAGCCGCGGCCGACCATGCGTTGCTGGGTGATCAGATCGGCGGGAATTCTCCGCCCGTCGAACAGCGGATGCCGGTCGCTGCAGTACAGCCAGTGCTGTTCGCGGTACAGCGGCTGGTAGACCAGTCCGTTCATGCGACTGGAAAAGGCGCCGATAGCCAGGTCCTGGCGGTTCTCCAGCACGCTCAGTTGCAGTTCGTAGGGGCTCTGCACCAGCAGGTGCAGGTGAACCGCCGGGTGTTCGCGGCTGAAGGCGCCGATCACCTCGGCCAGCGGCAGCGCCGGGTCGCTCACCGTGGAATCGAGCACGCCGAGGTTCAGGGTGCCGCGCAGCTCGCCCTTCAACGCCAGAGCGTAGCGTTCGAAGCCTTCCAGTTCGCCGAGGATGCGCAAGGTTTCCTGGTGGAACAGCTCGCCCTTGCTGGTCAGGCTGAAGCCACCGCGGCCACGGTGGCAGAGCACGATGCCGAGCTGGTTCTCCAGTTGGCTCATGTAGGTGCTGATCGCCGAGGTCGACAGGTTCAACTCCTGCTGGGCGGCGGCGAAGCCCTGGTGGCGCACCACCGCGGCGAAGATGCGCAACAGGCGCAGGTCGGGCAAGGCGTTGGACACGGCGACTCCGGTTTGCGGGCGAGGATTTCGGACAGCAGGCCGAGGCAAAGGCCGCCGTCCGGGCTCGGCGGCGAAGTCTAGCCGCTTCGCCGTTAGTTTAGAAATCTCTGAACTGATTATTTGTAGCCAGCGATTTGACTCGCTACCGGCTGTGAAGAGAATCCGTCCGACCCCTAAAACAACCACAACGACCGTGAGGCCACCCCGTGGACAAGAATCTCCACCAGCCCCTGGGCGGCAATGAAATGCCCCGCTTCGGCGGCATCGCCACCATGATGCGCCTGCCCCATGTCCAGTCCCCCGCCGAACTCGACGCCCTTGATGCCGCCTTCGTCGGCGTGCCCCTCGACATCGGCACCTCCCTGCGCTCCGGTACCCGCTTCGGCCCCCGCGAGATCCGCGCCGAATCGGTGATGATCCGTCCCTACAACATGGCTACCGGCGCCGCCCCCTTCGACTCGCTGAACGTGGCGGACATCGGCGACGTCGCGATCAACACCTTCAACCTGCTGGAAGCCGTGCGCATCATCGAGCAGGAATACGACCGCATCCTCGGTCACGGCATCCTCCCGCTGACCCTCGGCGGCGACCACACCATCACCCTGCCGATCCTCCGCGCGATCAAGAAGAAGCACGGCAAGGTCGGCCTGGTCCACGTCGACGCCCACGCCGACGTCAACGACCACATGTTCGGCGAGAAGATCGCCCACGGCACCACCTTCCGCCGCGCGGTGGAAGAAGACCTGCTGGATTGCGACCGTGTTGTGCAGATCGGCCTGCGCGCCCAGGGCTACACCGCCGAGGACTTCAACTGGAGCCGCAAGCAGGGCTTCCGCGTGGTGCAGGCCGAGGAGTGCTGGCACAAGTCGCTGGAGCCGCTGATGGCCGAGGTCCGCGAGAAGGTCGGCGGCGGCCCCGTCTACCTGAGCTTCGACATCGACGGCATCGACCCGGCCTGGGCGCCCGGCACCGGCACCCCGGAAATCGGCGGCCTGACCACCATCCAGGCGATGGAAATCATCCGCGGCTGCCAGGGCCTGGACCTGATCGGCTGCGACCTGGTCGAAGTCTCGCCGCCCTACGACACCACCGGCAACACTTCGTTGCTGGGCGCCAACCTGCTCTATGAAATGCTCTGCGTCCTCCCGGGCGTGGTGCGTCGCTGAGCCGTAGCGCGACCATGACCGACGACCGCGTCGAACAGGTGCTGGAGGCCGCCCGCCGACTGGTGGCGGCCTTCGCCCGCAACGATGCCGAGGCCTATTTCGCCGCCTTCAGCGAGGACGCCAGCTTCATCTTCCACAACTGGCCTCAGCCGCTGCGCTCGCGCGCGGCCTACCGCAAGTTGTGGGAGCGCTGGCGACGCGAGGACGGCTTCGAAGTGCTGGCGTGCGAATCCAGCAATACCTGCGTCAGCCTGCAAGGCGACCTGGCGATCTTCAGCCACGATGTCGCCACCCGGCTGCGCCTCCAGGGAACGGAAAGCCTGAACCGGGAACGGGAAACCATCCTGTTCCGCCTAGAACAACAAGAAGGCCGTTGGCTGGCCTGCCATGAGCACTTGTCGGCGATGCCGGAGTACCTGCCATCGACTAGCTAGCTCTCCCGGGAGAACGTCATGGATAACAACAATAACCAACACGCAATCACACGCATCGAAACCTTCGGGGTCGAACAGATTCCCGACCACGAACGCAACGCCACGCCGGTCGATCTGTTCCGCATGATCTTCGGCGGCGCCAATACCTTCGCCACCGCCGTGCTCGGCAGCTTTCCGGTGCTCTTCGGGCTGTCCTTCCAGGCCGGGCTGTGGGCGATCCTGCTGGGCGTCACGCTGGGCGCGCTGATCCTCGCCCCGATGGGCCTGTTCGGCCCGCTCAACGGCACCAACAACGCGGTCTCCTCCGGCGCGCACTTCGGCGTGCACGGGCGCATCGTCGGCTCCTTCCTCTCACTGCTGACCGCCATCGCCTTCTTCTCGCTCTCGGTGTGGAGTTCCGGCGATGCCCTGGTCGGCGGCGCCCGGCGCCTGGTCGGCCTGGAAGAGAGCGAACTGAACCTGGGCCTGGCCTACGGCCTGTTCGCCGTGCTGGTGCTGACCGTATGCATCTACGGCTTCCGCTTCATGCTGCTGGTCAACAGGATCGCCGTGTGGGCCGCCAGCCTGCTGTTCCTGCTCGGCCTGTTCGCCTTCGCCGGCCCCTTCGACGCCGCCTACGCCGGCAGCGTGCAACTCGGCCAGCCGGGCTTCTGGGCCGCCTTCATCGGCGCCACCCTGCTGGCCATGAGTAACCCGATCTCCTTCGGCGCCTTCCTGGGCGACTGGGCCCGCTACATCCCGCGCCAGACCTCGCAGGCACGGATCATGCTGGCGGTGATCGGCGCGCAGCTGGCGACCCTGGTTCCCTTCCTGTTCGGCCTCGCCACCGCGACCATCGTCGCCGTCCGCGCGCCGGACTACATCGCTGCCAACAACTACGTCGGCGGCCTGCTGGCCATCGCTCCCGGCTGGTTCTTCCTGCCGGTATGCCTGATCGCGGTGATCGGCGGCATGTCCACCGGCACCACTTCGCTGTACGGCACCGGGCTGGACATGTCCAGCGTGTTCCCGCGCCTGCTCTCGCGGGTGCAGGCCACGGTGCTGATCGGGGTCGCCTCGATCGGCTTCATCTTCGTCGGCCGCTTCGCCTTCAACCTGGTGCAGAGCGTCTCTACCTTCGCCGTGCTGATCGTCACCTGCACCACCCCGTGGATGGTGATCATGCTGATCGGCCTGCTGACCCGTCGCGGCTTCTACCGCCCGGACGACCTGCAGGTGTTCACCCGCGGCCAGCGCGGCGGCGCCTACTGGTTCGAGCACGGCTGGAACTGGCGCGGAATGGGTGCCTGGATTCCCAGCGCGGCAGCCGGCCTGGCCTTCGTCAACCTGCCGGGGCAATTCGTCGGTCCGCTCGGCGAACTGGCCGGCGGCATCGACCTCAGCCTGCCGGTCGCCCTCAGCCTGGCCGCCCTGCTCTACCTGGCACTGCTGCGCCTGTTCCCGGAACCGCCTTGCGTCTATGGCCCGCGAGGACCGCGCTGGGTGCGCGCGCACGGCACGCGGAGGGCACCGGCGATAGCCACCGCCTGAGGTGGGGTACACACACGGCGGGACGCCAGCGTCCCGCGCTTCCGGCGCCTCGCCGGATACAACAATGACAATGAGAAACTTGGGAGACCTGATATGGCCCTCGACATATTCGTCGTTCTGATCTACGCCGCGGGCATGATCGCGCTGGGCTGGTACGGCATGCGCCGCGCCAAGACCCGCGACGACTACCTGGTGGCCGGCCGCAACCTCGGCCCCGGCTTCTACCTGGGAACCATGGCCGCCACCGTCCTCGGCGGCGCCTCCACCATCGGCACCGTGCGCCTGGGCTACGTCCATGGCATCTCCGGCTTCTGGCTGTGCGGCGCGATCGGCCTCGGCATCGTCGGCCTCAGCCTGTTCCTGGCCAAGCCGCTGCTGAAGCTGAAGATCTACACCGTCACCCAGGTCCTGGAGCGTCGCTACAACCCCGCCGCGCGCCACGCCAGCGCCCTGATCATGCTGGTCTACGCACTGATGATCGGTGCCACCTCGACCATCGCCATCGGCACCGTCATGCAGGTCCTGTTCGGCCTGCCGTTCTGGGTCTCGATCCTGATCGGCGGCGGCGTCGTGGTGCTCTACTCCACCATCGGCGGCATGTGGTCGCTGACCCTGACCGACATCGTGCAGTTCCTGATCATGACCGTCGGCCTGGTGTTCCTGCTGATGCCGCTGTCGATCAACGACGCCGGCGGCTGGGACGCCCTGGTAGCCAAGCTGCCGGCCAGCTACTTCGACTTCACCGCGATCGGCTGGGACACCATCGTCACCTACTTCCTGATCTACTTCTTCGGCATCTTCATCGGCCAGGACATCTGGCAGCGGGTGTTCACCGCCCGCAGCGAGACCGTGGCCAAGGTCGCCGGCTCCGCCGCCGGTATCTACTGCGTGCTCTACGGCATGGCCGGGGCGCTGATCGGGATGGCCGCCAAGGTCCTGCTGCCGGACCTGGAGAACGTCAACAACGCCTTCGCCAGTGTGGTCGAGCACAGCCTGCCGAACGGCATCCGCGGCCTGGTCATCGCCGCCGCCCTGGCGGCGCTGATGTCCACCGCCAGCGCCGGCCTGCTGGCGGCGTCCACCACCGTCACCCAGGACCTGCTGCCGCGCCTGCGCCGCGGCCGCGGCCAGTCCGACAACGGCGACGTGCACGAGAACCGCATCGCGACCCTGCTGCTGGGCCTGGTAGTGCTCGGCATCGCCCTGGTGGTCAGCGACGTGATCAGCGCCCTGACCGTGGCCTACAACCTGCTGGTAGGCGGCATGCTGATCCCGCTGATCGGCGCGATCTACTGGAAGCGCGCCACCACCGCCGGCGCCATCACCAGCATGACCCTGGGCTTCCTTACCGTGCTGGTGTTCATGATCAAGGACGGCCTCGACGCCAATACGCCGATCTACTACAGCCTGGCGGTCGGCCTGCTCAGCTTCGTCCTGGTCAGCCTGTTCTCGCGGCGCCCGACGGGTGTCGCCAGCGCCGCCTGAACCAGGCACAACCCCGACAGGCGAGGGACTTTCCCTCGCCTTTTCCATTCCCGAGAACATGAAAAAGGAACGGCCATGACCACCTGCGGCGAATTCCTCGTCAAGCAACTCGAAGCCTGGGGCGTCGAGACCGTCTTCGGCATCCCCGGCGTGCATACCGTAGAGCTCTATCGCGGCCTGCCCGGCAGCCGTATCCGCCATGTCACCCCGCGCCACGAGCAGGGCGCCGGCTTCATGGCGGACGGCTACGCACGGGTCACCGGCAAGCCCGGCGTGTGCTTCATCATCACCGGCCCGGGGATGACCAACATCCTCACCGCCATGGCCCAGGCCTACGCCGACTCGATTCCGATGCTGGTGATCTCCAGCGTCAACGAACGCGCGCGCCTGGCCCACGGCAACGGCTACCTGCACGAGCTGCCGAACCAGCGCAACCTGGTAGGCAACGTCTGCGCCTTCAGCCATACCCTGATGAGCGCCGAGGAGCTGCCGGCGGTGCTCGCCCGCGCCTTCGCCGTGTTCGACAGCGAGCGGCCGCGGCCGGTGCACATCGAGCTGCCGCTCGACGTCATCACCGCTCCCGCCGAACACCTGGCCCTGCGCCCACGCACCGTCGCCAGCCGCCCGGCGCCGGCCCTCGCGCCCTTGCGCGAGGCCGCAGCGCGCCTGCGCAACGCGAAGAAGCCACTGCTGCTGCTCGGCGGCGGCTGCGTCGAGGCCGCCGCCGAAGCGCGTGCCCTGGCCGCCGCGCTGGACGCGCCGACCGCCCTGACGATCAACGCCAAGGGCCTGCTACCGGCCGACCACCCGCTGCTGCTGGGCAGCAACCAGTCCTGCGTGCCGGTACGCGAGCTGGCCGCCGAGGCCGACGTGGTGCTGGCCATCGGCACCGAGCTGGGCGAAACCGACTACGACGTGGTGTTCGACGGCGGCTTCGCCCTCGATGGCGAGTTGATCCGCATCGACATCGACCCGCAGCAACTGATGCGCAACTACACGCCGAGCCTGGCCATCCACAGCGACGCCCGGCTGGCCATGCGCGTGCTGCTGGCCGAACTGCCGGGCGGCGAGGCCTCGCCGGACAGCCCCGGGGCCCGGCGCGCCGCCGCCGTGCGCCAGCGCCTGGCCGAAGACTTCGCCGGCTGGTCGCACTATCGCCAGCTGTTCGCCGCGATCCTCGCCGAGTGGCCGGACGCCCGCTTCGTCGGCGACTCGACCCAGACCGTCTACAGCGGCAACCACCTGGTCGATCTCGACGAGCCGCGCCGCTGGTTCAACGCCTCCACCGGCTACGGCACCCTCGGCTATGGCCTGCCCGCCGCCATCGGCGCCAAGCTCGGTGAGCCGGGACGCCCGGTGGTCAGCCTGATGGGCGATGGCGGCCTGCAGTTCACCCTGCCGGAACTGGCCAGCGCGGTGGAAGCCAAGGTCGGCATCGTCGTGCTGCTGTGGAACAACCACGGCTATGGCGAGATCAAGCGCTACATGGAGCGGCGCGAGATCACTCCGCTCGGGGTCGATATCTACACCCCGGACTTCCTCGCCATCGCCCGCGGCTTCGGCTGCGCCGCCGAACGCGCGCGCGATCTCGAGCACCTGCGCGAACTGCTGCGCGGCGCCCCGGCGGACCGTCCGCTGATCGTCGAGGTGCTGCAAGCCGCGCCCTTCCATCCCTGACCCGGAGCCCGCCATGGACGATTCCGAACTCTACCGCTCCCTCTGCGAGATCCTCGGCGCCCGTGGCGTGCGCGACAGTGCCGCGCTCGCCGGGCAGGACCCCGGCTACCATCCGCAGAACCTCGCCGGAAGCTTCCTGGTCCTGCCGGAAAGCACCGACCAGGTCGCCGCCGTGGTGCGTCTGTGCCGCCAGGCGGGACGCGCCCTGGTACCCCAGGGCGGACTCACCGGCCTGGTCGGCGGCGGCGCCGCGCAAGCCGGCGACGTGCTGCTCTCGCTGCGCAGGCTGAACCGCATACATCGGCTGGATGCGGCCAGCCAGACCCTCGACCTCGACGCCGGCGTCACCCTCGAACAGGCCCAGGCGCTGGCCGCCGATGCCGGACTCGACCCCGGCATCGATCTCGCCGCGCGCGGCAGCGCCAGCATCGGCGGGCTGGTCGCGACCAACGCCGGCGGCATCCGCGCCTTCCGCTTCGGCACCATGCGCCAGCGCGTGCTCGGCCTGGAAGCGGTACTCGCCGACGGCAGCGTCTACAGCGACCTGCGCGGGCTGCTGAAGAACACCACCGGCTACGACCTCAAGCAGTTGTTCGTCGGCGCCGAAGGCACCCTCGGCATCGTCACCCGTGCGGTACTGCGCCTGGAGCCGTTGCAGCGTCCCGGCGCCACCGCCCTGCTCGGCCTGCCCGACGTCGACGCGGCGATCACCATCGCCGCGCGCCTGCGCCGCGAGCACGCCGAACGCCTGTTCGCCTGCGAGATCCTCTGGCACGACTACCTGCAATGCACCGCCGCCCCCATGGGCGACAGCGCGCCGAGCCTGGCGCCCTGCCCTCTCTACCTGCTGGTGGAGCTGGCCGAGGACCGCCACCTGGATGCCGGCGAGGCGCTCACCGCCCTGCTGGAAGACTGCTTCGAGGACGGGCTGGTGGAAGACGCCCTGCTCGCCGCCAACGAAACCCAGCGCCTGGCCATCTGGCGCCTGCGCGAAGACTCCGACGCGGCCATCCACGCCGGCGTCGACAGCCTGTCCTTCGACGTATCGCTGCCGGTGCCGGCCCTGGCCGGCTACGTCAAGCGCATCCGGCGGCGCCTGGACGACCTGGTGAAGGGCATGCAGGTCTTCCTCTTCGGCCATTTCCTCGACGGCAACCTGCACGTCATGCTCGCCGCCGACGTCCCGCTGCTGCCGCTGCACCAGGCGGTGGAGGAAATCCTCTACGGCGAGTTGGGCGAATGCGCTGGCGTGATCTCCGCCGAGCACGGCATCGGCCTGGAGAAGAAGGAAGCCCTGGGACGCTACGCCGATCCGCTGAAGCTCGCGCTGATGGCGCAGATCAAGGAACTGCTCGACCCCAACGGACTGTTCAACCCGGGCAAGGTCATACCCTGAACGCCTATCCTTCTGGGATAGCCTTTCCACCGACAGAGACCGCGATGAGAATCGTCAGCCGCGACCGCTGGTTCGAAACCCGGCACTTCTACAACGGTATCAGCCTGATCCACGAGCCCTACGTGCGCCCCTTCTATCGCTGCAACATGTGGCATGTCCAGGGCCGCGAGCGCGACGTGCTGGTGGACAGCGGCTCCGGTCTGGTCAGCCTGCGCGAGCAACTGCCCTGGCTCACCGAACGACCGCTGCTGGCGGTGGCCAGCCACACCCACTTCGACCATATCGCCGGCCACCACGAATTCGCCGAGCGCCTGGCGCATCCGGCCGAGGCGGAGATCCTCGCCGCGCCGGACGGCGACAACACCCTGGCGCGCGCCTATGTTGGCGACGAGATGTTCGAGGCGCATCCGGAGTGCCCGCTGTGCTACGCCGAATACCGGGTGCGAGCAGCGCCGGCGACCCGACTGATCGACGAAGGCGACGTGCTCGATCTCGGCGACCGCGTGCTGCAGGTGCTGCACACGCCCGGGCACTCGCCGGGCGGCATCAGCCTGTGGGAAGCGGCGACACAGACGCTGTTTTCCGGCGACATCGTCTACGACGGTCCGCT
This sequence comes from Pseudomonas sp. 22490, assembly GCF_052044465.1. Lineage (NCBI taxonomy): Bacteria > Pseudomonadati > Pseudomonadota > Gammaproteobacteria > Pseudomonadales > Pseudomonadaceae > Pseudomonas > Pseudomonas sp. 22490. The sequence continues at coordinate 194,162 of NZ_JBQENS010000004.1, read as the reverse complement.
GGTCGAGGACGCCTATCATTCCAACCTCGACGACTATGCCTCCAGCCTCGCGCGCCTGCGCGAGCTACCGGTGCGCACCGTGCATGGCGGGCATTTCGCGAGCTTTTCCGGGGAGCGTTTGAGGGAAATGATCGTCGCCTGGTTCAGGAACCACGATCGATAGACCAAAACCGGGACTCTGGCCAGCGCCGCAGGCGGAGGCCAGAGCGTCGGGGAACCGGCTCAGCGACGTTGCCGCGCGGCGAGGCGCCGGCGTTGCTCGTCGTTTTCCACCGGGATGGGTTGCATGCGCGGGGGCTCGATCAGGCCAAGGGCGACACCGAGTTGCCACGCCAGGTTTTGCAGCCAGAGTTTCATGACAGGCCCCTTGTCCAAGGGAAGGAGAATCGGGCGACCTGACAAGTCAGGTCGCCCTAGGAAAGAGTAGACCGGCGTCCCACTCTCCGCACGTTCCACTCCGTCCTTGGAAACAACTTTACTGCGGGAAACCGGCCCCGGACCCTGACCTGAATCAAGCCAACGCCGATTCCCGCCCTTGCAGGAGACCGATCCAGGCCTTCAGGTTGGCGCCGACCATGCCCTTGCGCCAGACCAGCCAGGTATTCGCCCGGGCGAACGGTTCGGCCAGCGCATGCACCGCCACCGACTCCCGCCCCGGCAGGCTTTGCAGCATCGACACCGGCATCAGCGCCACCCCGCCGCCGGCCACCACGCAGGCCAGCATGCTGTGGTAGGACTCGATCTCCATCACCCGGCCCATGCTCACTCGCGCGCTGGCGAACCAGGACTCCAGCAGCAGGCGATAGGAGCAGCGCGGGCGGAAGGCGATCACCGCGCTGCCGGCCACGTCCTCGGGACCGCGCACCGGCGGGTGGCCATTCTCGGTGACCAGCACCATGCGCTCCTCGAACATCGGCAGGCCCTCCAGACCGTCGAAGTCCAGCGGGCCGTCCACCAGCACGGCATCCAGGCGCCCGCCCAGCAGCGACTCGACCAGCTCGCCGCTGGGCGCGGTCTGCAATTGCAGGTTCACCGCCGGATAGCGCCGGTGGTATTCCGCCAGGCGCGGCGGCAGGTGGATCGCCGCGGTGCTGTACATCGAGCCGAGGGCGAAGTCGCCCACCGGTTCGCCCCCCTGCACCGCCGCGCGCGCCTCCTCCTGCAGGGCGAACAGCCGCGCGGCGTAGTCCAGCAGGACCTTGCCGGCCGGCGACAGTTGCAGGCGCTGGCGTTCGCGGAGGAACAGGTCGACGCCAAGCTGTTCCTCCAGTTGCCGCAGGCGCGTCGACAGGTTCGACGGCACCCGGTGCAGGCGCTCGGCGGCGCGGGCGATGGAGCCTTCCTCGGCGACCGCCTGGAAGATCCTCAACTGGCCGAACTCCACGGTTAATTCTCCAAAACAGAACAAGTAATTCACGATTATTCATTTTTACAGAATTTCCGCAAGACCTAACCTGCTGCCATTCATCCCCCGGCAGGAATCCGCACATGTCCCGTGATTTTCTTCGTTCGCCGCTGGTCGGCCTGCTCGCCTGCCTGCTGGCGCTGGTGGTCGCCATGGGGGTCGGACGCTTCTCCCTGACCCCGCAACTGCCGCACCTGATCCGCGAAGGCCAGCTCGACCTGACCGGCGCCGGCCTGCTGGCCGCCGCCAACTACCTCGGCTACCTGGTCGGCGCGCTGGACGCGCTGTTCGCCCGCGAAGCGCGGCAGGCGCGCTTGCGCCTGCTGGTCGGGCTATGGGCCTGCTTCGGCCTGACCCTGGCCTCGGTCTGGGCCGAGGGCTTCTGGCCGCACGCGCTGCTGCGCTTCGGTCTTGGCGTGGCCAGCGCCTGGGTACTGATCATGGTCACCGCCCTCAGCCAGCGCCTCGCCGCGGAAAGCGGTCGGGCCCGGCTGGGCGCGCTGGTGTTCGCCGGCCCCGGCATCGGGGTGATGGTCACCGGCCTGCTGGCGGCATTGGGCAACGCCCTGGGCCAGGACTCGGTGTTCATCTGGAAGCTCTTCGCCGACCTCGCGCTGGTCCTGATCCTCATGCTCCTGCCGCTGCTGCCGCGCCCGGCCGCACGCAGCGCCGGCCACGACGCGCCTGCCACGGCAAGCGAGAACGCCGGCCTCGGCCGCCTGACCTGGGCCTACGGACTGGTCGGCCTCGGCTACATCATCCCGGCCACCTTTCTCTCGCAGATGGCCGCGGCGCGTTTCCACGGGCAATGGCAGGCCGACCTGTTCTGGCCCTGCTTCGGCCTGGCCTCGGCCACCGGGGTGGTGCTGATCAGCCTGCGCCGGCAGCGCCCGGACGGCACCCGCCGCTGGCTGGTCGGCGCGCTCTGGCTACAGGCCCTCGGCGTGCTCGCCTGCCTGCTGCCAGGGATCGGCGGGCTGGCCCTGGGGGTAGTGCTGACCGGCCTGCCGTTCCTCGCCGGCATGCAACTGGTGATGCAATACGCCCGCGAACTGGCGCCGCATACGCCGCAGCGCAACGCCGGCCAACTGACCACCGGTTTCGCCCTCGGCCAGTTGCTCGGCCCGCTGCTGGCGGCGCTCAGCACGCATTTCGCCGGCGGCCTGCAACCGGCGCTGGCGCTCGCCGGGCTCGGCCTGGTCTTCGCCGGCCTGCTGTTGCGCCGGCCGCACTCGCTCAGCGTCGCAGCAGGCGTCGCAGCCACTGCTCGCCGCTGACCAGGGTGATGCCGGCGAGGACCAGCGCCGCGCCGGCGACGAAGTTCAGGCTGAGCGGCTCGCCCAGCAGCAATACGCCGAAGGTGACGCCGAACAGGGGGGTCATGAAGGAGAAGATCGCCAGGTTGTTCGCCAGGTAGCGACGCAGCAACCAGAACCAGCAGAAGTAGCTGGCGAACGACACCACCACGCCCTGGAACAGCACGCTGGCGGTGCTCACCGGGGTCCAGCGGACCTCGCCGAGCTGGCCGCTGAAAAGAGCGATCAGCAATAACCCGGCGCATGCCACGAACAATTGGTAGAACAGCGTCAGGCTTGGCGGTGCCTCGGACAGCCGGGTGCCGCGCACTGCCACCGTGGTCGCGCCCCAGGACATCCCGGCGAGCAGGCCGAAGGCGTCACCGAGCAGCATCCGCCCATCCATTTCCGCCCACGACAGGCCTCCGCCGAAGGCCACCGCGATGCCGCTGAAGCACACCGCCACGCCCAGCCACTGCAAGGGCCGCAGGCGTTCGCTGGGAAGCAGGAAGTGCAGCCCGAGGGCAGAGAAGATCGGCGCGGTATAGAGGAACACCGACATGTGCGAAGCCGTGGTGTATTGCAGGCCGAGGGCGATGAACAGGAACTCCAGGGCGAACAGCGTGCCGGTCAGCAGGCCGGCGCCCAGGGTGCCCTGGCGCAAGCCCTCCCAGCCGCCGCGCCAGCACATCAGCAGGCCGACCAGGGCGGCGGCGATGCCGGAACGGATGGCCGCCTGCATCACCGGCGCGATGTCCGTCGCCGCCCACTTGATGGTCACCTGCTGGATGCCCCAGATCACGCAGAGCAACAGCATCGTCTGGAAGGCGAAGGCATCGGCGGACTTACGCATGGCGGACTCACAGGCAGGCATGGAAGGAAGCGGCCGCCAGCGGCGACCGTCGGGCAGCGCCATTATGGACAAGCCGGCGCGCCCGGTCGAAGCCTGGAAGCGACCTCCAGCGGGCCGTGGGCGGCGGTTCCGGCCCGCTCGCCTGGCCTGCGGGGCGTGACGCATAGCGCCTGTGGCGCTATGCGTCCTGCGAACCCGCCATCTGGCCGCGGCCGCTCATTTGCCGGTCTTGATCTTGCTCCAGGTCCGCGTGCGCAGTCGCTCCAGCTTCGGCGGCAGCATCTCCACCGAATACAGCCTGGCCTGCACTTCTTCCGGCGGGTAGACGTTCGGGTTGTCGCGCAACTCCGCCGAGATCAAGCCGTCCGCCGCCTTGTTCGGGTTGGCGTAGGCCACGTAGTCGGAGATCGGCGCCACCACCTCCGGGCGCAGCAGATAGTCGAGGAAGGCGTGCGCCTGCTCGACGTTCTTCGCGTCGCGCGGAATCGCCAGCACGTCGAACCAGGCCGCGGCGCCCTCCTTCGGGATGCGGTACTCGATGCGTATGCCGTTCTTCGCTTCCCTGGCCCGGTTGGCCGCCTGCATCGCTCCGCCGGACCAGGCGATGGCCACGCAGACGTTGCCGTTGGCCAGGTCGCTGACGAACTTCGAGGAACTGAAGTAGGTGATGTACGGGCGCAGCTTCGCCAGGTGCTCCTCGGCTCGGCGGTAGTCTTCCGGCTGGTGGCTGTTGGGCGACAGGCCGAGATAGTGCAGCACCTCGGGGATCACCTCGGTGGGCGAGTCGAGGAAGGCCACGCCGCACTGTTGCAGCTTCGCCAGGTTCTCCGGCTTGAACACCAGGTCCCAGGAGTCCAGCGGCGCATCGTCGCCGAGCACCGCGCGGACCTTGTCGAGGTTGTAGGCGATGCCGTTGGTGCCCCACATGTAGGGCATCACGTAGCGGTTGCCGGGGTCCTTGCCGGCGAGCACCTTGAGCAGGGCCGGGTTGAGGTTCTTCCAGTTCGGCAGCTTGCTCTTGTCCAGCGGCTGGAACACCTCGGCCTTCAGGTAGTTGGGCAGGAAGCTGTCGCTGGGCACCACCAGGTCGTAGCCGGAATGCCCGGACAGCAGCTTGGCCTCGAGCACCTCGTTGCTGTCGTAGACGTCGTACTTCGGCGCGATGCCGGTCTGCGCCTGGAAGTTCTTCAGGGTGTCCGGGGCGATGTAGTCGAACCAGTTGTAGATCCGTACTTCCGGCGCGGCCTGGACCAGCCCGGCGGAAACGGCCAGCGCGAGGCCGGCCAGCAGCTTGCGAGTCGATTGCATGCTTCGCTCCTCAGCGGGCCGCGCCTTCGTAGCCCTGCAGCACGTTGACCGCGTTGATGCCGATGGCTTCCACCGCATAGCCGCCTTCCATGATGAACAGGGTCGGCAGGCCCAGCCGGGCGATGCGCTCGCCCATCCGCAGGTAGTCCGGCGAATCCAGCTTGAACTGGGAGATCGGGTCTTCCTTGTAGGTGTCCACGCCAAGGGAAATCACCAGGGCATCCGGGGCGTAGCCGGCGATCCGCACGCAGGCGTCGTCGAGCGCCGCCGACCAGAGGTCCCAGCCGCTGCCATGGGCCAGCGGATAGTTGTGGTTGCAGCCCTCGCCGGCGCCTTCGCCGCGCTCGTCCGCGTAGCCGAGGAAGTACGGGTATTCGACCCGCGGATCGCCATGGATCGAGGCGAACAGAACATCGTCGCGGCGGTAGAAAATGTCCTGGGTGCCGTTGCCATGGTGATAGTCGACATCGAGGATCGCCACGCGCCGGGCACCCTGGTCGAGGAACGCCTGGGTGGCGATGGCGGCATTGTTGAGGAAGCAGTAGCCGCCCATGAAGTCGCCACCGGCGTGATGGCCCGGCGGACGGCAGAGGGCGAAGGCGCTGCGGGCGCCCTGGCGCATATGCTCCTGGGCGGTCAGCGCGACCTGGGCGGAGCTGTAGATGGCCTGCCAGGTGCCGGCGGTGATCGGCGCCTCGGTGTCGAAGCTGTAGTAGCCCAGCTCGCCCATCAGCGCCGTGGGGATCGGCCCGTCGCGGCGCAGGCGGCGGCCGGGGAAGGTGGTGGACACCAGGTCGCCGCTGTGGCCTTCGGCGGTCCAGCGGGCCCAGGCGCCCTGGAGGAAGTCCAGGTAGGCGGCGTCGTGGATGCGCAGCAGCGGCTCGCGGCCGAAATCCTTCGGCGCGATCACCTCGCCAAGGTTCTGCGACTTCACCCGGGCCAGCACGGTGTCGGCCCGGCTGGGCATTTCGAAACAGGGTTGCAGCTTGCCGTCGACCAGTTCCGACTGGCCGAAGTGCAGACGATGATCGTCGCTGTAGACGCTCAGCATGGAGAGACCTCGCAGGTTTCTTGTTCTTGGTGGAGGGATTCTGCCCAGCGCGCGGTCGCGGCAAAACGGCGGCGGCGGCCAAAAAGGGATCGATATGGCCAGAATTCATGTCCCTTTAGCGCCGCCTGGCGATTATCGACGCGGGGAATTACTCGGCGCCCGCGCCGGTCCATACTGCTTGAGCCAGTCAGGATCGAAAGGGGGATTCGATGAGGCGCGCCAGCCTGCATATGTTGCTCTGCCAGTTCGCCATGGCCCTGGGCCTGCTCCTGAGCCTGGGCAGCGAGGCCTGGGCCGCCAGGCCGGCTCCGCAGGCGGCCGTCGACCTGGAAGCGCCGGCCGCCCTGGCCGAGGACGCCAGCCTCGACCAGCTCAACGCGCAACTCGACCTGATCCGCCAGCGCGTTACCGCCGACGCCAGCGACGACCTCCTCGCCGAGTTGCGCCAGAGCGCGCTGCAAGTCCAGCGCCAGGCCGACGCCCTGCTCGCGCTACGGGTGGCCGACATCGAGCGGCTCGACGATCAGTTGAAAGTGATCGGCCCGCCGCAGCCCGACGAGGCGGAAAGCCTCGCCGCCCAGCGCCAGGCCCTGACCCGGCAGAAGAACGCCCTGCTCGATGACGAACGCCAGGCCACCCAGCTCGGCCAGTCGTCCCGCGACCTGGCGGCACAGATCGTCAACCTGCGCCGCAGCCTGTTCAACTCGCAGATCAGCAGCCGCGCGGCGACACCGTTCAGCCCGAGCTTCTGGTCGACCCTGATCCGTCCCACCGACGACGACCTGCGCCGGCTGGACAAGCTGAAGGCGGAGGCCCTGGTCGCCTTCGACAGCGCCATCGCGCCCGGACACCGCTGGGCCTTCGCCGGAACCCTGCTGGCCACCGTGCTGGTCTGGAGCTTCGGCCGCCGCCTGCTGGAGCGCATGCTTACCTGGGCGATGATCCGCTGGCTGCCGGAAGGCCGCCTGCGGCGCAGCGCCCTGGCCCTGGCGGTCGGGCTGGCGACCATCCTGACCATCGTCGGCGCGGTGTCGCTGATGCGCTGGGGCCTGGAAAGCAACGCCAGCCTGAGCCCCGACATGGCCAGCCTGACCGATCAACTGGTGAGCCTGGCGACCTTCTGCGCCTTCATCGCCGGCCTCGGCCGCGCCCTGCTGATGCTGCCGCGACCATCCTGGCGGCTGCCGGCGATCCCGGACAGGATCGCCAGCGCCCTCGGCCCGTTCCCGGCGATCCTCGCGGTGGCGCTGATGCTGGTGGCCACCGAGGAACGGATCAACAGCGTCACCGGCACCAGCCTGGCCCTGACCGTCGCCCTCAACGGCCTGACCGCGCTGGTCACCGCGCTGATCTTCGCCGCCGCCCTGCTGCGCTACCACCATGTGCGGCGCAAGCACGACCTGGAGCGGCCAGGCGGGATCGCCGGGCTGATCCCCTTCGTCGCCTCGGTATGGATCGCGGCGATCCTCCTCGCCCTGTTCACCGGCTACCTGTCGCTGGCCTACTTCCTCACCGGCAAGCTGCTGTGGATCAGCGTAATCGCGGCCACCACCTACCTGCTGATCGCTTTCTTCGGCGACATCTGCGAAACCCTGCTCTCGCCCAAGCATCCCAGCGGCCTGGCGCTGGCCAATGCGCTCGGCCTGTCGCCGCGCCACCAGGCCCAGGCCAGCACGGTGCTGGCCGGGGTCGGCCGCACCCTGCTGCTGCTCACCGCGCTGCTGCTGGCCTTCCTTCCGGTCGGCTCGAGCCCCAGCGAACTGCTGCAGGGCTTCGCCCAACTGGGCGAAAGCAGCAAGACCCTGGGCAACCTGAACATCGTCCCGCAGGACATCCTGGTCGCCCTGCTGCTGTTCGTCGGCGGCCTGTTCGCCCTGCGCATCGTCAAGCGCTGGCTGAGCGAGCGGTTGCTGCCGGAAACCAACATGGACGCCGGCATGCGCGCCTCGCTGGTGACCCTGGTCGGCTACCTCGGCTTCGTGCTCCTGGCGATGCTGGTGATGTCCACCCTGCGCATCAACCTGACCAGCCTGACCTGGGTGGTCAGCGCCCTCTCGGTAGGCATCGGCTTCGGCCTGCAGGCCATCGTGCAGAACTTCATTTCCGGCCTGATCCTGCTGACCGAGCGGCCGGTGAAGGTCGGCGACTGGGTCAGCCTGGGCGGGGTCGAGGGCGATATCCGGCGGATCAACGTGCGCGCCACCGAGATCCAGATGGGCGACCGCTCCACGGTGATCGAGCCGAACTCGCAGTTCATCTCCCAGACCGTGCGCAACGTGACCATGGGCAATGCCCTCGGGGTGGTCGGGGTGAACCTGACCCTGCCGCTGGACACCGACGCGATGAAGGTCCGCGAACTGCTCCTGCAGGCCTTCGCCGAACACCCGGCGATCCTCGACGCACCGGCGCCCTCGGTGACGTTCAAGGATCTCGCCAGCAACGGCCTGGTGCTCAACGCCAGCGGCTTCGTCAACAGCCCGCGTTCGGTGGCCGGCGCGCGCAGCGACCTGCTCTTCACCATCCTCGACCGCTTGCGCAGCGAAGGCATCGCGCTGTCCTCGCCGCAGAGCCTGCTGATGATCCAGGATGGCGGCCCGGCCAGCGCCGCGCCTGCGCCCGCGACGCCCGATTGAAGCGAAGGGGCGGACTGGCCGTCACGCAACGGGTAGAATCCGCCCCTTTTTCAACGCCGAACCGCCATGAATCGCGAAGCCCTCGATACCCTCCTCCAGCACCTGCTCGCCGCGCTGTCCCCGGCGCCGGCGGAGACCCGCCGTCTGTTCCATGGTCGCGGCCGCTGCTGGCCGGGCCTGGAACAATTGACCGCGGACTGGCTGCAGGGCGTCCTGCTGGTGACTCTGTTCAAGGAGCCGCAGCCGGAGGAACTGCAGGCCTTGCGCCGGACCCTGGGGCAACTGACCACGGCGCCGGCCTGGGCTGCGAGCCAGGGCCGGCACCTGGTCCTGCAGCACCGCTACCGCCCAGACAGCGCCTGCGAATGGCTTTCGGGCGAGCCGCTGGAAACCTGGGACATCGTGGAAAACGGACTGCGCTTCCGCCTCGACCTGGGGCGCAACCAGAACACCGGGCTGTTCCTCGACATGCGCCTGGGCCGCCGCTGGGTGCAGGAGCAGGCCGCCGGCCGCCGCGTGCTCAACCTGTTCGCCTACACCTGCGGCTTCTCGGTGGCGGCCATTGCCGGCGGCGCCAGCCAGGTGGTCAACCTGGACATGGCCCGCGGCCCGCTCAACCGCGGCCGCGACAATCACCGCCTGAACGGCCACGACCTCGGCCGGGTGAGCTTCCTCGGCCACGAACTGTTCAAGTCCTGGGGCAAGCTGCGCAAGCTCGGCCCGTACGACCTGGTGATCGTCGATCCGCCGAGCTTCCAGAAAGGCAGCTTCGTCCTGACCCAGGACTACCGCAGGATTCTCCGCCGCCTGCCGGAACTGCTGGTGCCCGGCGGCACCCTGCTGGCCTGTATCAACGACCCGGCCATCGGCCCCGACTTCCTCCTCGAGGAAACCGCCCGCGAGGCGCCGTCGCTGCACTTCGTCGAACGCCTGGAGAATCCGCCGGAGTTCCCCGATGTCGACCCCGCGGCGGGCCTCAAGGCGCTGCTGTTCCGCAACGCAGGCTGATCGACGCGCGGGCGGCGTGTCGCTAGGCTGTCGGCATGGACATGCCCGATGGCTTCATTCCCCTGCCGCCACGCGTCGAACCGCAGGCGGCCTTTCGCCCCCTGCTCGACGACCTGCGCCGGACCCTGGCCCGGCCTCCGTTCGAGCGGGCCGTGCACAGCGTCTACCTGTACGGCAGCGTCGCCCGCGGCGAGGCCATCACGGGGCGCTCCGACCTCGACCTGACCCTGGTCCTGCGCGACCCGCCCAGCCCCGAACTGACCGCGCAACTGGAAACCGCGCGCCTGGCATTGCAGGCGCGCCACCCGGAAGTCAGCAAGATCGATTTCGATATCGGCCACCTGGACCAGGCCCGCGATCCGGCCAACCGCGATAGCTGGGGCTATTGGCTCAAGCACCGCTGCCGCTGCCTGTGGGGCGAAGACCTGGCCAGCGACCTGCCGCCCTTGCGTCCGGCGAAAGCCATCGCCCTGGCCCTCAACGGCGACTATGCGCAGGTGCTGGAAGACTATGCGCGACGCCTGGAAAGCGCGTCCTCGGAGGAGGAGCGCCGCCGCCTGCAACGAGAAGCGGCGAAGAAGCTGATCCGCTCCAGCGACATCCTTCGCGGGGAGACGGAGAGCGTCTGGCCGGAGACCCTGGAGCATTACCTGGCGCTGTTTCGCGCGCGGTACCCCGGACAGGCGCCGGCCCTGGAATATTTCAAGGCCGTGCTGGACGGCCAGGTCACCGACCCGGCGGTGTTCATCGAGCGCCTGCGCGCATTCAGCGCCTGGATGCAGCGCCAGGCGTAGCCCGCCGAGACAGTCGTCCTCAGCGTCGGGCCAACAGGGCCGTGGCGCCCTGGGCCTTGCGCGTGTACCAGAGCACCCGGCTGACGCCACGGGTGATCGCCACGTAGGCCAGGCGCAGGCTTTCGTCCTCCATGGCCTGGTCGTAACTGTTGCGGAAGAAGCCCGATGCCGCGTACAGCGCGTTGCGCAACGGATGCTTCTCGCCCGGCAGGCAGTCGTCGACGACGATCGCCACTTCGGCCTGGAGGCCCTTGGCGCGATGGATGGTCATGCCCTTCACCGGCAGCGCGCGATCCAACTCCGCCTGGATCGCCTGCAACGGCTCGTTGCGCCGGCTCAGCAACAGCACCGCGGTGCGCTCGCTGCTTTCGCGAGCGGCGGCGTGCTCGCACTGGGCGCGGATTTCCGCCAGCAGCTTCGGCAGTTGCGCACGCAGGTCGAAACGCTGCACCAGCTTCACGCCATGGTCGCCCGGCTGGATCGGGCGGAACGCGCGGCAGGTCTTGTCCTGCTTGAAACGCACCCCGGCCAGCACCTTCTCGCCGTCGCGAATGATCGGTTCGACGGAGCGGTAGTTGGTTTCCAGCACCAGCAGCGCGCTCTTGCGTCCCCGCCCACGCGAAGGGAAATGCCGGTCGAAGTCGATGAACAGCTCCGGCGAACTGCCGCGCCAGCCGTAGATCGACTGCCAGTCGTCGCCGATGGCCATCAGGCTCGGCGCGGTGCCCTGGGTTGCCAGGCGACGGTGCAACGCCTGTAGCCAGAGGACGATCTGCGGCGAGACATCCTGGAACTCGTCGATCAGCAGATGGGTGAACGGCGCCAGCGCCGTTTCCGCCAGGGCCCCGCCGGCCATCCGCTCGCCGAGCTGCTGGAACGCGGCGTCGAAGGTCATCAGGCCCTCCTCGCGCAACAGCGCCTGGAACCTCGCCCAGAACAGTGCCATGGCTTCGACGAAGATCTTCTCGCGCAACCCGCATTCCAGCTTGCCGCTGTCCAGGCGTTCGACGCGCAGGCCCAGGCTCTCGGCGAACCCGGCCTGGGCATGGAAGGCTTCGTACAGCGGCAGCGCCTGGAACTCGCCGGCCAGCTTGAACGGCTCCAGCGGCGCCTTCGGCTGCCGCCGCGCGCCCTCTTCCGGCTCCGCCGGCGGCGGCAGTTCCAGCAGTTTGTGGGTCTTGGCGCGGAACGCCGGGCTTGCCGCGTAGCACTGCTGGTAGGCCTGCTTCAGCAGGCGCTGCTGGGCCGGACGCAGGCGTCCGGCGGCAAGGGGGTTGTCCGGCTCGGCGGCGGGGTCGCGGTCGTCCAGTTGTTCGAACCAGCGCGGATTGCCGAGCACCTCGCGGGCCAGGCTGCCGAGCGCCGAATGGAAAGTGCGCACGCACTGCCGCGCCTGGGCCGCGTCGAACGGGTACTGCCAGTGCGCGAGCAGCCGCAGCAATTGTTCGCGCAACTGCGCACAGGAGGCGTTGGTGAAGGAAATCACTGTCAGCCGCTGCGGCTCGACGCCCAGGTGGCAGAGCATGAACACCACCCGCAGGACCAGGGTGGTCGACTTGCCCGAGCCGGCACCGGCGAAGATCCGCGCCAGCGGCTGGCGGCAGAGGATCATCGCCCACTGTTCCTCGGACGGCGGGCTGACCACACCGAGCGTCACGGCCTGCGCCACCTGCTCGCGCATGGCGCGCTCCTGGGATTCGTCGACCTTCAGTGCGGCAGCCGGATAGATTCCCTGCGGCGCGCCCTGCGAGGCGGCAGCGGGCTTGCGCGGGGTCCCCCGAACGGCGCCCTTCGCAGGCTTGCCGGCGGCCTTGGCCGGAGCCTTCGCGGCGTTCTTCCTGGAGCGGGCCTTGGCCGGCTGCAACAAGGCTTCGCGAGCCTCGCGCTCGGCCTGCAGGTAGGCGGTGGTACGCGGGAAACAACGCGCCAGGGCGCTGGAGAGCATCGACTTGTAGCGCCGTACGGCAGACAGCATCGGGGACCGGTCCAGACAAAGCATGTGGCTGAATCATAAGTGTTTTCCGCCCTCGGCCGACAGTCGGACGCGGACCGCCCATCGCGCCAGGGCAACCCTTGCGCGACCGCGCCGGTCTACCCTTCGGGCCCTGCCGGCCTGCCAACTCAGCGAAAACAAGGAGCCTACCCATGAGCGATTGGGCAATCACCTACAGCAAGGACGAAGCCACCGAGCGCCAAGTCCTGCCGTTCCCCCACAAGCCGAGCCCCGAAGAGGTCGCCGAGCACCTGCTGGAATGGGCCGAGGCCAACCTCAAGCCGGGCCACTACAGCACCGGCAAGCTGGAAAGCGACGAGCCGGCGGAACTGCTGCTGCGCCGCTTCGGCATCGTCGTCACCGGCATCGCCGAAGCCTGATCCCTCCCGCGACCGGCAGACGCCGGTCGCTTCCGCCGATAAACGCCTGCTCCGCCAAGCCTACGAACGCGCCAGCCGCGTACCTGGGCCGCTGGGCCAAGCGACGGTTTTGCTCCGGCCACACAGCATCTCAGCGCTCGCCAAGGGCGGCGAGATAGGCGCAGAGCATATCGGCCAGGGCCTCAGCGTAACGCTCGATCTCCGCCTCGCTGCGCGGCTGTTCGGAGAACTGCTTGCCGACCGCGCCGAGGGTGGTGGTGAGCAAGTCGCCGGCCAGGCTGCGCTCGGCCTCGGCGACCTCCGGCAAGGCCTCCCGGAGAAACGCCTGGAACACCCGCGCGCCCTCCGCCTTCACCTCCCGCGCCTCGTCGGCGTCGCGATACAGCGGCGCCGCGTCGCTCAGCGCCACGCGTATCGCCGCCTCTTCGCACTCCGAGCGCACGAATGCCAGCACCAGCCGGCGCAAGCGCTCCAGCGGCGGCCGGGTGGTGTCCTCGAGGATCTCGCCGAGCAGACGCGTGGTGCGCCGCCACTCGTCGCTTTGCAGGCGGAAGAGGATCGCCGCCTTGTTCGGGAAATACTGGTACAGCGAACCGATGCTCACCCCGGCGCGCTCCGCCACCCGCGCGGTGGTGAAACGTTGCGCGCCTTCGCTGGCCAGAACCTGAACAGCCGCCTCCAGGATGCTCGCCACCAACTCACTGGAACGGGCCTGCTGCGGCTGCTTGCGCGAGGAAATACGCGGGTTTCGCTTGTCGCTCATGGAAGGCTCCGGAATGCGAATGGCGGAATGCGATGAATCCGTCGCATTCTAGGTCCACGCACTTACGCGCTCAAACATTCCCGGAGCCATCCATGAATACCCTCACCAACGCCCCGCTCGCCGATCTCCTGCAACGCCTGTTCGCCGAAGCCGAAGCCAGCGCACCGGGCGACAGTCCCGCCCTCGCCGACCTCTCGGAGGCCGAACTGAAGCGCCTCATGGGCAGCAAGACCGAATACCGCGAGTTCTACGGTCGCCTGAAGGACCTGGCGCTGCCCGTCTCCCGCGAAACCGGCTGCCTGCTCTACATGCTGGCGCGCAGCAGCTCGGCGCGCAGCATCGTCGAGTTCGGCACGTCCTTCGGCCTGTCCACCCTGCACCTCGCCGCAGCGCTGCGGGACAACGGCGGTGGCCGCCTGATCGGCAGCGAGTTCGAACCCTCCAAGGCCGAGCGGGCACGGCGCAACCTGGCCGCCGGGGGGCTGCTCGACCTGGTGGAACTGCGCGAGGGCGACGCCCTGCAAACCCTCGCCAAGGACCTGCCGGACAGCATCGACCTGGTCCTGCTGGACGGCGCCAAGGCGCTCTACCCGGAGGTCCTCGCCCTGCTGGAAAGCCGCCTGCGCCCCGGCGCGCTGGTGATCGCCGACAACGCCGAGCATAGTCCCGAGTACCTGGCCCATGTCCGCTCGCCGGCCAACGGCTACCTGTCGACGCCCTTCGCCGAGGATGTCGAGCTGTCCATGCGCCTGGGCTGAAGCCTAGCGACTGACGGCGTCTCGCGGGTTTGCTAGGGTCTGGCTCACGCCGCCCGGACAGCTCGAAGGAGACCCGCATGACCCGTGACCGACTCGCCGAGCGCTACCGCGCCTACATCGACTGCCTGAACCGCCAGGACTGGGCGCGCCTGGGCGACTTCGTCCATGACCGGGTGCGCTACAACGACGTGCAGATCGGACTCGACGGCTACCTGCGGATGCTCGAAGGCGACTTCCTGGCAATCCCCGACCTGCGCTTCGAGATCGAACGCCTGCTCGTCGATCCGCCGGGCGTCGCCTGCCGCCTGCACTTCGACTGCACACCCAGCGGCCGGCTGTTCGGCATCCCGGTCAACGGCCAGCGGGTACGCTTCGCCGAGAACGTCTTCTACGAATTCGAAGACGAGCGCATCGCCGGCGTCTGGTCGGTGATCGACAAGGCGGCGGTCGCCGCGCAGGTTCAGGCGACGCCGCCGTCGTCCTGAGGCGCCAGGGCACTGCGGGCCGACCATCTACCAGGTATCCACGAACGGCCGCTTGCGCCCCGCCCTCGGCACCGGTTCTCCGGCGACGGCCAGGCCGCGCAGGAGCCAGGCGCGGGTCTCCGCCGGGTCGATCACCGCGTCGATCTCCAGGTAGCTGGCCATGTTCAGCGCCTTGCCGTTGCGGTAGGCCTTGTCCACCATGCCGCGGAACAGCGCCTCGCGCCGCTGGGGATCTTCCTCGGCCGCCAGCTCCTTGGCGAAGCCCAGCCGCACCGCGCCTTCCAGGCCCATGGCGCCGAACTCGCCGCTGGGCCAGGCGACGGTGAACAGCGGCGAATGGAAGCTGCCCGCCGCCATGGCCTGGGCTCCCAGTCCGTAGCCCTTGCGCAGGACCACGGTGAAGAACGGCACCGTCAGGCTGGCGGCGCTGACGAACATCCGCGAGACGTGGCGCACCGTGGCCTGTTTTTCCGCCTCCGGGCCGACCATGAAGCCAGGGGTGTCGCAGAGCGAGACGATCGGGATGTCGAAGGCGTCGCACAACTGCATGAAGCGCGCGGCCTTGTCGCCAGCCGCGGCATCGATGGCGCCGCCGAGATGGCCAGGGTTGTTGGCGATCAGGCCGAACGCCCGGCCCTCGATGCGCAGCAGCGCGGTGACCAGGCCGGGAGCGAACTGGCGCCGCAGTTCCAGCACGCTGCCCCGGTCGGCCAGGACCTCGATCGCCTGGCGGATGTCGTAGGCACGCAGGCGGTTCTCCGGCACCAGGTGGCGCAACTCGCGCTGGTCGGCGCAACTCCAGTCGGGCAGCGGGCCCTGGAAATAGCCGAGATAGCGCCTGGCCACCGCGACCGCTTCGGCCTCGTCCTCCACCAGTACGTCGATCACTCCGTTGGGCCCCTGCACGCCCGTCGGACCGACCTCCTCGGCGGCGAAACGGCCCAGGCCGCCGCCCTCGATCATCGCCGGGCCGGCCATGCCGATGGTGGCGTCGCGGGTGGCGATGATCACATCGCAGCAGCCCAGCAACGCGGCATTGCCGGCGAAGCAGCGACCGGAGACCACTCCCACCAGCGGCACCAGCCCGGAGAGCCGGGCCATGCCGACGAAGGTATGGCAATCGAGGCCGGCGACGCCGACGAAATCGGTATCGCCCGGGCGCCCGCCGCCGCCCTCGGCGAACAGCACCAGCGGCAAGCGCCACTGTTCGGCCAGGCCGAGCAGGCGGTCGGTCTTCTTGTGGTTCATCACCCCCTGGGTGCCGGCGAACACCGTGTAGTCGTAGGCCAGTACCAGGCAACGCGCGGCCTGCACGCCGAAGCTGGCGGCCCCCACCGTACCGGTGCCGGCGACCAGGCCATCGGCGGGGCTCAGCTCCAGCAACTCCTCGGCGGAACGCCGGCGACGCTGGGCGGCCAGGGCGAAACCGCCATATTCGCTGAAGCTGCCCTCGTCCAGCAGGTCGAGCACGTTCTCCCGCGCGGTACGCTGTCCGGTCTTGCGCCGCCTGGCAAGCGCCTGCGGACGACGCTCGTCGCCCAGCGCTGCCTGGCGCTCGAGTACCTCGGCGAGATCGGCGCGGATATGCGCCAGGTCCAGCGCCTGTTCGGTCGGTGCCTGCTCGTCGTCATCCTCCGTCGGTTCAAGGAACAGCAGCGTCGCGCCCTCCTCCAGAGGCTCCCCGAGGCTCGCCGCGAGCCGCCGGACGATCCCCCCGCCGGGTGCCTTGACCTCGAACTCCATCTTCATCGCTTCCAGGATCGCGACCCGCTGGCCGGCACGCACCCGTTCGCCCTCGGCCACTTCCAGGGCCACCAGCACCCCGCTGCTCGGCGCCGACAGCGGCAGGCTGCCGAGTGGCGCCTCGACCCGCGCAGGCGCGGCGTCCTCGGCGAGCGGGCACTCGGCGCGGAGCCGCGGATGGCTCGCCGGGATAGGCGCCAGCAGTGTCTCCAGGTGGCTTTCGACGAAGCGGGTGTCGACCCGGTTGGCCTGTACCGCCGGATGCAGCAGAAGGTTGCGCAGCAGGTCCAGGTTGCTCGCCACGCCCTCCAGGCGGAATTCGCAGAGCGCCCGGTAGGCCCGGCGCAACGCGGCGGGATAATCCGCGCCGCGCACGACCAGCTTGGCCAGCAGCGAATCGTAGCTGGGGCTGACCCGATAGCCGGCATAGCCGTAGCCGTCCACCCGCAGGCCGGGACCGCTGGGCGGTTCGTAGGCGCCGATAGTGCCCACCGCCGGACGGGCGCTGCCGTCGACCGCCAGGGTCTCCAGGTTGATCCGCAGTTGCACCGCGCAGCCGCCGATCGCCGGCGGTCGCTCCAGGCCGAGGGCGGCAAGCTCCATGCCGGCGGCGAGACGCAACTGGGCGTGCAGCAGGTCGACCCCGGTGACTTCCTCGGTGACGGTGTGCTCCACCTGGATACGCGGATTGGCTTCCATGAAATAGAAGTGCCCGGGGCGCTCCTCGTCGACCAGGAACTCGAAGGTACCGATCCCCCGATAGCGCACCGCGCCGGCCATGCGCAGGGCGCAATCGATCAGCGCCTCGCGAGTGGCCTCCGGCAGGTCCGGGCTGGGCGCGATCTCCAGCAGCTTCTGCTGGCGCCGTTGCAGGCTGCAATCGCGCTCCCAGAGGTGGCTGACCGCACCGCTGCCGTCGCCGAGCACCTGCACCTCGATGTGCCGCGCCCGCGCTACCCGTTGCTCGACGTATAACTCGTCCCGGCCGAACGCCGCCTGCGCCTCGGCACGGCAGCGGCGGTAGGCATCGGCCAGTTGCGCAACCTCCTCCACCGCGCGCATGCCACGTCCGCCGCCGCCGGCAAGGGCCTTGAGCATCACCGCGGCGCCATCGCCCAGCCCTTCCAGGAACGCCTCGGCCTCTTCGACGCTGACCGCACGGTTGATCCCGGCCACCAGCGGCACCTCCAGGCGCTCGGCCAGGGCGCGCGCGGCAGCCTTGTCGCCGAGCAGGTCGAGCACTTCCGCTTGCGGCCCGACGAAGTGGATGCCCGCGCGCTGGCAGCGCCGGGCGAATTCGCCGTTCTCGGCGAGGAAACCGTAGCCCGGATGGATCGCCTCGCAGCCCTGCTCCAGGGCCAGCGCGACCAGCCGATCCATGTCGAGATAGGCCGCCACGCCACGGCCGGCCAGCGGCAGCGCGACATCGGCCTTCCGCACGTGCAGGGACGCGGCATCGTCTTCCGCGAACACCGCCACCGAGCGGATACCCAGGTCGGCGCAGGCGCGGGCGATGCGAATGGCGATCTCGCCGCGGTTGGCGATCAGCAAGGCGTTGAAGGGGGGAGCGGTCACGGCAGGTTCTCCGGGGAGCGGGTCAGGCGGCCGGCGAAAGGAGCTGGCCCGGCGGCGCGTTGGTCATCGTCGCAGGCATCTTAGGCAGCCGAAGGAAGCGGCAGAACTGAGGCTTATTCATCGACATCCATGAAGCCTATACATGGTTCTATCGGCGAGCATGCCTGCTAGGCTGGCGCCTTCCCCAGACAGGCGCGCGCAAACATGAATCAGCCACATGAATGGTCGCCCCTCAGCCGTTTCGATCTGAACCTGTTCCGGGTCTTCGAAGTGGTCTATCGAGAACGCAACCTGACCCGCGCGGCGGGCCTCCTGCATCTCAGCCAGTCGGCCGTCAGCCACGCCCTGGCGCGCCTGCGCGACCAGCTCGGCGACCCGCTGTTCGTCCGCCAGGGGCGCGGGGTTGCGCCGACGCCGCTGGCCGAGCGACTGGCGCCGGGCATCCATGACGCCCTCGCCGGCCTGCACCGCAGCATGAATCGCTGCCAGACGTTCGACCCTCGGCGCGACGCGCGGACCTTCCAACTGAACATGCCGGAGCAACTGGAGCCGCTGGTGCTCCCGGCGATCCTCGCCCACCTGCGCCAGGCCGCGCCACGCATCGAGATACGCTGCAACAGCCTGCACTGGGCGGACCTGAAGGCGGAACTGGGCGCCGGACGCATCGACCTCGCCATCGAGATCGCCCGGCCCACCGACGCCGCCCTGCGCCGCCAGCACCTGCTCGACGACAGCCTGTGCGTGATGGCCGGGCCGGGCTTCGCCGGCGACCTGAGTGCGGAGGAGTACCTGGCGGCGGACCATGTCGCGGTGACCTCGCGGCGACGCGGCATCTGCATCGAAGACCTGGCCCTCGGCCACCTCGGCCTGGCCCGCCAGGTGCGCCAGCGCTGCCAGCACTACCTGTCGGCGGCGTTGCTGGTGGCCCAGGGCGGCTACCTGCTGACCCTGACCCGAGGCTACGCCGAACTGATCAACCGCGGCCTGGGCAACCGCCTGCTGCCGATGCCGCTGGCCCTGCCAGCGGTGACTCTGAATCTCTACTGGTCGCGCCAGGCCGACGACGAAGCCGGCAGCCTCTGGCTGCGCGGCGAACTGGCGGAGCTGGCGACGCGCCTGCGCTGAGCGCGGGCGCTGCGACTAGGGCTTCGCCGCCTTGGCGCGGGCCTTCTGCAGCCACTGCCCGGCCTTCGCCGAACACTCCGTGACATAGGTCGTATCGATCGCGCAGCGCTCCCCGGTGGCCTTGAGCAGGTAGGCGGCATCGGCTACCTCGTAGTCGGTGTGCCGGCGCGGCGTACCGTTCGCCTGGGATTCGCGTTCGTCCTCGCGGATGTCGCAGTACAGCGCATTGCTGCGGGCGAACAGTTCGAGGCACTCGGCATCCTTGCCCAGCAATGGGTTGGCGCTGTCCTCGGCGGACTTGGAGCAGCCGCCGAGCAGCAGGCAGGCGCAGGCAATCGTGGCAAGCGGGCTACGCATGTGTCCGTTTCCTTGGCCATGGAGAGTGCGCCATTAAAACAGCCCCGGCGCCTCGGCGCATCCGCGGCGTGCCCATGGTGCTACTCCGCATCCCCCTGCCCCAGCAGCGCCCGGTACTTCACCGCCGCCGCGGTCCGCGACGGCACGTCCAGCGCCCGCAGCAGCGACGACACATGGATGCGCACCGTGTAGTGGGAGATGTCCAGGGCGCGGCCGATCTCCTTGTTGCTCTTGCCCTGGGCCAGCAGGCGCAGGACATCCAGTTGGCGCTCGGTGAGCCCCTCCAGGCGCGGGCTGGGCTGCAGCGGCAGGAGGCCGGAGGGTTCGTAGCGCACCAGCACTTCCCCGGCGCGGATGGCCAGAATCGCCTGGCCGAGTTCCTCGGGCGCGATGCTCTTGCCGAGGAAGCCGTCGGCCCCTGCGTTCATCACTTCGCCGATGAGCTGCGGGTCGTCGACCATCGAGACGACGATCAGGGTGGTGCGCGGGAACCGGCGGCGCAGGTCGGCGAGCATCTCGATGCGGGTCAGGCCGGGGAAACGCAGGTCGAGGATCAGCGAATCGGGCTGCTCGCCTTCGCCAGCCAGGCGCAGGACCCCGGCGAGGTCGCCGGCCTCCTCGATCCTGGCCTCGGGCAGCAGGCGCTGGAGGATACTCAGCATGCCCTCGCGAAACAGCGGATGATCATCGGCGACGATGATGCGGCCAGTCATTCTTGTAGTCTCCAGGAGTCGCAGTTTCCGCCGCGCATGCTACCTTAGCCCGCTACCGCCGCGCCCACCCTTCGTCCGTCTTCGTGACGAAGGGGGCGAAACAGAGGAAAAGGCGCGCGGCGCTCCCATGCACACGGAGGTGCACATGAAGTTCGAGAAGAATACCGAGCTGGACCAGGCCAACCTGCGACTGATCGTGGCCACCTGCGCGATCCTCTACGTGGTGCTGATCGGCCTGCTGCCCGGCCTGAAGGTCGAGACCTACCTGCCGATCGTTGCCTACTACGGCCTGTTCCTGATCGCCTCCATACTGCTGCGCCAGGCCATCGTGCGCTGGCCGGGGCACTACCCGGCGCGGCGGATCTTCTGCATGCTGCACGACTACGCCGGCACCTCGTTCGGCCTGATCGTGGGCGGCGAGGCAGCGCTGCCGCTGTACGCGGTGATGGTCTGGATCAACCTGGGCAACGGCATGCGCTACGGCTCGCGCTACCTGGCCATCGCCACCGCCCTGGCGCTGCTCGCGCTACTGGTCATCTATCGACTGACCCCGGCCTGGCAGGCTCAGCCGTTCATGGTGCTGATGCTGATGACCACCAGTACCGTCATTCCCTTCTACGCGCACCTCCTGCTGGAGCGCACGCGCAAGGCCACCGAGGAAGCGTTGCAGGCGAACCAGGAGAAATCGCGCCTGCTGGCCCAGGCCAGCCACGACCTGCGCCAGCCGATCCACTCCATCGGCCTGTTCACCGCCTGCCTGCGCGACGCCCGCCTGGGCGAAGAGGAACGGCGCCTGGTGGACAACATCGACCGCTCGCTGCTCAACGTCTCGCAACTGTTCCGCTCCATTCTCGATCTCTACACCCTCGACAACGGTCGGCTCCAACCCAAGCAGGAGAACGTCCACCTGGGCGAGTTGCTGCGCGACCTGGTCCGGCGCAACGCCGAAGCGGCGCGCTGGGCCGGGGTGGAACTGCGCCTGCGCCCTTGCCGCCTGTGGACGCGAACCGATCCGGGGCTGCTGTCCACCATGCTGCAGAACCTGCTCTCCAACAGCCTCAAGTACGCCGCCGAGCGCCCGCTGCTGATCGGCGTGCGGCGGCGAGGCGACGGCCTGGCCGTAGCCATCTACGACCAGGGCCGGGGGATCGCGGAGGAACACCTGCCGCGGGTGTTCGAGGAGTTCTACCGGGTACGCGAGACGCGCGACCGCGACGTCGAGGGAATCGGCCTGGGGCTGTCCATCGTCCGCCGCCTGGGGCAGTTGACCGGGATCGAGGTGACGCTGCGCTCGCGGGTCGGACGCGGCACCGCGGTGACCCTGCACGGCCTGCCGGCGGTCGCCGCGCAAGCCCTGCCCCGCCGCGACGATCCCCTGCAGGCCGGCCTGCTCACCGGCTTGCGGGTGTGCCTGGTGGAAGATGATCGCAACGTCCTGCGCGCCACCTCGGCGTTGCTCGAACGCTGGGGCTGCACGGTCCAGGCGGAAACCGAGGCGGACGGCTGGCGAACCGATTGCGACATCCTGGTCGTCGACTACGACCTCGGCCCCCACGCCTCCGGCGTCGAGTGCATCGAGCGGGTACGGCGGCAACGCGGAGAGGCGATACCGGCGCTGGTGATCAGCGGCCACGACATCGAGCGTATCCAGGCCAGCGTCGAAGACACCGACATCGCCCTGCTCTCCAAGCCCGTGCGCCCCACGGAATTGCGCGCCACCCTGCGCGCCCTGCGCGAGCGCCCGGTGGCCGCCAGCCACGCTTCCTGAGATAAGGCAGGTCGAGGAGCTCAGGCCTACGGCGGGCCGTACTTGATGCCGGCGCAGCCGTGGGACAGCAGCAACTCGCCGTCGTCGGCCTCGAACTGGGTGATCCGCTTGCTCTTGTCGACGGTGACGGAAATGATGCAACGATTGGGGTGGTTGACGGTATCCCAGTAGTTGGTGTTCACCATCACGTTGCCCTGCATCTCCGAGCTGGAGCCCACCACTTCATAGCGGGAATAGCTGGTGTCGGTGTACCACTGCATCACCACCTGCGAGCCGTCGGCGGTGCGCTCCATGTTCTGCGGCGTACCGAAGAAGGCTATCGCTTCCTCGGCGGAACGGCCCTTCCACTGGCTGCGGGCGTAGACCTCGGGCAGCGTGTCCATCTGGATACAGCCGCCCAGGGAAAGCGACGCCAGTAACGGCGCGATGAATATCCGGCGCATGGGTTGACTCCGTGTCTAGGGGTTCTTCGGCGGGTTGCCAGGCAGCAGGTCGAAGGTTCGCAGGCCCGGCGCGGCGTCCTGCCCGGACGCTTGCGCGCGGTTCGCCTGCTCGGCCACGGCCATTCCGCTCTGTGCGCCGACGGGTTTCCTCGACGCCGCAAGCGAACGCCCACCGGCAGAGAACGACTCGCGCGCCGGCTCGTCGCCGCTGCCGAAGCACCACCAATCGCTGGCCTCCGGGCCGGTGGCGAGTACGGATTGCCGAGTCATGGTTCCTTCCAAGTCGCGTGCGTCCTGCACAACCGGTTTCCGCGAAACGCGGGGATCAAGGGCGGAACTATAGCGTCGCGGCGAAGAAGCTCGAATAGCACAGAGGTACTATTTTCTCGGCTCGTCCGATCGGGAAGTCACCTGCGGTGAGTTCCGGTCGAAGCTGCGCCATTCCATCGACCAACTCTGCGCCCCGGAAAACGCTGGATGCGTTCCCCTGCTTTCTCGGTCTCCAACAGCACCCTCGCGACCGAACACTGCACGGCCAAGGCTGGAAGACAAGTGAAACCAGCCACTTGCTTAAATACCTAAGGGAAAGAACATCCTACTGAAAATAAAGAAATTTCTTATACGCACTTATTTGGCGCAACGTTAACTTAACTAACTGCACAAACACGCCCTGACCGCGCATTAGAAGAAGTACCGGCCCCCAACGGAATCCAAGTCCAACTTCGGGAGGCCCCCTTCCCATGCAGTTAACCAATCCTCCAGGCAGAAACAGCGATGAACCCTCGTGAACATGGAAAACGATCGATCGATAACGAGACACGCAGTGCGCTCAAGCACCAACGCCCAGCGGTCATCTGGCTGACCGGGTTGAGTGGTGCTGGAAAATCCACTATTGCGAATGCGCTGGAACTAGCGCTTTTCGAACAGAAGAAACATACGTTTCTCCTGGACGGCGACGATCTCCGCCTTGGCCTGTGCCGAAACCTTGGCTACAGCGACGAAGATCGCACCGAGAACATTCGAAGAATCGCGGAAGTGGCAAAGATCCTGCTGGAAGCCGGCCTTATCGTGATCGTGGCAACCATCTCGCCATTTTCGCGAGACAGGCGCCTCTCTCGGGAACTTATCGGCATCGAGCATTTCATCGAGGTCTTTGTCGACACGCCGCTCTCGGAATGCGAGAGAAGAGATCCCAAAAGCCTGTACAGGAAAGCACGCTCGGGCAAGATCGAAAACTTCACCGGGATCGACTCGATCTACGAAACGCCCGCACAGCCGGACATAACGATCGATACACTTTCAGAAGACCCCAACCTGGCGGTGAAGCGAATCATTTCCTACCTGGAGACGAACCAGCCAGCCTGACAAGATGATTAGGCCTGGAGGCACGAACCGTCCGCCGCACCACTTCCAGCTTGCGCTCAGGGACACCCTGTCTCGCTGCCGAACAGACGGGACAGGTTTCGCAAGGGTTTCGTGAAACGCCAGAAGCGACTGTCCAATATAGCCAACAAACGGGCGTGAGTATCATCGCGATCTACCTGCGTGCGCCGTAGCAAGTTGTCCGTTTCGGCGAGATTGCGCTGAGCGGAAGCAAGCTCTTCGCGACACGCCGACAATCGCCGAGAAAGTTCCCGCATGGCTCGTTCGTTCTGTTCGATCCGAGCACCGGCCTCAAGCAAGCGATCTCTCAGTCCATCGTTCAGTTGCCTCTGTGCGGTACAGCTCATGGCCAGGTCAGCCACCTGCTCGCTGAACCGCGTCATGCTCTCGTTGTGGGACGAAGCCGATTGCCAGAGTTGCCTGTCCAGTTCCCCCACGTACTCCAGCAACGGCATCGCTCTGCTGAATTCCCGCTCCAGGCCCTTCCACCCTTCGATGTCGAACCGGTCCACGGCAAGCTGCTGCAGTGCCTCGTGCACCTCGAGCAGCGCCTGAAAGCTTCCCGCTGCGGCAGCCAACGCGCTCGCATCATGGGATGAGTGACGCAATTCGACATCCAGGACATCACCGACGAAGCGGGCGCAAGCCGACTCGTCCACCGGCAAGGAAAGTCGATGGCCAATACGGCCCAGTTCCTGTCGCGGCAGAGCCAGCAATCGATCGTAGTCGACCACCACGGCCCCCTTGTGGAGCGCCCACTGCATCGAGCGACAGGAATGTTCGTACCAGAGCATCAGGCTCTTTTCCCGACTCAAGTGGTCACGGGCAGCAAGAGACTCCGCGACGCTAAGAGGATGGCGAGCCGCAATGACATAGTCGACCCATAGCCCCAATGCATCGAACGCGGCTTGCCAGATCGGCATCAGACGCGGCATACGCGGATCCTTGATACCCAGCAGCGCCTTGCCTGCCAGTAGCTCAGTCAAAAGCGCCATGGCCTGCTGGACTATCTCTTCGAATCGCTCGACGCCCAACACCCGGCGACTGGACAACCCGACGTCGCCCGACGAAAACCCGCACAGGGACAGGACTCTGTCATTGAAAGCCACCAGGCGGGCATCTTCCCAGTATCCCTTGGGGTTGTCCGGCCTGGGTGGGATCAGATTCTCGCCAAACTCGACCCCGAGCGCCTCGAGTCCGGCGGAAAGTACGCTCGTACCGGAGCGATGCATGCCGAGAATCACCACCACCCTGGGCTTCATGGATGAAACCTCCCTATTCATTCAGTGCTTCCTGATCTTTTGCCAAAGCGCCTTCGCCCCGAATGTGCGCAAGAAGAACACCCCCTTCGCGCATCGCTCCAGGAATCTTGAAAAACGGCCGTGCTTCTGGATATCCAGCCGGCAGCGCAATCCGTTTGCCAGTCGGTAGGAAGCCCATTGCATGGACAGCCTGGCCGCCCCCAGGGCAGGCACCGGACTATCCGTGCAAACGCCGCATGGAGTCGAAACCGGCACGCGTTCCAGCAACTCCCGCAAACGCCGCTCGAAAAGAGACAAGGTGAATGCTTCGCGGATGCGGCGTGCGGAGTTCTGCCCCATCCGCCTCAGCATTTCCGGTTCGCGCATGAGGCTCTCGAGCCTAGCGGCGTAATCCCTGGCCTCTCGTTCGGCATCGCGCCGCGGAACAAGGAAGCCGCAGTGGGCAGAGACCAGTTCTGCGTGACCGCCGACATCGGCTGCGACTATGGCCATTCCGCACGCCATCGCCTCGTAGAGAACCAGTGCGATACCTTCGCCGGCCGATGGCAGGAAAAATATATCGGAGGCCTGGAACAACTCGCGCAACGCAGCCTCGTCCTGCCAGCCCAGCATCCGTACCCGCCCGGCCAAGCCATGGCGCCGGAGGTCGTTCCGCAGCTCCCCTGCCAGCTCGCCATCGCCCAGTACCAACGCGACGAAATCACTACCACGGCGCGCCAACTCGCCAAGGCTGGCGGCAAACAGCTCCGGTCGTTTCTGCGCGCAGAGCCGCCCCGCATAGGCGATCACTCCGCACTGCGGAGCTATTCCCAGGCGCGCCCGGACCTTCGCGCGCGTCAGGCTGTCGGGTTTCCACGAGTCCACATCGGCGAACCAGTGCAACACCTCGACCTTGCTCGCCTCGACGCCACGGTCGAGCAGCCAGTGGCGCAGGTGCCCGGATACGACCCAGTGCCTGTCCAGCAAGGCAGTGCATCGAGCGGCTCTACCCGGATGGCCGCCATCGTCCCAGCCCTCCTCCATATGATTGAGGTCGACCACGGGCAGGCCCGGGTAGCGGGTCCGGACGTACCCCAGCACGTCATAGGCGAATGCAGAGTTGGAAAGCAGCATCAGGTCGGGTTGTCGACTGTCCACCAGATAAGCAAGGAAGCCGCAAGCTTTCTCGGCAGACAGAAAGTCCGGAAGCACCCAGACATCCGCAGTGAGCGCGGTAAAACGATCCCGCCACCGATGCTCGGCCGCCAGGCTGGCGACCACCGTCAGCATCCAGCCCTCCCGGGCCAAGGCTCGAAGCAGATCCAGATTGCAACGATCCGCTCCGCCTGGCTCAAGCCAGGGCGCCAGCAGTAACAAGCGCTTTCCCGGGGCCTTAGGCAAGCTCCCCGGCGCCAGCATGGCCGACGAGCAAGGCTGCCTGCGCCCGTTCAGCCTTGCGCCAATACGGCCCTCGGGCAACGACCTGCGACTGACGAAGAGATCGCCGCGTCGCGCATCTTCGCGGAGTTCGACCCACGGCAGGGTCGGTAGGGACAGCAGGAACCAGATCGCCTCTTCCAGAGCAGTCGCCCTCAGGGCTGCCGGTGCTCGCGGCAAGTACAGTACCGCCATCCCCTCTACCGGAAGACAGTCACTGTCCACTCCTGGGCAATGAATCCAGCACCAGCGTTTCAGCGTCTGCGTCTCGAGAAATGCGGCGATTCGTTCGAACTCCTCCACGCTGCAATCGCAGGCCGTGAGGATGGACAGTAACGGCACGGCATCGGCGACGGGACCTCGCGAAAGAACCTTCACCACGCCGTCCTGCCCACGGAAAACACCTTGGAGATTCCGCGGGTCCGCCTGAAGTTATCGATGAAAGCCGACCATTGCCGCTCGTGCAGCAGGTCGTCCAGCCAGTAGATGGCGCTCGCCCTCTCCAGCAGCCAGCCCGGGAGCTTCCGGCACCCACCGGCAATGACGAAAACCGTCGAGGACGCTGGCAGCTCATCGAATTGTCGACGCCATGCGTTCCAGTCCTCGGTGAGCGGCGCGTCGGCCACCACGGCTACCGCATCGGATAGGACGGCGTTGTATTGGTCGGCGCGGGAGAGGTTGAGCAGAGGAGGATATGCCCAGCAGTCGTAATAGCCTTGCCGCTGCGCTCGAAGAAATGGACTCCCTCGATAGAAGCGAGGATGGCGAGTCCGCATGCGCTTGTAAGAACTCAAGGCATGACGTTTGCCGGTCTCAAGTCTGGAGCCGACCTGGCGGTGATAGAACAACAGGGGTTCCCTGATCAGCCTGCCTCGCACCCCACATCCGACCAGGGCGATCCAGAAATCCCAATCCTCGAACTGTGCCTCCCTGGCTTCGTCGAAACCGCCTACCGCCAGCCAGTCATCGCGATGAAAGATCGCGGAGACACAGAACGGATTGAAGTAACGCAACAGTCCGGGATGAAAGCCGGCGGAACGATGCAGCCGATGCTCCTCTCCCACCACCTGGACCCAGCTGTACGCCAGGCGGACGCCAGAGTTTCCCTCCAGCAAGACCAGGCACTTTTCCAAATAGGTGGACGCCAGCCAGTCATCCGCATCCAGGCAGCAGATATAACGCCCCCTCGCCCGCGCCACACCGGCATTCCGCGCGGCGGATGGCCCACGATTGGGCTGGCGCAGGATCGTCATGCCGGGCTCCTGGAGAGCCTCGAGGAGGCCCAGGGTCGAAGGGTCATCAGAACCATCGTCGACCAGAATGATCTCGAAGTCCTGGAAGCTCTGCCGAGCCAGGCTATCAAGCGCGCGCCTCAAATACCTCCCATGGTTGAAGCAGGGAATGACCACGCTCAGCAGGGGCTTCTGCGGATCCCACTGAGTGGCGTGCCCGGAATCCTGCCGGAGCGCCGAGGCCGAACCGATATCGAGGACAAGATGGACCAGGTGCCTTCCCTTCTCTCCCAGCCACGAACGAAAAGCAGGCGGTAGGGAAAATATCAGGCGCTGCAGAAAATGGGCCGATCTCACGCCCTTCACCCGGACACCGGTTCGGTTTCCATGGAGACCTCTTGTTCCGGCCGCACGCCCCCAGGCAGGTAGCCGGGTATGTTCCTGGTCGCGTCCCTGAATGCGGCCCAGCCATGACGTCGCGTCAGCAACTCGCGGGCGCGTTTCACCCGTCTCGCCGTCTCCCCGGGATTGCCCAGCGCACTCCTGATTGCCCTTGCGAACTCGCCGGCATCGGCGTCAGCGCCGACCAGATAGCCCGTTTCGGTATTCAGGAACTCAGCGATACCCCCGACGTCGGGGGCGACTATGGGCAGCCCTGCAGCAGTGGCTTCGAGCAGGATGTTCGGCAAGCCGTCATAGCGAGAGGTATACAGCAACATCGCATATCGCCCCTGCCGAGCCAGGGCCTGGAAGGAGTCGTAACGCCCATGAAGCCTGACATTCGGCAGGCGTCGCAGCTTCCTCTGGGTTTCTCCCCTGCAAGCAGGATCGACCTCGCCGTGGACTTCGAACAGGTATTCGGGAAGCGCCAGGGCAATCTCGTAGAGCAGGTCCGGCCTTTTCTGCGGCGAGATACGGCTGGCCCAAAGAATCGTCGAGCCTGCGGTCGGAATCGCCTCTGCATGGTCGCTGGCGGGAAAGTAGAGCCCATGCATGAGCTCCGGCGGAATGCCGTCCCGCTCGTGAATCTGTTGGAGGAAGGTCCGGTTATCCGAAAGCAGGCCCGCCAGGTGCATCCAGGACCGTGGGAGGAACTCGCTGGCATAGCCGCAGCGAACCGCATTGCCGTCCAGGTCGTCGCAAAAGACGCTGGCGTAAATCCGCTTACCCTCGAACGTCAACGTCTTGCCATGCCGCTCGAGCAGTTCCCAGGCCAGTTGCGAGTTGATGATGTGGATACTCCTGGCAGGACATTGCAGCAAAAGGCGCAGCAGTACCAGGCGCCGGTCCTCCTCGCCGAGCAGATTGCCCAGGCGTCCGAACTCCACCACCCGAACCTCCGCCGGAAGCCGGTTGAGCCAGGGAGACACCACATCCCGCGTGACCACTACCGTCACCTTCACGCCCATCTCGGCGCATAACCGCACATGATGCAGGATTCCCAGGTCAGCGCCACCACGCTGCAAATGCGGGACGAGGAAGACCATATCCGGCGCATATTCGATGAAGTCCGCCAGACATCCCCGGTACAGTTGCGCCGGTCCGTTATCTATCGGGGCCTTCCAGGAAGTGAAAACGCGCAGCTTCGCCGCCGAGGGATACAGGGCAGGCTCGATCCGGGCCAACGCCTTCATTTCGTCGACTATCCATGGCGGCAGCGCCATCGGAGAGGGTGACGGTACGACGACTGCCTCCTTGAGCAACCAGCCCTTCAAACGGTCGCAGACCAGTATGAAGCGTTGTAGTTGGCGCTCGGAGAGCACCCGCCGCAACGATCCAAGAATAGGTGGATAGGCTGTGCGAGCGAAGCTGGCCGCACGAGCTTTCAGTCTGCCGTTCAGGCTCATCAGGAAAGTTCCACTTGGTAGAAGTGCTGGATGCTCGGCTCATCGATGCGGGGCTGCCGCGGCAGGCATGTGCCTCCCCGGCCCCGGAGAAGCCGGCTAGTGATCGAAACACCGTCCATCGAAGAATCGTCCGGGGCGAACCACTGCGTTCAGCGCGCCCATGGCGGCCAGCATCGATGCTTCCTTGCGGCGATAGAACAGGCAGGTGCCGCTAGCCAGGGTGTGCTTCCGACCGGACGCAATCACCTCGAGATTCCAATGCCAATCTTCATAACCGAAGCCGGATTTCCCGACTCGGGTCTCCAGGTATGGAAACTCCTGGAATACGGCTTTCTCGGCTACGGCAACGGAAACCCATGGGTGATGCTTGAAGCAACTTTCCACGGGATAGTCTTCGCTCAGTTGATCTACCGAACGCCCCAGCAAATGGCAGGCTCCATGGCTCACCGTGTACTCGGGATGGACCACGACGCCATTGCCCTTCTCGGATACCACCTGCAGGGCTTCGACCAACCAGTTCGCCGAGCAGTAGTCGTCGCCATCCAACACCCCCACCGTGGACGCATCCGCGCTATCGATCCCGGCGTTCCGGGAAAGCCCGAGATCACCATGCTCGACCTGAAGGACCTTGTCGCCCTCGCGCAGGATCGGATGCTGCCTGACGATTCGCCGAGTCGTTTGCGAGGCGCGGTCGAGCACCGCCACCAACTGCACGGAAACCCCATGGTGCGACGCAAATTCACGCATGCGTTGAAAACCCAGCAGGCTCCAATGCGCCAGCACGTCTTCCGCATGGAAATTCATGATTAAACTGATATCCGGCATAAGGGTTCTCCCGGTTCTACAAGACGTAGTGGAATCGCTCGGCAACGTCGCAGACTATGTTGGCAACCAGCTCCTGCTCGTCCGGCGCCAGCCCCTTGCTCCACACCGCAGGCTCGTCGAAAGGCAAGGGGCGGTTGTTTCGCAGAGCGGCCAAGGTCGTTTGCGGCGCCTCGACGAAATCCTCGTAGCGCAACAACTGGACGTAATCCCCGGCGTCCTCCAGTTGCAGTGCCAGGTAACGCCACCACAGAGCACGCCGGACAGCTAGGTGGTCGGTATCGGCAATGGCCAGTAGTGCCTTGCGCTGCCATCCCGTGAGGGCCAGGTCATCGGGACATCCGAACGGCTGGCGTTCGACGGCAGCCTGGCGCAGGTGCTCGAAGGTGTTCGCCCAGGAGTTCAGGCTGTCGTAGGGATGACGGATGGTTGCGATCAGCAACGCCGTCGGCATGACCTTGCGAATCAGGGGCAGCCGGGCGATATAGGCAAGCGTGTTCTTCGTTCCCAGGTGAAACGAAGCCCCCCGCACCTCAGCGAAATAGTCGCTGGACTGATCGTTGCCCCTGGCAGTGTCGTCGACCAGGCGGCCATTCACATGCTTGTTCGGCACGGGCCTGCCCGCCAGGATGTCGCGACGTAACTCTGCGTAGTAGCGTGGCAGTCCCCAAGGAAGAGGCGAGAGTTTCAGCGCTTCGAATACCTGAGGAGGTTCATTGAGCACCACGGTGTCGGGCTGCTGGGAGAGCAGACGGCATAGATGGCTGGTTCCGCTCCGGGGAATCCCGGTGATCACCAGGTCCTGTCCGGCCTCGACAGTGCCGGTGGAATCACCTTCCGAAAAAGCCAGCCGAGGTGCAGGAGCCAGGATCGCCTTCTTCCAGTTGGCATCCAGCGCAAGCACTTCGCGCAGCTCAGGGAAACGCTTGGCCAGTTCGTCCAGTTCGGCCCATAGCGAACGCTCGCTGACAAGTGTGTCGAGAGAATGGTAGTGGCAGAAGAAGGGTGGTAGGGACGCAGCGGATAGCGGCTTGATATGAAGCGGATAATTGAACCGTTCGCTGAGCGCTCTCGTCTTGTAGTTCAACGCGTGCAGAGCGACGGGTAGCGTCAGCTGGTCCAGCCAGGGCATCTTGTTGGTGATCAGCGGATCCGCATGGACGCGTTCGGCGAGCCTGTACCAGACTTCGGCGAAACGCCTGGCATCACGTACCAGGATAAAGCCAGCGTTATAGTACGCAGGCATCGCTTCCCCGGAACAAGTGGTCACTACCCGATCTCCAGGCAATGCCGATCCCGCATGGGCGTATATGCGTTCCCAGTAATCGTTCTGTTTTGCCACCAATGCCATATCGGCAGGTTTGAGTGCCGCATCGAAACGACAAAGCATGTCAGCTTCGAATGCATCGACACAGATCATGTCACTGTCGAGAAACAACGTATGCCCAACAGCCGGCCCCAGCGCCAACGCCGCGAACTTGTTGCCTATTGGATACTCTGGCCCGAAAGGACTATCCATAGGCAAAAGAGGAATGCCCAAACGCTCATATAAGCGCCGGGATGCATCGCTTGGCACACCCCAGTCAGCCTTTCCCGATGGACATGCGGCAATGATATCCATGGAAAAGCCAAAGCGTTTGCGTAGAGAAGCCGCCAACACGGCAGACTTGATTTCCAGCTCGCCGGCGTGGACGACGAATACCATGGTCAAAGACGATGACTTCATTGGGTAGCCCGGGTCTCGCAGCAGAACGGAACCGGCTCGAATGCTCCATGCAGATTCACCACTGCATCGAAGCACTTGGGCGAATTGAAGACCCTGAATATCGCCGCATTGACCTTTTTATCCATGAGTTCGCAAACGGACTCCGACAAAGAGTTCTCCAGACGAAACGTCAAGGCGTATTCGCCGGCCTGCAAGTCGCAGTCGAAGCTGATACGTGTTCTCAAGCGCCCGTCAGGCTCGACATTCAGAGCCTTGCCCAGCAATAAATTGTTTATGCCATAGAGGTTGTAACCGCGCTGGTCACGGATAGTCAGGGTGATTTTTGGGTGCTCCGGGACGGGTAGGTCAAATTGCACAAGTACCTCGACCCAGACACGTTCGCCCGAATCGAAGTAATCCCGGGCTTCGTCAAGTACACCCATACGGATGGATAGAAACCTGCCCTGCCCATTTCCATATGCAATTCCCGAGTTCCCGTGTTCGCCAGAAGCGATCAGGCTTCCTGAGCGGACTTCCGCCCGCTGTGTCTCTATACTGTCCCGCAGATAGAGTTCCGTGGCTGTTTCACAGTCGCCATCGAATATCACTCTACCTTTGGATAGATAGATCGCTCGACTACAATAACTCTTGATCAACTGTATATCGTGGGAGACCAGCAGGATGGTGATGCCTTTCAGCAGCAGTTCTTCAAGCCGGTTCAGGCATTTGAACTGAAACGCGGCGTCACCTACCGCCAGGGCCTCGTCCACGATCAGCACATCGGCATCGACATATGCCGCAATGGAGAAAGCCAAACGCACGAACATACCGCTCGAATATGTTCTAACCGGACGATCGATGAACTCACCGATATCGGCAAACTGGATTATCTCGTCGAGGCGTTCAGAAATCTCCTGCTCGCCCAATCCAAGAAGCATGGCATTGAAGATTATGTTTTCCCTGCCGGTGTACTCCATGTTGAAACCGG
Organism: Pseudomonas sp. 22490; assembly: GCF_052044465.1. Taxonomy (NCBI): domain Bacteria; kingdom Pseudomonadati; phylum Pseudomonadota; class Gammaproteobacteria; order Pseudomonadales; family Pseudomonadaceae; genus Pseudomonas; species Pseudomonas sp. 22490. The sequence continues at coordinate 161,057 of NZ_JBQENS010000004.1, read as the reverse complement.
CCCCCAGCTCCAACAATGCCGCTACCCTTTCTGGGCGAACCACCTGTCCACTCGTAGGGCGCAAGGTACCCGCAAGTATCTGCAGCAAGGTGGACTTCCCGGAGCCGTTGCAGCCGATTACTCCAACAACCTCCCCAGGAAAAACCTGGAAACTCACATTCCGCAGAGCCCAGAATTCCGAATAAAATTTCTTTCTCTCACCCCAGATGGCCTGCAACATCCTTTGATGAGGAGCCCTGTAGACTCTAAAACCCTTGCTTATATCTACGGCCGCAAGTACCGGCGCATTACCCTTCATACAACTCACAGCCAGATCCCTACAACGCAGAAAGCATCGTATTGTTTATCCTGAAAACGTCATAGCGCTGTTCCGCCAGCGATCTACTGGCTTCTCCCATACGTGCGATGAGCGAAGGCGACTCGATGAACTTCAACATTGCCGCGGCTAAACTCTGCGGACTCTTGATCGGTACCAGAAATCCATTGAAACCATCCAGTACCGTTTCACGACATCCCGTCCAGTCAGTCGTTATCACAGGCTTCCCCAGGGACATGGCCTCCTGACTACTTCTCGGCACACCTTCTCTATAATAGGAGGGCAGCACGAATACACTCGTATTGGCCACCCATGCCTTGATGTCATGCACATGGCCAGGCCACTCCAACAAGCCTTCGGCTACCCACTGGTTCATTTCCTCCCGTGAAACCTTTCCTGGATTACTGTCGACGCCTCCCAAGACCAGAAAACGCGCGAGCGGACTACGTTTTCTAACGATTCTCGCGGCTTCCACAAAATCATAGATACCTTTCTCCTTGAGAAGACGAGCGACAAACACGAAAGTAATAGGCCGCAACACGGGAGAACTCGCGGCAAAATAATCAAGATCGACGCCTATACCCGGCAATATCAAGGCACGTCCCGTCTTGGCCAGCCGAGGGCTCACAAACAGGTCATAGTCATCCTGATTGAGCAGAAATACACGAGACGAGAACCGAAGGACCAACCTGATCGAACAGGTCACGACATGCCTAAGCAGCTTCCGTAGAAAATGGGTATAGCCTTCTTCCGAATAGATGAAACCAGCGCCTTCGATCATCGAATAGCGTAATCTGACGCCCGTCAAAAAAGCCGCGATACCACCGTAGATAACGGGCTTTATAAAGTAACTGAACACGGCATCGATCTTCAGCGCCCGCAGCTTGCAGATCAGGCTCAGGAGCGCGTGCAACTCCTGAAAGGGATTCATGCCCGCACGTTTCAAGCTGTAGGAAACCGGAATTGCTCCAAGCTCCGAAACTTGACGGCTTGTCACCTCGTCATAGTCTGGAGCGAAAGCGTAGACCTTCGCTCCTCGACGTACGACCTCACGAATGAAATCGCCACGAAAATTGTAGATTGAAAAAGCCTGATTGGAGATCAGCGCAAGGTTGCTAAAAGGCAACCCATCGACAACAGCGGCGTGATTCATGAATACCCACTCGGATTGGAAACCTGCCAGCGCCAGGCATCCGCAATCATGCATTCGAGGCCCAGCCCCGCCTTCCAGCCCAACTCTCGCTCCGCCTTGGAAACATCCGCCCAGCACTCGGCCACATCACCTGGGCGGCGACCGGACACCGTAAAGGGAATGCGCCTGCCAGAGACTCGCTCGAAAGCTTCGATGATCTGCAAGACCGAATAGCCGGTGCCCGTCCCAAGATTCCAAACGTGGTAGCCGTGCCCCTGCCGCAGGTACTCGAGCGCCCTGGTATGTCCTGCTGCCAGGTCGCAAACATGGATGTAGTCCCGGACTCCCGTCCCGTCGATAGTCGGATAGTCGCCGCCATGTACCGTCAACCGACTCAAACGTCCGACTGCAACCTGGGCGATATAGGGCAGCAGATTGTTTGGGGTACCGCATGGGTCCTCACCGATGAGGCCGCTTTCATGAGCACCGATGGGGTTGAAGTATCTGAGCACCGCGATGGACCAACGCGCATCGGAGCGAGCCAGGTCATCGAGCATGTGCTCGGCAGTCAGTTTTGTCCGGCCATAGGGACTGGCCACGCCTCCCACTTTCGAACTCTCGGATATAGGCAAGGTGCCAGGCATCTGATAGATCGTTGCGGAAGAACTGAAGACAATCTTGAATACCCCGACCCTCTGCATGGCGCGTAGCAGCGAAATAGTTCCCTGAACGTTGCTCTCGTAATACTCCAGCGGGTCATCAACGCTTTCTCCAACAGCTTTCAACCCCGCCAGATGAATGACCGCATCAACCTTCTCATCGATCAGCAGGCGCTCAACAAGAAGACTGTCTCTAATATCTCCCAGTACGAAGCCAACCGGATGCCCGGTTATTCTTTCCACTCGCTTTAGAGATTCCGAAGAACCGTTGACAAGATTATCCAGAACCACAACCTTGGCGCCTTGGCCTAAGAGTTCGACCAACACATGAGAGCCAATGAATCCTGCACCTCCTGTGACCAATACGCGCATCTCGCCTCACCTTGATACGTACAGAGCTGGGTTTTCAGGGGTAAGAACTCCCATCGAGCCCGTCTGTAACGCACTCTCTTTCTACTTACCCAGTGGAAAAGGAGGCGATCGAGGAGATCGCCTCCTTTGGCCTGCAGCTAAAGCGACTTAGTTGCGGTTGTTACCAGCCTTGTGGTTCTCCGAGGTGGACGAGCCATCTTCGTTGAAGTTGCCTTGGGTGGTGGAGGTCATGTTGGTGATGGTGCCATTGGCAGAGCGGATCAGGCCGAGCGCCTCGCAAGTTGGGAACTCGCCTTCCAGGACCAGACGTGCGCGACCGTTGGCACCGTTCCAGTTGGTGCCGTCGATACCGAAGGCCTTGGCTACTTCGGTTACGGTGTACACACCGGTTTCGTGCGCTTTCAGGGCGGTCTTCCCGCTCGAGTCGGTCAGGTAGGTGCTGCCAGTCGCCGGATAACGCTTACCGTTCTGGTCGAACAGTACCCCGCGCACCTTGCCGTCCCGACCATCGTCGCTGGTGTTGGTCAGACGAATGAAGAACTGGTCGGAAACATTGGAGCCAGGCAGATTGAACAGACTGGCGACGCAACTGTTCTTCCAGAACTCGTCGAGACGGTTGCCTGCAATGGTACGGTCGACATAGCGTACGTTCTCGAAGTCGACCTTCAGATCACCCACGTCGAAACGTTGCAGCGCCTGCATCGGCACGGTGCCGGAAGCCTTCACGCAGACGTTGTAGGTCTGGTTGATATTCGAGTTGTCGAACGATACCGGCAAAGTACCGTTGCCCTGCGCATCCACTACACCTTCGATGGCGGCAGAATTCCAGAGCTTGGCGGCAGACCCCGGATTGGCGGCAAAGGCGGAGCAGTTCCCGGTGGTCAGGCCGATGTCGCTGATCCCGTTGAAGTTACCCGACAGGGTGCTGGTCACCTTGTCGCCACCGGCGAAACCAAACACGGTTCGACCCGCCTCGTTGAGCACATCCGTATTGATGCCGAGCCGTACGGCGCCCAGACGCGCATAGTTGGCACCATAATAATCGGTGTTATCGCCACCGACGGACACCGTGGTATCGAAGGAGCGATCCTGATTGTTCAGGTTCAACGGATGCAGGACGCGATTCTGCCCATACTGGTTGGTGTTGAGAACGTCCCAGTAAACCGCGGGCAGCGAAGTGAAAATGGTCAGGGGCGGTGCAGAATCGTTATTCGCAGGGTTGCCGGCATCGGCGCCAGTGGTGGTATCGAACTGGGCGGAAACCGTGACCTGGAAACGCAATTCGTTCAGCGGGTCGTTCTGCAGGCTCACTTTCGGATTCCAGGATCCAGCCACGAAGGTGGCATCGCCCTGAAGCGGAGCGCGCATGTTGGTGACCTTGGCAGGCTGGCTGTCCTGGCTGCTCGGCTCGCGGAAGTTGAAGAACACCACGTTGCCGCCGGTCGCGGTCTGCTTGATCATGTCGGCACCCGCCTGGTCGAGGCGCAGCTCAAGCGTGTTGTCGGTGGCGCCAGTGCCGCTGGTGATGACGAAGCCGCTACCCGCAGCCAGGGCGCCGATCTTGATCTGGTTGGCGGTCACGGCCTTGGCGAAGCGCACGACGGTACGACCAAGGGTCAGCTTGATGGTGTGGCCCGCAGCGGCATTTCCAGCCTTCACTGGATCGATGGTGTAGGTAACGCTGGGTAGGTCAAAGGTAGTTTCTTCGGACTTGTTGCCGAAAATCTCCTGAGCCAGGGTGATGTTGGCCGCCTTGCTGTCGAGGTTGGCACCATTTTCCACACTCTTGCCGACGACATAGTTGGCCTGTCCTGGCCCGTACTGCTCGGTTGCACCAGGCGAGTTCGCCTCCAGAGTGGGGCTTGTGGCAATAGCAACCACTCCGGCAGCGTTCGCGACTCCAGCAAACAGTGCCGAAGCTACAGCGGCGCTGAGTAGTGTTCTTTTGAGCATGAGAAAATAACTCCTTGAAGCGTTTATATTGAGCATTCCAGTCAAGTGTCCATCTTTGGACGACACGCTAATGATCATGTATCGGTAATCAACCAACACATCGACAGGCCTGACACCATGAATACTTCCAATCATTCCGGTGACACCGATCGAATTGACGCCCAGCCACTACCTGAAGTGGCCACACAGGCACCAACGGATGGCTTTATATAATTGCCAAAGCACCTCAGCAATAGCAAAAAGTGCGTTTTCACCTCTTCCTATTTAATAAATGAATTTTCCTACGGAAGAAGGTAAAAACAAAAACCGTAAATTAGAGAAAATTCTTAAGAATATCCAAGTGATCACGGATAAACGCTTCTAAAAACCGGGTCACACCCAGAAGTAAAAGGCTACTTCTGAGCATTTAGAAAGAAGATTCGCAATAGATTTTTATGGATGGATACGGCCCGGAAAGTTCCAGGCCTATCGGGGATCACGACGAGAGTCGTCTAGATGAGTGTTGCAGGCGACCGACCTCATTCCATACGGCAGGCGCCCGGTCTATCGGAGCAGGCCAGTGTCTTGCTCAGCATGCCGCGCAGCTTTTCCGTCACTTCCCTGGCATCGGCATCACTTTCCAGCACGTAAGGCTGGATCAACATGATGACTTCTTCACGGGTCTTCACGGCTTTCTGGCGTCCGAAGAGGAAACCGATTCCGGGAATGTCCTTCAGGAGAGGCACGCCAGCGTTGGAGTCCGTTATGTTGTCCCGAATCAGCCCCCCCATCAGCACCGACCCACCGCTTTTCAACGTAAGCGATGTTTCCAGCGACGTCCTGGAAATCTCCGGAGCGCTGATTCCTCCTCCACTGGCCTTGCCACCGCCGCCGGAAGAACCGCCACTGTCGCTCAACTCCTGGCTGACCGTAAGATCGACCCGACTATCCGAGTAGACTACGGGGGCGACATTCAGAATTGTGCCGGTAGAGCGGTAGGCAATTTCATTGCGCAGGTTGGTGCTTCCAGCAGTGGTGCTGTCGTCATTGACCTGGGCCGTTGGGATAGGAATATCCCGACCGACATTGATGTTGGCCTGCTCGCCGCTCTTGACCAAGATACGGGGAGTGGCGAGTACCCGGACTCGTTGATTGTCCGCCATTGCCTGGATGGCTGCGGTATTGCCTCCGGCGGTGTTGATGACGTAGTTGAAACCTCCTTTCCCGGCGCTGCCCTTGCTTCCGGTCGAGGTCGCGCTATTGAAGCTGCCGTTGAGCATCTCCCACTCCACGCCCAACTCCTGGGTGTCGCTGAGACTTACGCTGGCCACCGTCACCTCGATCAATACCTGGCGGGCCGGCTTGTCCATTTCCCGGAGCAAGCCCTGCATCTGCTGCCAGGTACGCGCCGCTCCTCGGAACAAGATGGCGTTTCGATTCTCGTCCTCCACTATGGTGCCGCTGCCGCTGATACCGGCCGCCAAGCCACCGAGCAAACCGTTAGCACCATCGCCCCCCACCAACGCGGCGGCACCTGCGGCTTGCAGCAAGGGAGCCACCGCCGGTGCCGCACCATCGTCTCCGGCGCGCCTGCCACCGCCAGATCGCTTGGAAGCGCTGCTTTGCAGTCCGGAGGTGATCCCGTAGGCACCCTCCCCGGCGAACCCCGATACCAATGCCCGCAACGACTTGGCCAGTTCGGTGACACGGGTATTGCGAGCTTCGTAGAAGAACAGTCCTTCCTTCTCCTCGCCGATACCTGCGGCAACCGCCATCGGAGCCCTGTCGACCTGCTGCGCCCACTCGCGCACCAAGTCGAGAAGTTGGCCATCGTTGGCGAAGACGATGAGGCCATTGGAACTTTCCAGCGGTACCAGCATTATGCTGCCGACCGCTTCGCCGATACCGACGCTGTATCCTTGCGCCGCAATCACGGTCTTGAGTTGACTGGCCATGTCGGCAGCACTGACGAAGGCCGGATCGATACGCAGGCTGTGACGTCCACGCATGAAAGGTTGATCGAGAAGGCGGACGGCTTCGGTGGCCTGGTTGACGATGGAAGACATGCCCTTGAGCATCAAGCCACTCCGCGCACCATCGGCCATCACGCTCAGGCCGGATTTTTCGTAGGCGCTGTTCAACCAGGGAATCACATCCTTGGGGTCGACGCTGTGCAACGCCACGAATTGAAATACCGGCCGATAGGCAATCGGCACGCTAGGCCGTGCTTCGCCACTGATGAGAATGGGCGGCTCGTCCGGGCTGAGCCCTACCTGCTTGATCTGGAAGCGATAGATATCGCCTTGGTGGAGTATCTCCACGCCGTAGTTGACGAGCACCTGGCGCGCGACTTCGTAAACCATCTGTGCAGTCTGCGGCTGTTCCAAACGAACGGTCACGCGATCAGTCTTTTCCTTCAGAGCGCTTTCGATCTCAAACGGCAAACCGAGGATGTTGCCGAATACCTCGTTGATGAATGCGGCAAGCTGTACGTCCTCCACGTTCAGACTGATGTCAGCCTTCTTGTCGTCGAGGATCACCTTGTCCATTCGATCGACTACACCGCCTACGATCGACCGAGGCGATGTGGGCGTGCCACTGAACTCCGTCTTCGGAACAGCCAACGATGCCGGAGCTTTCTTTCCGTCGTCGCTCACCAGGGCTACGCCCTCGGTTGCCTTGGCTTTTTCCGACTTCGCGAGCAATGGTTCGGGAAACTGCAATGGGGAAGTACTGCAACCTGCCAATAGGGCCAGACAGACGACAACGGACAACGGGTGGCGCAAGAAGGCAAAGCTCGGCCTATGGCAAGGGTGCATACAGTTTCCTTTCAAAACCCTGGGTGTTCCCGTCCTGCGAGAACGAGAAGCGGATTCCTTGTTCAGTGATGCTCTCCAGACGCTCGCCGCCAGGCAGAGTGGCGCCCGCCGCAAAACGCCGCAGAGGCCCCTCGGCGCTTTTGGCAACAAGGGCGAAGATGCCGCCCTCATCGCGGACAATGCCGCGTAGCAGCCAATCGACCTTGATTAGCGCCACTCCATCCACGCCCACCGAAACCCGCTTCGATTCAGCTTCGCGCTCCTCGTCCACGGTTCTCCCCCACCACGACATTCCAGCCAACTTGCCGGCAACCGTCGTATCAACCGCAACGGACGGAACTTCCGCCAGAACCCACTTCCGGTCTTCAGGAGTGGGCAAGGCGGAAAGATCGGCACTCGGAGCAAAGACAAGTCCGGCAAAGATGGAAGCGACGAGAAGCAGAAGATTCCAGCGAGCAAAGGCATGAGGCGTCATTGGGTTTGCAAATGGCAGGGTGGAAAGCGATGAGTTGAAGATGCGGGAAGTGTGGCATTTATAGAAAATTGAAAATCCTGAGTTAGAAGTAAGAAAACTCCCAACTTACAAGTCGTAAAACCCAACCATTTCGAGGACTCCATCGCCAGGCATGCAAGGTCCCAACCATTACGGCAGGCGGCCCGGGATGGATAGGCAAGCGGTGCGGTCGGGACAGAGGCGAAAAAAAGCCCGGCGCAAGCGTCGGGCCAAGCCAATCGGACAAGCGTCCCGAGGGATAGAACACAGGAGCGGGTATCTCGGAACGAGCCGATTCTGCATGTCTGGACAAATCCCCCGCTGCCGGGCGAGGCTGATGACCGAGTAGGAATCTTCCTCGCCTGGAGCCAGCCCTTTCCTTTCGCCATTTCTCCGCCTCGCCGCGCGACGCCGGGATGACGCGACGCGGTCCAAGGGGCATGATCCACCCATTCGCCACCGGCTTTGCTTCCCGACCCAAGGAGTCCGCGATGTCGTCCGCCCAACTGCTGACCGCGCAACAACTGGCCGCCCGCCTCAGCGAACCCGACCTGCTGGTCCTCGACTGCCGTTTCGCCCTCGAAGACCCGTCCTACGGTGCCCGCGTCTATCAGGAGAACCACATTCCCGGCGCGCATTTCGCCGACCTCGAACGGGATCTTTCCGCTCCCGTGCGCAAGGGCGTGACCGGTCGCCATCCGCTGCCGGATCCCGCCGAGCTAGCGCTCAAGCTACAAGCCTGGGGCCTGCGCCAGGATAGCCAGGTGGTGCTCTACGACGACGGCCCCGGCGCATTCGCCGCCCGCGCCTGGTGGCTGTTGCATTGGCTGGGCAAGCGCGATGGGGTCTACCTCCTCGATGGCGGCCTGGCGGCCTGGAAGGCTGCGGGGCTGGCACTGACCAATGGCGAAAGCAGCCTTCGACCCGGCGATTTCCAGGGCCAGCCCGATGCCTCGCTGCTGATCGACGCCGCCACCCTCCAGGCCCAACTGGGCCAACCCGGACTGGCGCTGCTCGATGCTCGCGCGCAGCCGCGCTTCCGTGGCGAAGTCGAGCCCATAGATCCGGTCGCCGGGCACATTCCCGGTGCCCAGTGCGCCGCCTTCACCGACAACCTTGGCAGCGACGGCCGCTTCCTTCCGCCGGAACAATTGCACCAGCGGTTCTCCGCCCTGTTGCGCGGTCGCCCGGTGGACGAGCTAGTCGCCTACTGCGGCTCCGGCGTCACCGCCTGCCACAACCTGTTCGCCCTGAGCCTCGCCGGCTTCCCGCTTCCGCGCCTCTACGCCGGCTCGTGGAGCGAGTGGATCACCGACCCGCGCCGCCCGGTCGCCACCGGCGACTGACGACGCCATACGCTCGGACGCGGCTTACGCCGCGTCGGGCAGCTTCCTGAAGTAGTCGAGCAACTCCTTCTGCAACGCCTCGTTGCGGAACAGCCCGAAATGCCCGACTGCCCCCTCGGCCCGTCCCTTGCGACGCAACTCCAGGTGCGCCGCGGCATAGACCTGGTGAAGCTTTTCCGCCGCAGCCCACGGCACGTAGTCGTCGTCCTCGAACAGGAAGCTGGCGACGGGGATGTCCAGCGCCTCGTAACCCTGCCGCTGCAATCCGAAGCGCGGTGCCAGGAGGTAGTCCGGCTGCCGCACCCAGCGCGCCCAGTCGCGCATGAAATGACTCGGCATATCCAGGCTGCCGAGGCCGAAGAAACGACTGGGAAAGCGTCGGAGCAGTCCGGTCAGTAGCGGCACCGCCACGCAGAACAGGCCGAACATCTGCCAGCGTTGCCTGCCTCGCCAGCGCCTCCAGTACGGAAACGAACCGGCGACGAACGCGGCGCCGCTCAATCCGCTGGCCTGACCAGCCAGACCGAGCAACTGCGCGCCGATGCTGTGGCCGACGAAATAGCGCGGTAGCTCCGGCGCGCGCGCTCGGCACCAGGCCAGCGCCGCATCGATGTCCTCGCGTCCCCAGTCGGCCAGGCGATAGCTAGCCACGGCAGGGTCGTCGCCTTCGCTGCCGCGGTAGCTGAACAACAGCACCTCATAGCCGGAAGCCGCGGCCAGGACGGCGAAGCGCTGGTAGAAGGCGCGCCTGACGCCGAGCGCGCAGGCCACCACGATGCTCCCCTGCGCATCGCCGACGGCCGGGAAGTGGTCGCCGGCCAGGCGCACACCGTCACGGCAGGCGATCTCCACTGCGGTACTCATTCGCTCCCTCCTTTGCCGTGCGGGTTCGAGCAGCCGGGACGGACGCAATGCTCGACGGATCGCCAGGCGTGCTAGCATGAACATACCGACGGTATGTAAGAAGGCAGCAGTATGAATGTCAAGAGCAGGCAGCAGGAAAATGCCGAGGCGACCCGCGAGGCGCTGCTGGAAAGCGCCCTCTCCGCCTTCATCGAACATGGCTATGGCGGCGTCTCCATCGACGCCATCGCCCGCGAGGCGCGCGTGACCAAGGGCGCGTTCTACCACCACTTCGGCAGCAAGCAGGAACTGCTCGCCGAATGCTACGAACGCCAGGTACGGACGATCGCCGAGGACCTGGACAGGGTGCCGGCGCATGTCGACAAGTGGGCGGAGGCCGCCGCACTGGCCGAGGCCTTCATCGACAGCGTGATGGCGCGCGGCAAGCGGCAACTGTCGCTGCAGGAGGTGATCACGGTCGTCGGCTGGGAGCGATGGAAACGCATCGACTCGCGCCACACGCTGCGCTACGTCGGGCGCCTGGTGGACGAACTGGCGGCCAGTGGCGAACTCAAGGACTACCGCCGGGAGACCCTGGTCGGCCAGCTCTACGGCTTCCTTACCCAGGCCGCGATGAGTCTTCGCGATGCACGCAACAAGCGGCAAGCGGCCAATGAAGTGAAAGCCATCATCCGCGACTTCCTCTACAGCCTGCGCAGGGGCTGAGAATGCCGCCCAGCACAAGCGAAGCAAGGACGCGCCGGTTTAATTTCCAGCGGGCATATCAGCTGTTCTCTAAAGCTGGAAACAATTTAAAAACAGTCCTTTACAGCTGACTTGTTTCACTACACTTCAAATCAAGCGGCTAAGTCCGCTATCGGCGGGGCCATCGGAATAGAAGCTGCCAAACTGCCCGGCCCCGCCGATCCACCTTGCGCGAGGCCGTCATGGGTATTTCCGCCAACGATCTTTGCCAGCACGTGATACGCCCGACCCTGGACTACCTGTCCTGCCACAGCCCCGCCGCCGAAGCGCTGCTGCTGGGCGCGGCGGCCTGCCAGTCGGCGCTGGGGAGCGCCCTCGACGACCGCCGTGGCCACGGCCTGTACCGGATCGCCAGCGAACGCCACCAGCAGCTCTGGGACCAGTACCTGGCGCTGGACCCGGAGCGCGCCAGCCGGGTCCGCGGCCTGGCCAGCCAGCATGCCTTCCTTGCCGCGCCGCACCTGGAACTGACGGTGAACCTGCGCTACAGCACGGCCATCGCCTGGTCGCTGGTGGAAGCCGCGCGACTGCCACTGCCCGACCAGCACGACCACCTCGCCCAGGCTCGCGTGTGGCGCCAGGTATTCCAGCCGCACGGTCGCCTGCACGAGTTCATCGACGCCTGGCAACGCTGCATCGGCAGCCTCAGCCAGGTCGCCTGACGGCGAATGGAAAAATCCCGCGTCCGAAACAGACCAACCGGTCAGAAAATTTTTTACATACAGACACGAACGGTTGTGCTACCTTCGCTTCACTGGCACCGGAGCCAACCGCTCTGTTCCGCACCCTGCGGAACTTCGGAACACTGGCGCCGGTCTGGGAATCTTGGTAGTTTGCGCGCCGTTATACACAGGAGTTGCTCCAACAATGAAAACAATATGGTTTAAAACCTCTCTCGCACTGACCATTAGCGCTGTCTCCACCTACACCCTCGCCAACGGCATCGCCATCAACGAACAGAGCGCCAGCGGCGCCGGCACCGCCTACGCCGGCCGCGCCTCGTCCGCGCTCGATGCCAGCACCATCTACGGCAACCCGGCCGGCCTGTCCAAGCTGAAACGCACCGAAGTCAGCGGCGGTCTGGCCATCGTCAAGGCCAAGGACGACATCAGCCAGGCCCACAGCACCGCCCAGGGCAGCAACAAGGGCGACTCGGTACCGCTGGCCGCCGTACCGTTCGGCTACTTCTCCACGCCGATCAACGAAGATTTCACTTTCGGCCTGGGCATCTACGTGCCCTACGGCATCATCAACGATTACGAAAACGGCTTCATGGGCAGCTCCCACGGCTCCTATAGCAAGGTGCAGGTGATCACCGTGCAGCCGACCATCGCCTGGAAGATCAACGACAAGGTTTCCGTCGGCTTCGGTCCGACCTTCAACCGCATCGACGGCCAGTTGAAGAACACCCTGGCCACCAATGGCCTGCTCGGCAGCAACGGCGATACCAAGATCAACATCAAGGGCGACGACACCGCCATCGGCTACAACGTCGGCGTGATGGTCGACCTGACCGACGACACCACCTGGGGCCTGACCTACCACTCCAAGGTCAAGTACCACCTGGGCGGCAACACCGAAGTGAAGAACGCTCCGGGTGCCCTGGGCCTGAACGGCAAGTACGATGCCAAGCTGGACATCACCCTGCCGGAATCGGTGGATACCTCCATCACCCACAAGTTCGACGACAAGTGGACGGGCTACCTGGGCGCCGTCTGGACCCGCTGGAGCCGCCTGGAGAAGATCGAGGTGCGCAACAGCGGCGTACCGGCGCTCGGCCAGGCCCTGGGCTTCAACACCATCGGCGAAGACCTGAACTGGCGCGACACCTGGTCCTTCTCGGTAGGTACCTCCTACCAGGCCACCCCGGAGTGGGTGCTGCGCACCGGCTTTGCCTACGAGCCGTCGCCGACCTCCAACGAGGACCGCAACGTACGCATCCCGGTGGGCGACCGCAAGGTCTTCACCGTCGGTGCCGGCTGGTCGCCGAACCAGGACCTGACCGTCGACGTGGCCTACGCCTACCTGTGGGAAACCACCGCCGGCGTCAACCAGGAAGGCAGCGCCCTGCAGCCGGCCTACAGCGCCAAGTACGACAACAGCGCGCATGGCCTGACCGCCCAGGTCACCTATCGTTTCTGATCGCACGCGCCAACGAAGAAGCCGGGCAATGCCCGGCTTTTTCATGCCTGGCCGCCCCTCAGGGCTGGCTGGCGATGGCCTTCTCGATGGCGGCCTGGAGCTGCGGATCGTCCGGGGTGGTCTTGCTGGAGAACTGCGCGACCACCCTGCCCTGGCGATCCACCACGTACTTGTAGAAATTCCAGCGCGGCGCCTGGCCGCTCTGCTCGGCCAACTGGCGGAACAGCGGGATCGCCTCGTCGCCGCGCACGTGCTGCGGCTGGGTCATGGCGAAGGTCACGCCGTAGTTGCCATAGCAGATCTTCGCGGTCTCGGCGGTATCCGCGGCTTCCTGCTTGAAGTCGTCGGAAGGTACCCCGAGCACTTCCAGGCCCTGCCCCTTGTAACGCTGGTAGAGCGCCTCGAGCCCCTTGAACTGCGGGGTGAAGCCACAGTGGCTGGCAGTGTTGACCACCACCAGCGGCTTGCCGGCGTAACGCTGGCAAAGATCGATGCTTTCCTTGGAACGCAGCTTGGTCAACTGGCCCTGCAACAGTTCCGGGCAATCGGCGGCCCAGCCGCTCAGCGGCAGCCCGGCGAGCGCCAGGACGGACAACAGCACGCGAGGTTTCATGGAATGGCTCCTTGGCGACGAATGTCCCAGCTTACCCTTCCCCGCGCCTATCGCCACCTATCAGCATGCGCCCATGCCCAGTTCCAGCAGCGCCAGTCCGCCACGCTGCCAGCCCCACCAGGCGAGTCCCAGCAGCGCCCCGGCGGCGAGCAGCCAGGCCAGCTTCACGCCGCGCCTCCGGCCACCTGCAGGCGCGCCACCGGACGCTCGCGCACCGGCCAGTTGAGCAGCGCCGCGAGCAGGCTTAGCAGGATCGACAACTGCCAGACCAGGTCGTAGCTGCCGGTGCGGTCGTAGACCACCCCGCCCAGCCAACCGCCGAGGAAGGCGCCCAACTGGTGGAAGAGGAACACGATGCCGCCGAGCATCGACAGGTTGCGCACGCCGAACAGGGTCGCCACGGTGCCGTTGGTCAGGGGCACCGTGGACAGCCACAGCAGCCCCATGGCCACGCCGAAGGCGTAGGCGCTGTAGACGCTCAGAGGCAGCCAGAGGAACAGCACGATCACTACCCCGCGCACCAGGTACAGCGCGGTCAGCAGGCGCGGCTTCGACCAGCGCCCGCCGAGCCAGCCGGCGATGTAGGTGCCGAACACGTTGAACAGCCCGACCAGCGCCAGCACCGTGGTGCCGACCTGCGCCGGCAGGTGCTGGTCGACCAGGTAGGCCGGCAGGTGTACGCCGATGAACACCACCTGGAAGCCGCAGACGAAGAAGCCCAGCGCCAGCAGCCAGAACCCGGAATGCGCGCAGGCCTCGCGCAGCGCTTCGCCGAGGCTCTGTTCATGGCCCTGCGGCGGCAACGGGCGATCCTTCATCAGCCCGGCCAGCGGCACGATCAGCGCCACCAGCAGGCCCAGGGCGAGCAGGGCCGAGGACCAGCCCAGCCAGCCGATCAGGCCGAGGGTACCGGGCAGCATGGCGAACTGGCCGAAGGAGCCGGCCGCGCTGGAGATACCCATCGCCATGCTGCGCTGCTCCGCCGGCACTGCGCGGCCGACGGCGCCGAGGATCACCGAGAACGAGGTGCCGGAAAGGCCCAGGCCGATCAGCAGGCCGGCGCTCAGCGACAGCCCGGTGGCCGACTGCGAGAGTCCCATCAGGACCAGGCCGAGGGCGTACAGCAGGCCCCCCACCAGCACCGCCCGCGCCGCGCCGTAGCGGTCGGCGAGCGCCCCGGTGAACGGCTGGGCCAGGCCCCAGACCAGGTTCTGCAAGGCGATGGCGAAGGCGAAGACTTCGCGGCCCCAGCCGAAGTCGGCGCTCATCGGCGCGAGGAACAGGCCGAAGCCATGTCGCACGCCGAGGGACAGGGCAAGGATCAGGGCTCCGGACAGCAGGATCCAGAAGGCGGCACGCGGCATGGGTCGCTCCATCTACGGGTATATACCCGCTTTATCGTGAACGAAGCGCCTCGGCGAGAGGCTTCGTCGGTTGTCAGTCCAGTCGCTCCAGTTCCGCCAGCAACGCCGCCAAGGCGCCGCTGCGCTCCTCGCCAAGGCGCCCGGCGAGACGCCGCTGCGCATCTTCCCAGGCCGGCGTTCCGCGCTCCAGGGCATCCAGCCCGGCAGGCGTCAGCTCGACCAGGCGGTTGCGCTGGTCCTCGCCACCGGTCAGGCGCAGCAGGCCGTCGCCTTCCAGCACCCGCAGGTTGCGACCGAGGGTGCTGCGGTCGAGTCCCATGGCTTCGGCGAGTTCGGAAATGCTCGGCCGGTCCAGGCGCCGCAGGTGCCGCAGCAGGGAAAACTGCGCCACCTTGAGGCCGGTATCGGCCAGCGCCTCGTCGTAGAAGCGGGAAACGCTGCGGGCGGCGCGACGCAGTTTGGTACAGAGGCATTGGGTCGGTAGCATGGATGCGTGTATATACCCGTACTTCTCGACGGTCAAGCGGATTGTCCGAACTGCCAACGCCGTCTGTTGCCCCTGCCAAGGCCGGACGCCGGGCGCTGGCCTATAACTCGCGCTGTCAGCGGCGACCGGGAGCACCCGGCGCCCTCCATCCATCGCCGAGGTAGCCATGCCCGTTTACAAAGCCCCGCTGCGCGACACGCGCTTCCTGCTCAACGAAGTCTTCGATTTCCCCGAGCATTACCGCAACCTGGTCAACGGAGCCGAAGCCACGCCGGACATGGTCGATGCGATCCTCGGCGAATGCGCGAAGCTCTGCGAGGAAGTGATCGCCCCGCTCTACCACAGCGGCGACGAGGAAGGCTGCCACCTGGAGAACGGCGAAGTACGGACGCCGAAGGGCTACAAGGAAGCCTACGAGGCCTACGTCGCCGGCGGCTGGCAGGGCCTCTCGCACCCGGTGGAGTACGGTGGCCAGGGCCTGCCGATGAGCCTCGGCGCGCTCAAGCAGGAGATGATGGGCACCGCCAACTGGCCGTTCTCCATGTATCCCGGCCTCTCCCTCGGCGCGATGAACACCCTGATGCAGCACGGCACCGAGGAACAGAAGCAGACCTACCTGGTTCCGCTCACCGAGGGCCGCTGGGGCGGCACCATGTGCCTCACCGAGCCGCAGTGCGGCACCGATCTCGGCCAGGTGAAGACCCGCGCCGAGGCCAACCCCGACGGTAGCTACGCCATCAGCGGGACGAAGATATTCATCTCTTCCGGCGAACACGACCTGACCGAGAACATCGTCCACATCGTCCTCGCCCGCCTGCCGGACGCACCGAAGGGCACCCGCGGCATTTCCCTGTTCATCGTGCCCAAGTTCCTTCCCGGCGAAGGCGGCGCGCTCGGCCCGCGCAACGGCGTGAGTTGCGGCGCGCTGGAGAAGAAGATGGGGATCAAGGCCTCGGCCACCTGCGTGATGAACTTCGACGGCGCCACCGGCTTCCTCATCGGACCGCCGAACAAGGGCCTGGAATGCATGTTCACCTTCATGAACAGCGCCCGCATCGGCACCGCCATCCAGGGCGTGGCCACCGCCGAGCTGGCCTACCAGGGCGCCCTCGCCTACGCCCGCGAACGCCGCTCCATGCGCGCGCTCTCCGGGACCAAGGAACCCGACCAGGTCGCCGACAGCCTGATGCACCACGGTGACGTGCGGCGCATGCTGCTGACCCAGAAAGCCATCGCCGAAGGCGGCCGGGCGCTGGTCTACCTGGCCACCCAGTACGCCGACCGGATGATCCAGGGCATCCTCAGCAACGACGACGCCGAATACGAACGCTGGGACGACAAGCTCGGCTTCCTCACGCCGATCCTCAAGGGCTGCCTGACCGAACTCGGCCTGGAAAGCGCCAACCTCGGCATGCAGGTGTTCGGCGGCCACGGCTATATCCGCGAACACGGCATGGAGCAGATCGTCCGCGACGCGCGGATCGCCACCCTCTACGAAGGCACCACCGGCATCCAGGCCCTCGACCTGCTCGGCCGCAAGGTCCTGCTGATGACCCAGGGCAAGGCCGTGCGCGACTTCACCAGGGGCGTGGCCCGGTTCGCCGTCGACCTGCTGAAGAACGAGCCGCGCATGCGCGGCCGCGCCCTGGTGCTGCTCAAGCTCTGCGCCCAATGGAACCTGCTGACCCTGCGCATTGCCCTCACCGCGCGCAAGCAACGCGATCTGGTGAGCACCGCCAGCCACGACTACCTGATGTTCTCCGGCTACGCCACGCTGGCCTATTCCTGGGCCCTACAGGAAGCCGCTGCGCGCCGGCGACTGCGCCAGGGCGGCAGCGAGTCGGCGGACTTCTACAAGGCCAAGATCGCCACCAGCGAGTTCTACTTCGCCCGCCTGCTTCCGCGCGCCAAGGGCCACGCGGCGGCAATGGCGAAGCCGACGGGTTCGATCATGGACCTGAAGAGCGAGCACTTCGCCTTCGACTGAGGCGACCACCCGCAGCGCGCGCCAGCGGAGCCTCAGTCTCCGCGGGCGCCAGCCGGGGTCAGCAACAACGCACGAACGTCGTCGAGCATCGAGTCCCATTCCTCCTGGCCAATGTCCATCAGGCGGAAGTAGCGCAACATGAAAGCGCCCTCCACCGCCAGGAACGCCAGGCGCGCACGGCGTCCCTCAGGTGCGGACAGGTCCAGGCCATCCAACCGGCTGCGATACCACTGGTTGCTGCCCTCCAGGTGCTCGGGCGTCTGGATCAGCGCCGCCATCAGCGCCGCCGCTTTGCTGCTGGACAGCTCGTCCGAACGCTGGGTCGCCTCGGCATGTGCGCGAACCCGCGTCAGTGGCGTCGGCTGCTTCCCTGCCACCGCTTCGAACAGGCTGTCGTAGGCCTTGCCCCAGCGCTCGAAGATCGCGTCGATCAGCGCATCCTTGGTACCGAAGCAGTAC
The DNA here is from genome assembly GCF_052044465.1 of Pseudomonas sp. 22490. Taxonomy (NCBI): domain Bacteria; kingdom Pseudomonadati; phylum Pseudomonadota; class Gammaproteobacteria; order Pseudomonadales; family Pseudomonadaceae; genus Pseudomonas; species Pseudomonas sp. 22490. Next base: position 143,328 of record NZ_JBQENS010000004.1, on the reverse strand, counting down.
TGCACGCCGCCCTTGGTAATGCCCATTTCCTTCGCCACCGCATCGATGGTCAGGCCGGCCGCGCCTTCGCGACCGATCACCGCCTCGGCGGCATCGAGCAACTGGTCACGGTCGATCGTTCGTCGGCGTCCCATGGCTACCTCTTGAGTTTAAATCCATACGTATGTATTTATATTTTCACGCGCCCGCCCGTGGCGCGCAATTCCCGTTATCCACGGCGAGCAATGAACCGTTCGCCACAGAGGTTATCCCATGTTCCGGCAGAACCGCTGGCTGGTCCTGGCCATCGTCTCCAGCGCCCTGTTCCTCATCATCATCGACATGACCGTGCTCTACACGGCCCTGCCGCGCCTGACCCACGACCTCGGCGCGACGGCCGCGGAGAAACTCTGGATCGTCAACGCCTATCCGCTGGTGGTCGCCGGCCTGCTGCCCGGCACCGGCTTGCTCAGCGACCGCCTTGGCCACAAGCGGCTGTTCCTCGCCGGCCTGCCGCTGTTCGGCCTGGCCTCGCTGTGCGCCGCCTTCGCCCCCAGCGCCGCGGCGCTGATCGCCGCCCGCGCCGGGTTGGCGGTGGGCGCGGCACTGATGATGCCGGCGACCCTGTCGATCGTCCGCCATGTCTTCCAGGACGAACGCGAACGCGCCCTGGCCATCGGCATCTGGGCCTCCGTCGCCTCTGCCGGCGCGGCGCTGGGGCCGGTGGTCGGCGGCGTGCTGCTGGAGTTCTTCTGGTGGGGCTCGGTGTTCCTCATCAACGTCCCGGTGGTGGTCGTCGCTTTGTTGCTGGCGCTGCCGGCCATCCCGGCCTGCGGCGGCCAGTCGCGGCGCCCATGGGACGCCCTCGGCTCGCTGCAGGTGATGTTCGGCCTGGTCGGGGTGGTGTATGCGATCAAGGAACTCAGCACACGCGCCCCGGACTTCGGGCTGGCCGTCCTCGCCGCGCTCGGCGGCATGCTCTGCCTGTACCTGTTCGTCCGCCGCCAGCGCCGCGCCCGCGAACCGATGATCGACTTCGCGCTGTTCCGCAACCGGCGCTTCGCCCGCGGCGTCGCGGTGGCCCTGGTGGCGACCATGGCGCTGGTCGGCATGGAACTGGTGTTCAGCCAGCACCTGCAACTGGTGCAGGGCCTGACGCCGCTGAAGGCCGGCCTGTTCGTCCTGCCGATCCCGCTGGCCTCGCTGGTGGTCGGGCCGCTGGCCGGCTGGCTGGTGCCGCGCTGGGGCGAGAACCGGGTGATGTGCGCCTCCCTGCTGCTCGGCAGCGCCGGATTGCTCGGCCTGGCCCTGTCCTACCAGTCCGCCACCGGAGCGCAACTGGCCAGCCTGGTGCTGCTCGGCGTCGGCTTCGGCGGCGCGATGACCGCCGCCTCCACCGCGGTGATGCTCAACGTGGACGAACAGAGTTCCGGAATGGCGGCCGCCATCGAAGACGTGTCCTACGAACTGGGCGGGGTGATCGGCGTGACCCTGCTCGGCAGCCTGATGAGTTTCGTCTACGGGATGTCGCTGAGGCTGCCCTCGGCCGAGCTGCCGGCGCGGGTCCGCGACAGCCTCGACGACGCCCTGTTGGTCGCCGAGGGCCTGGCGCCGGAGGTCGCGTCGCGGCTCGTCGAGCTTGCCCGGCAGGCTTTCGACCAGGCCTTCGTCGCCGTGCTACTGGCCGCCGCCGCGCTGCTCTTCCTCAGCGCCATGGCGGTCCTGCGCCAGCCGCGTCCGGCTACAGAGCCAGCGCCACCAGCACCGCACACTCGGTAAGTTCGACCAGCGCGCCGGCGGTGTCCCCGGTGGTGCCGCCGAGGCGCGCGAGGAAACGGCTGCGCAGCCAGGCGAAGAGCATCAGCGTCACCAGCAACGCCAGCAGGCCGGCCAGGCCGAACGCCAGGGCCAGGCCGAAACTCACCCCCAGCACCCACGGCAGGCTGCGCGCCGGCAGGTGCTCGGCGATGGCCTGGCCGAGGCCGCCGGGGCGCGCGTAGGGCGTGGTCAGGAACAGCAGCGGCAGGCTGCTGCGCGCCAGCCACGGGGCCAGCGGCAACAACCCGGCCTCGCCCTGGCCGAGCAGCGCCGCCAGGGCGGAGAACTTCAACAACAGGACCAGTACCAGGACAACCACCGCCACCGGGCCGCTGCGCGGATCCTTCATGATCGCCAGGGTCCGCTCGCGGTCACCCAGCCCGCCGACCCAGGCGTCCGCCATGTCGGCCAGGCCGTCCAGGTGCAGCGCGCCGCTCAGCGCCACCCACAGGCTCAGCAGCAAGGCTGCCTGCAACAGCGGCGGCGTACCGTCGAGCGACCGTGCCGCGGCGTACAGCACGACGCCGATCAGCACCCCGACCAGTGGATAGCAGAGCACCGCGCGGCCGAACTGTTCCGGCGTCGGCATCGCCGACAGGCGCACCGGCAGGCGGGTGAGGAACTGCAAGGCGACCAGCAGTGAGCGCAAGGCTTCGCGCATGACTATTCCCCTTCCCGGCATTCGTGCCAGCGATCGTCGCCCTCTCCGGCGCGCAGGCCGAACAGTGCGCCATGACCGACATCCACCTGCAGCAAGTGCTCGCGCGGCAGGCCACGGGCGCGAGCGAGCAACAGACGGATGACGCCGCCATGGGTCACCAGCAGCACACGACGGCCGGCATGACGCTGGCGCAGGCGTCGCTGGGCGGCCAGCACCCGCGCCTCGAACTCGGACAGCGGCTCGCCGCCCGGCGGGGTAAAGGCGTAGGGATCGGCCCAGAAGCGGCCGAGCGCCTCGCTGTGGCCGTCCATCAGGGCGGCCGCCGAGCGCCCCTCCCAAGCGCCGAAATGCAGTTCGCGCAGATCGTTTTCCAGTTCCAGCTCGATCCCCTGGCGCTGCGCCAGTTCCTCGGCGAAGGCGCGGCAACGTTGCAATGGCGAGCTGACCAGCAGGTCCCAGCGTCCGCCTTCCACCGCCGTGCGCATCTGCGCCCAGCCACGCGCGGTCAAGGCGTCGTCGAGGCTGCCGCGGAAACCGCCGCCGGACTCGGTTTCGCCATGCCGCAGGAGGTCCAGGCGCAGGCTCATGCCGGGCGGTCCGAGACCGCCGCTTCGGCGAAGGTCGCCATCCCCGCGTGCAGCGCGCAGGCCTGGCGCAGCAGCGGCACCGCCAGCGCCGCGCCGCTGCCCTCGCCCAGGCGCAGGCCGAGGTCGAGCAGCGGTTGCGCCGCCAGGACTTCGAGCACATGGCGATGGCCCGGCTCGGCACCGCTGTGGGCGAACAGCAGCCAGTCGCGGCAGGCCGGGTTCAGGCGCACCGCGCAGAGCGCCGCGACGCTGCAGATGTAGCCGTCGACCAGGGCGACCATGCCTTTCTGCGCGCAGGCCAGGTAGGCGCCGGCCAGCGCGGCGATCTCCAGCCCACCGAGACGGCGGAGGGTTTCGAAGGGGTCGGCGCGATGGGCGCCGTGCAGGGCCAGGGCGCGCTCGATCACCGCGGCCTTGTGCGCCACGCCGCTGGCGTCCAGCCCGGTTCCCGGCCCGACCAGCGCGCTCGCCGGCGCATCCAGCAGCGCGCAGGCCATGGCCGCCGCCGCGGTGGTATTGCCGATGCCCATCTCGCCGCCGATGAACAGCTGGCTGCCGGCCTGCTCGGCGCGGCGCACGCTTTCGCGCCCGGCCTCGAGCGCCAGCAGGCACTGTTCGGCGCCCATCGCCGGGGCCTCGACGAAGTTCGCGGTGCCCGCCGCCAGGCGCAGGTGACGCACGCAGGGCAAGGCTTCCAGGGGGAACGCGGTGCCCAGGTCGACCACCTCCAGGCCGGCGCCGAGTTCGCGCGCCAGCACGCTGATCGCCGCGCCGCCGCGGACGAAGTTGCGCAGCATCTCGCCGGTGACCGCCTGCGGATAGGCCGAGATGCCCTCGGCGACTACCCCGTGGTCGCCGGCGAAGACCGTCACCCAGATCCTCTCCAGGCTCGGTCGTTCGCGCCCCTGCAACGCCGCCAGGTCGATCGCCACTTGCTCCAGGCGGCCCAGCGAGCCGCGCGGCTTGGTCAACCGGTCCTGGCGTTCGGCCGCGCGCCGGCGCATCTGCGGGTCCGCCTCGCGGCAGGTGTCGCGCCACCATTGCAGACTCATAGCGGTTCTCCTTTCAACGGCATGGGCAGGCCGGCGACGGTGAAGGTCACCCGTTCGCAGCGTTCGGCGATGGCCTGGTGCAGCCAGCCGGCCTCGTCGACGTAGCGCCGGCTGAGTTCGCCCAGCGGCACCACGCCGAGCCCGGTTTCGTTGCTGACCAGGATGATCCGTCCCGGCAGCTCGCCGAGACATTCCAGCAGCGCCTCGCGCTCGCCGTCGAGACGCTGGGGATCGTCGCAGAGCAGCAGGTTGGTCAGCCACAGGGTCAGGCAGTCGACCAGCAGGCAGCGTCCGGCCTCGGCCTCGCTGCGCAGCGTCGCCGCCAGCGCCAGAGGCTCCTCCAGGGTTCGCCAGTGGGCCGGGCGGCGCGCGCGGTGCTCGGCGATGCGCCGGCCCATTTCGCCGTCGCCGGCCTGGGCGGTGGCGATGTAGCTCACCGCCAGCCCGCTCTCGGCGGCCAGGCGCTCGGCCAGGCGGCTCTTGCCGGAACGGGCGCCGCCAAGGATCAGGTCACGCATGGGGTTCTCCGCAGAGGGCGAGCAATCGCCCGGTATCCAGGTGGCGCTCGACCAGGTCGGCGAGCCGCTCGATGTCGCGTTCGCGCAAGGCCTGGTAGTCCACCGCCTGGACCTCGCGCAGGCCGGCCCAGCGCAGCAGCGCCGAACAGGCCGCGGTGGATTCGAACAGGCCGTGCAGGTAGGTGCCCATGACGTTCCCGTCGACGCTGCGGGCACCATCCGCGCGGCCATCGTCGAGCACCACCGCCGGCCGCGCCAGGGCTTCGCCACGGGTGACTCCGGCATGGATCTCGTAGCCCGACAGCGGCGCATCCTCCAGGCTCAGGCGGCCCTGTACGTTGCGCAATTGCTTGTCCGCCTCCAGGGTCGTTTCCAACGCCAGCAGGCCGAGGCCAGCGCTGCTGCCGGCCGCGCCTTCCAGGCCGAGCGGATCGTGCAGGCGCTCGCCGAGCATCTGCAGGCCGCCGCAGATCCCCAGCAGGCGACCGCCGTAGCGCAGGTGACGGAGGATCGCCTCGTCCCAGCCACGCTCGCGCAGCGCCGCGAGGTCGGCGCGCACGCTCTTCGAGCCGGGCAGGACGATCAGGTCCGCCGACGGCAGCGCCTGGCCGGGGCCGACGAAGCTCAACTCGACCTGGGGATGCAGGCGCAGCGGATCGAAATCGGTGTGGTTGCTGATCCTCGGCAGCACCGGCACCACCACCTTCAGGCGCGGCCCGACCTTGGCCGCCTGGCGCGTGTCGATGGCGTCCTCCGCCTCCAGGTGCAGGTCGCTGACATAGGGCAGCACGCCGAGCACCGGCTTGCCGGTGCGCGCCTCCAGCCAGTCGAGGCCGGGTTGCAGCAGGGCGATGTCGCCGCGGAAACGATTGATGACGAAGCCCCTGACCCGCTCCCGCTCCGAGTCGGAGAGCAGTTCCAGGGTGCCGACCAGGTGGGCGAAGACCCCGCCGCGGTCGATATCGGCGACCAGGATCACCGGACAGTCCACCGCTTCGGCGAAGCCCATGTTGGCGATGTCGTTGGCGCGCAGGTTGATCTCCGCCGGCGAGCCGGCGCCCTCCACCATCACCACCCGGTAGGCGGCGGCGAGCCGCCCATGGGAAGCCAGCACCGCTTCCATCGCCACGCGCTTGTAGTCGTGGTAGGCGGCGGCGTCCATGCTGGTCACCGCGCGGCCATGGATGATCACCTGGGCGCCGATGTCGGTGTTCGGCTTGAGCAGCACCGGGTTCATGTCGGTGTGCGGCGCCAGCCGGCAGGCCTGGGCCTGGACCGCCTGGGCGCGGCCGATCTCGCCGCCGTCGGCGGTGACCGCGCTGTTCAGCGCCATGTTCTGCGGCTTGAACGGCACCACCGCGACGCCGCGCCGGGCCAGCCAGCGGCACAGCGCGGTCACCAGGGTGCTCTTGCCGGCGTCCGAGGTGGTGCCCTGGACCATCAGGGTCCGCCCGCGATCACTCATGAGCAGGCTCCTTGAAGCCGAGCAGCGCGGCATCGAGCCGGGCCCAGGCGGCCTCGTCGGCGGGCAGGCCGAGGCGCAGGCTGGCCGGCTGCTCGAATTGGCGGGTGAGGATGCCGCGCCGCGCCAGGTAGTCGTGCAACGCCGCGCAGCGTGGATCGACCAGGCGCTGGAACAGCGCGCTGCCGCCCGCCGGCGGCCAGCCGTGGCGGCGCAGCAGTTCCTCCAGGCGCTGGCTGGCGGCCAGCAGGCGCTCGCGCTGCTGGCGCTGTTGCTGGCGGTCGCGCAAGGCACTCTGGGCCACATGGCGCACCGGGCCATTGACCGTCCACGGGCCGAGCTGCTCGGCCAGCGCCTGCAACAGCGGCCGTTCGCCGAGGGCGAAGCCGAGCCGCGCGCCGGCCAGGCCGAAGAACTTGCCGAACGAGCGCAGCACGATCAATCCGGGCCGGTTGCTGCAGGCCGCCAAGCTCGACTGCGGGGTGCAGTCCATGAACGCCTCGTCGACCAGCAGCCAGCCGCCGCGACGTTGCAGGCGGGCATGCCAGGCCAGCAGCTCGGCGGGCTCGAAGACCCGCCCGGTGGGGTTGTTCGGGTTGACCACCAGCAGCACGTCGAGGCTGTCGAGATAGGGCTCGACCTCGGCCTCGCCGATCTCCCGCACCAGGTGCCCGGCCTGGCGCCAGGCGTGGGCGTGCTCGGCGTAGCACGGCGACAGGACGCCGACCCGCCCGCCCCGCCGCAACCTTGGCAGGGCCTGGATCGCCGCCTGGCTGCCGGCCAGCGGCAATACCCGTTCGGCGCCGTAGTAGAGGCAGGCGGCGGCTTCCAGGCCGTCGTCGCTCTCCGGCAGGCGGGTCCAGGCCTGCTCGGGGATCGCCGGCAGCGGAAACGGCCAGGGCGCGATGCCGGTGGACAGGTCCAGCCAGTCCGCCAGCGGAATGTCGTAGCGGCGCGCCGCCTCGCGCAACCGCCCTCCGTGTTCAAGCATGCAGCCACCCCATGGCCCAGAGTCCGGCCAGCACCAGCAGCCAGAGCAGCACGCCCTGGCGCACCAGCGCCAGGGCCCGATAGATGTCGCGGCCCTGCGGCTGCGGGCCGCTGCCGAGGAGAGGCCGCTGGTGCAGCTCGCCGTGGTAGATCGCCGCGCCGCCCAGGGAAACCCCCAGCGCACCGGCGCCGGCGGCCATCACCGGGCCGGCGTTGGGGCTGTCCCATTGCGGCGCCTGCTCGCGCCAGCAGCGCAGGGCCTGGCGGGTGTCGCCGAGCAGCGCGTAGGTCAGCGCCACCAGCCGCGCCGGCAGGTAGTTGAGGATGTCGTCGATCTTCGCCGCGGCCCAGCCGAAGCGCTCGAAGCGCGCGTTGCGGTAGCCCCACATCGCGTCCAGGGTATTGCTCAGGCGATACAGCACCACCCCCGGCGCGCCGGCCACGGCGAACCAGAACAGGGCGGCGTAAACCGCGTCGCTGCCGTTCTCCAGTACCGATTCGGTGGCCGCGCGGGCGACCCCGGCCTGGTCCAGTTCGCGGGTATCGCGGCTGACCAGGTAGCCGACACGTCGCCGCGCCTCGTCCAGGTCGCCGGCGCGCAAGGCCAGCGCCACCGGTTCGGCGTGCTCGCCGAGGCTGCGCAGGCCGAGCGCGGCGTACAGCGCCAGGGCCTGGACCAGCCAGCCGAGGTAGGGAAGTTCAGCGAGCGCCCAGGCCAGCAGGGTCAGCGGCAGTACCGCGAGGACCCAGGCGGTCACCCCGTGGCTGCGCCAGCCGACCCCGGGATCGGCCTCGCCGGCCAGGCGCGAGCGGTTGAAACGGCGCTCCAGGCGATCGGCCAGGCGGCCGAAGGCGACCAGCGGGTGCCAGCCCTGCGGCTCGCCGAAGCGCGCATCCAGCGCCACGCCGAGGATACCCAGCAGTGCGCTCATGCTCGCTCGCCCCAACGGTTCTGGTAGACCAGCTCGGCCAGCGGACGCGGTTCGCTCCAACCCTCCAGCGCCAGCATCGGCGCCGGGTAGAACTCCGCCACCGGGCCCAGGCAGAGCACCGCCACCGCCTCGCTGCCGGGCGGCAGGCCGAGCAACTCGCCCAGCGCGGCCGGATCGAACAACGATACCCAGCCCATCCCCAGGCCCTCGGCGCGACTGGCCAGCCAGAGGTTCTGGATCGCGCAGGCGAGCGACGCCAGGTCCATCTGCGGCAGGGTCCGGCGACCGAACACATGGCGTTCGCGGTCGTCCATCAGGGCGGCGACCAGCAGTTCGGCGCAATCCAGCACGCCCTCGACCTTGAGCCGCATGAACTCGTCGGAGCGCTCGCCGAGGGCTTCGGCGGTACGTCCGCGTTCCTCCTCGACCAGCCCGTGGATGGCCCGGCGCAACGCCGGCTCGGTGATACGGATGAAGCGCCAGGGTTGCATCAGGCCGACGCTGGGCGCCTGGTGCGCGGCCTCCAGCAGCCGCGCGAGCAGCTCCGGCGCCACGCTGCCGCCGCTGAAGTGGCGCATGTCGCGGCGCTCGGCGATGGCCCGGTAGACGGCGGCGCGTTCCGTGGCGCTGAAGGCGTGAGAAGAATCGGACATGTCAGTCGGCGTCTCGCGCGGGCGCCAGCAACGCGGCGGCGGCCTGCGGGTTGGAAGGCAGGTAGAAATGGATATAGGAAGCCGTCAGCCGGCCAAGACGGAACACCGCCTCCGCCGTGTTCCGGCCGTTCGGGCAGACGCCACGGGCCAGAGGCTCGACGGCGCAGTCGAGGGTCGAGTGATGGAAGGTATGCCCGCGCAGCCGCCCTTCCGGCAGCTCGACCTCCTGCAAGGCCAGGGCGGTCAGGCGCTTCTGCAGGCGCGCCCGGCCCGGCAGCAGGCCGAGCAGTTCGCCGCGCTCGCCGTCGGCGTCTTCCAGGCAGTCGAGCAGGTAGAGCATGCCGCCGCACTCGGCCAGCAGCGGCTTGCCGGCGGCATGGTGGGCTCGGATCGCCTCGGCCATGGCGCGATTGCCCTGCAGGCGCCCCAGGTGCAGTTCGGGATAGCCGCCCGGCAGGTACAGGCTGTCCACGGCGGGCAACGCCTGGTCCTGCAGCGGCGAGAAGAACGCCAGCTCGGCGCCGAGTTCGCGCAGCAGGTCGAGATTGGCCTGGTAGAGGAAGGCGAACGAGGCGTCGCGGGCCACGCCGATGCGCACGCCTTCCAGGCTGCGTTGCAGCGGCGCCGGAGCGGGCACCTCGAAGGTCACCGGCTCCGGCAGGTCGGTCTCGGCGCTGGCCAGCAAGGCGTCGGCGGCGGCGTCCAGGCGTACATCGAGATCGGCCAGTTCCTCGGCCTGGACCAGGCCCAGGTGGCGGCTCGGCAATTCGAATTCGGCCGAGCGCGGCAGACCGCCGAACCAGCGCATGCCGGGCGGCAGGCAATCGCGCAGGATGTCGCTGTGGCGCTGGCTGCCGACGCGGTTGCCGAGCACTCCGGAAAACGGCAGGTCCGGCTGGAAATGCGCCAGGCCGTAGGCCAGCGCGCCGAAGGTCTGGGCCATCGCCGCGCCGTTGATCACTCCCAGCACCGGCACGCCGAAACGCCGCGCCAGGTCTGCCGCCGAGGGGTTGCCATCGAACAGGCCCATCACCCCTTCGATGAGGATCAGGTCGGCCTCGCCGGCGGCCCGCGCCAGCAGGCGTCGCGCTTCGGCCTCGCCGACCATCCACAGGTCGAGCTGGTAGACCGGCGCGCCGGAGGCGCGAGCGAGAATCATCGGGTCGAGGAAGTCCGGTCCGCACTTGAACACCCGCACCCGTCGCCCCTGGCGCGCATGCAGGCGGGCCAGAGCGGCGGTGACGGTGGTCTTGCCCTGGCCGGAGGCCGGGGCGGCGATCAGCAGGGCCGGACAGCGTGCCTGGGTCATGGGCGAAGCGTCTCCGCGCATGGCGCCGGCATCAGAACTCCACTCCTTTCTGCGCCTTGATCCCGGCCTTGAACGCGTGCTTGACCAGGCTCATCTCGGTCACCGTGTCGGCGGCCTCGATCATCCCCGGCTGCGCGCCGCGGCCGGTCACCACCACATGCTGCATGGCCGGGCGCGCCTGGATGTCGGCGAGGACCCTGTCCAGTTCCAGGTAGCCGTGCTTGAGGGCGATGTTCAGTTCGTCCAGCACCACCAGGCCAACGTCCGGGTCGGCCAGCAATTGCGCGGCGACCTTCCAGGCCGCCTCGGCCTTGGCGATGTCGCGCTGGCGGTCCTGGGTCTCCCAGGTGAAGCCCTCGCCCATCACGTGGTAGCTGACTTCCTCGGGGAAGCGCCGGAAGAAGGCTTCCTCGCCGGTGCTGGCGGCGCCCTTGATGAACTGCACGACACCGACCTTCATGCCATGGCCCAGGGCCCGCGCGACCATGCCGAAGGCCGAGCTGCTCTTGCCCTTGCCGTTGCCGCTATGCACCAGGAGCACGCCACGTTCGTCGCGGGCCTGGGCGATCTTCTCGTCGACCACGGCCTTCTTGCGCTCCATCCGCTCGCGGTGGCGCTGGTCCTTCTCGGGGGATTCGTTCATCGTCGATCACTCCTTGCGGCGACGCGGCCTCGCCGTCGCCTCGTTCATTCGAAATACCCGGCCTCACAGGGCCTGGTAGCGCACGCTGAGGTAGACCGCCTGGCCAGGCTGGTTGTAGCCATACGCGGTTTCGTAGTCGGCACCGAACAGGTTGGCGATCCGGCCCTGCAGGCGCCATTCGTCGTTCAGCCGGTACTCGCTGCGCAGGTCGAGGGTGGCGTAGCCGCCCAGGCGCACCTTGTTGGCCGGATCATCATAGCGTCGGCCTTCGGCGTGCACGCTGGCGCCCAGCGAAAGACGCTCGAAGCGCCGGTCCAGTTCCAGGTTGAACATCCGCCGCGCCCGGCGCGGCAGCTCGTTGCCGTCGTTGACGCCGCCGGAACGGTTTTGCGGGTCGAGGAAGGTCGCGTTGGCGTTCCAGTCCCAGCCCAGCCACTGGCTGCCGAGGACCAGTTCGACGCCACGGATGCGCGCTTCGTCGATGTTGAACGGCACATAAAGCCCCTGACGGGTTGTATAGGTGATCAGCGAGTCGATGTCCGTACGATAGGCATTCACCGCCCAGTGCCCCCAGTCGTGCGTACCGCTGAGACCGACCTCCAGGCTGCGCGAAGTCTCGGCGTCCAGGTCGGGATTGCCGTAGTCGGGGAGGTAGAGTTCGTTGAAGGTCGGCGCCTTGAACGCCGTCCCGTAGCTGACGGTGAAGCGCAGCGCGTCGCTCAGCGCGTAGCCCCAGGCGGCGCTGCCGGTGTCGTGCACGCCGAACTGCTGGTTGTCGTCGCGGCGCAGGCTCAGTTGCCAATCCTGGCGACCGTACCGGCCGAGGTACTGGGCGAACCAGCCTTTGTTCAGCCGCGAGTCGACGCTGAAGGCTTCGCTGCTGCTGATCTCGTCCTTCTGCCAGTCGTAGCCGAGGGTCAGCACATGGCCTTCGGCCAGGGTCAGGTCGTTCTGCCAGGACAGGCTGTCGCGACGGGTATCGAAGCGCGAGTAGAAACGGCCATCCTGATAGGCATCGGCCTTGTCCTCGCTGCGCCCTGCCTGGAGGGTCACCAGCCAGGGATCGAGCGGAGTGAAGCGGGCACGGCCGCCGACCAGGTTCTGCTCGCCGTCGGCGTTGGTATTGAAACCAGAGTTGCCGAGGACCTGGTCATAGTCGTTGTGCGACTTGGCCCTGACCAGGGTACCGTCGAGTTCCAGGCCATTGTCGAAGCGATAGCCGCCGCGCAGGTTGCCGGACAGGTTGCGGTAGCCGTCTCGGTCTGGCTCATAGCCCGCAGTACCGGCGCGCTTGGTGTTGATCCCCGCCGTATCGAAGCTGCTCACCCCGAGGCTGTACCAGCCGTTGCCGGCGCCGCCGCTGACCCCGGCGCTGCCCTCCAGGGTCTGATGGGTGCCGTAACCGGCGGAGAAGAACGGCTTGGCGCCCTGGCCGTCGCCGCGCCGGGTGAAGATCTGGATCACCCCGCCGATGGCCTCCGAGCCGTACAGGCTGGAACGCGGCCCGCGGACCACCTCGATGCGCTCGATCAGCTCCACCGGCAAGTCCTGGAACGCGGTGAGGCCGGCGCTGGCCGAGCCGACCTTGATGCCGTCGATCAGCACCAGCACATGGTCGGACTCGGTGCCGCGCAGGAACAGCGTGGTGTTCTTGCCGAAACCGCCGTTGTTCGCCAGCGACACGCCGGGTACCTGGCGCAACAGCTCCGGCACGCTGCGCGCCTGGCTGCGCTCGATATCCTCGCGGTCGATGACGCTCACCGCCGCCAGGCTCTGGGAAGCGGTCTGGGCGGTACGGGTGGCGGTCACCACCTGGTCGGCAAGGCTGACCGGTTCGGCCAGGCTCAGGGAAGACGCGCCGCACAGCGCCACGGCTGCCGGGGTCAGGAAAACTCTGTTCATGCTCTGCGCTGCTCCGTCGCTCTCACCCGCGCGACCTGGGTTGAGGCAGACGGAGGACGAAGCGACGGCAGGAGACGTCCGACAGCGCCCTCCGCGATGCCATGGGTGCGTCAGGCCGGTCTCCGGGCTCGCGAGCGAAGCGCTGGACGCTTCCAGCCGCGCCTTCCCATGCCGGAGCACAGTGGTCATCGAGCGGCTGTCTGATTCGCCTACCGTTGCGGGGGCAGCGCTGGCCTGGTTCCGACGGAACGCACCAGCTTCCCTGTTTCACCCCTTGCGGGGCACCTGTCGCAAGGCGCGCAGCTTAGTGGTTCGGGGCTTGCGCGGTCAATGTGGGCGGCCACCGCAGAACTAGCGCCCGGCTCCGGGGAGCGGGTCCGCGCGCAGCGCCGTCCCGGCCGGAGCATGGCTGCGGCACCACTGCCGCCAGGTGGCCTGCAACTGCACCAGCGCGGCGCCGGCCAGCTCGCCGCGTTCGCTGCCGGCCAGCGGGCTGGCGGCCAGGGCCTTGAGCAGGCGCGCGGTCGGCGGGTCGAGGGCGTGTTCACGCTCGGCCCGCGGGACATCGCCCAGCAGCGCCAGGCGCAGACGCCGCAGGTAACGGTCGCGGGCCTGCGCCAGGGACGCCGGGACCTCCTCCAGGCACTGCCGCAGGTAGAGCAGCTCGTCGCCGAAGTCGAGTCCCATCAGGCCGTCCGACCAGGGCTGGCGGCGCCCCTCCGGTAAACGGTCGTAGCGCTGCGCCAGGCGGATCAGGCGATCCGCGGTGCGCCCGCCGAACCAGGCCTCGGCCTGCGCCGGCGAGCGCAGGGTGAGCCGCGCCAGGTCGCCGAGGGTGGCCTGCAGCATGCGCCGGTAATGGCGTTCGCCCGGCCGCAGGCTGACCAGGTTGAACACCAGCACGGCGAAGGCCACCCCAAGCACCGTCGACAGGGCGTTGTTGAGGAAGTGCGCGAGGTCGTAGCTCATGCTGTTGCTCGGCGCGACGTTCTTCACGAAGAAGATGCAGAACGGCGAGGCGATCCCGGCCAGGCTCGCCCGGTTCACGCACAGCGCGGCGAAGAACAGCGGTACGCCCAGGCCCAGGCAGAGCAGCGGGAAGCCGTCCACGCCGGGCAGGTAGAACAGTGCGACGAAGCCGGCCAGCGGGATCGACAGGAGAATCCCGCGAAGGAAGTTCAGGCCGGCCCGGGCCGGGTTGTCGCGGCTGGCGAAGAGACTCAGCACCACGCCGGTGATCGACACCGCGCCCAACCCGCTCGGCCAGGCGCTGGCCAGCCAGAACGCGGCTACGCAGAGGAACGCCAGGGCGCTGCGCAGGCCGAACAGCACGCCGCGCTCGATGTCCCGGTGCCAGGCGATGGCGCCCGGCGCCTGGCGGGTGGGCGCGCCATAGACCAGCGCCTCGACGCTGCGCCCGGCCGCCCTCGCCTCGCCGAGCAGGCGTTCGAGGCAGACCAGGCACAGGTGCAACTGTCCCTGCGCCGCGTCCAGCGCCAGGCGCAAGCGCTGCCGGCAGGCCTCGAACTCGGCCTGGCGGCCCTCGCGCAACAGTGCCTCGAGTTCTTCCAGCCAGGGCTGCAAGGCGTGCGCGCTGGCCGGATCGAGCAGCCTCCGCTCGCGAGCCACCTTGCGCGCCGCGCGCAGCAGGCCGAGCAGGTCGAGGCCTAGCACGCGCAAGGCCTGGGAACGGGCGCGGCCGAGCGCGCCCTCGAACCAGGCGTGGTCGCGCTGGGCGTCCGCCGCGGCGATCCGCCCCAGCGCCGCGAGCAGCTCGCCGCGTTCGTCGGCGCCGCGCAGCTCCGCCGCGGCCGCCTGCAAGCCGGCCTCCCAGGCCGCCTTGCCCTGGTTCGCCAACTGGCGTTCCAGGCGCCGCGGCCAGAGCAGCACATTCACCAGCGCCGCGCAGAGGATGCCCAGGCCGATCTCCGAGCAGCGGGCCACCGCCTGGTCGAACACCGTCGCCGGATCGGCGCTGGCCGGCAGGGCGACGATGGCCGCGGTGTAGCCGGCCAGGACGAAACCGTAGGACGCATGATTGTGCAGCAGCGACGCGCCGGCGGTGCAGAACGCCAGCCAGAGGGCCATCAGCAGGAGGAAGGGCAGCGATGCCTGGCCATAGAGTGCGACCATGCCGATGGACACCAGCGCACCGGCGCAGGTGCCGATCAGGCGGAACATGCCCTTGGCCAGGACCATGCCGCTATAGGGCTGGCTGACCACGAACACCGTCATCAATGCCCATTACGGCTGCTCCAGCTCCAGGCCGAAGGCCAGGTACAGGGCCAACCCGCCGGCCAGCAGGGCCTTCACGGCGAACTGCAGTTCGTGCAGACGCGGGCACAGCAGCACCTGCACCAGGTCGGAGGAAAAGAAGGAAGGCTTGGCCATCGCGGACGCCCCGAAATACATGAGCGAGCGAATTATTAGCAAGCTAATTTTCTATTGTCCAGCCTCTCCGCGAACTTTCCGGAAGAGCGTTTCGCCCTGCGAAACATGCGCCACGGAGGCCCACTGGAGCCGACCAACACGCCTGCGCAGAAGGCGCCAACCGGCAGCGGCACGCGCCAAGCGTTCGTATACAATATCCCGCACGTTCCCAACGCCATGCAGGTTGTCCCGCTTGCCTCTCTCCATGCTCAACGCCCCTAACCTGGGCATCGCCCCTTCGGCCTCCGAGATCATCGCCAAGCACCTGCGCGAAGCGATCATCGCCGGGCATTTCGCCGAGGACGAACCGATCCGCCAGGACGACATCGCGCAACTCTTCAATGTCAGCAAGATTCCCGTCCGCGAGGCCCTCAAGCGCCTGGAGGCGGAAGGCCTGGTGCTGTTCCAGCGCAACAAGGGCGCGGTGGTGACGCGTATTTCCGAACCGGAACTGGCGCAGATGTTCGAAGTGCGGGTGCTGCTCGAGGCGCAGGCGATCCGCCTGGCGGTGCCGAACATGGACGAGACCACCTTCGCCCGTGCCGAGGCGATCTGCGCCGACTTCGTCGGCGAAGACAACGTCGGCCGCTGGGCCGAACTCAACTGGCAACTGCACGCCTGCCTCTACGAACCGGCGCAGCGGCCGTTCCTGGTCAACCTGATCCGCTCCATCCACGACAAGCTGGAACGCTACCTGCGCATGCAGATGAGCCTGTCCGAAGGCAAGCAGCGCGCCGACCAGGAACACCGCGAGATCGTCGCCGCCTGTCGCGCCGGCGATGCCGAACGGGCCGCGGCACTGATCGAGGCACATATCGTCGGGGTCTGCCGGACCCTCTACGAACACCTGCCGAACCGCCCGGCCAGCACCTGAGCCGGGCCATCCAGGCTATGCCGCTTTCGTCATCCGCCTGAGTGAAAACCCTCAAGCGCCCCGTCCCGCCGAAACGCCACCCTGTGGCGCATACCCCAGCACAGGCGAGGGCCACCATGCAACGCATCCGCATCATCGATTCGCATACCGGCGGCGAGCCCACCCGCCTGGTCATCGGCGGCTTTCCCGATCTCGGCCAGGGCGACATGGCCGAGCGCCGGCGCCTGCTCGGCGAGCGCCACGACGCCTGGCGCGCCGCCTGCATCCTCGAACCGCGCGGCAGCGACGTACTGGTCGGCGCCCTGCTCTGCGCACCGGTCGATCCCGAAGCCTGTGCCGGAGTGATCTTCTTCAACAACAGTGGCTACCTCGGCATGTGCGGCCACGGCACCATCGGCCTGGTCGCCTCGCTGGCACACCTCGGGCGGATCGGTCCCGGCGTGCACCGCATCGAGACGCCGGTCGGCGAGGTCGAGGCGACCCTCCACGAGGACGGCTCGGTCAGCGTGCGCAACGTGCCGGCCTACCGCTACCGTCGCCAGGTCAGCGTCGAAGTGCCCGGCATCGGCCGGGTCAGCGGCGACATCGCCTGGGGCGGCAACTGGTTCTTCCTGGTCGCCGGACACGGCCAGCGCATCGCCGGCGACAACCTCGACGCCCTCACCGCCTACACCGTCGCCGTCCAGCAGGCGCTGGAAGACCAGGGCATCCGCGGCGAGGACGGCGGCGCCATCGATCACATCGAACTGTTCGCCGACGATCCCCACGCCGACAGCCGCAACTTCGTGCTCTGTCCCGGCAAGGCCTACGACCGCTCGCCCTGCGGCACCGGCACCAGCGCCAAGCTGGCCTGCCTGGCCGCCGACGGCAAGCTGCTGCCCGGCCAGCCCTGGCGCCAGGCGAGCGTGATCGGCAGCCAGTTCGAGGGGCGTTACGAATGGCTCGACGGCCAGCCCGGCGGGCCCATCGTGCCGACCATCCGCGGCCGCGCCCACGTCAGCGCGGAAGCCACCCTGCTGCTGGCGGACGACGATCCGTTCGCCTGGGGCATCCGCCGGTGAACGCCGAGGTCATCGTGGTCGGCGCCGGCATCGTCGGCAGCGCCTGCGCCCATGAACTGGCGCGTCGCGGCCTCGACGTACTGGTGCTGGACAGCCGCCGCGGCGGTGCCACCGCGGTGGGCATGGGGCACCTGGTGGCGATGGACGACAACCCGGCCGAACTGGCCCTCAGCGACTACTCGATCCAGGCCTGGCGCGCCTGGGCGGCGGAGTTGCCGGAGGATTGCGCCTATCGCGGCTGCGGCACCCTCTGGCTGGCCGCCGATGCCGCCGAACTCGCCGAAGCCGAGCGCAAGCGCCAGGCCCTGCTGGCCGCCGGCGTCGCCTGCGAGATGCTCGACGCCGCGCGCCTGCGTGACCTGGAACCGGTCTTGCGGCCAGGCCTCGCCGGCGCCCTGAAGGTGCCGGGCGACGGCATCCTCTACGCGCCCAACGCGGCGCGCTGGCTGCTCGAACGAGCCGGCCCGCGCCTGCGTCGATTGCACGCCGAAGTCAGCGAAGTGGACGGCAGCCGCCTGCGCCTGGCCGACGGCCGCTGGCTGAGCGCCGAGGCGCTGGTGCTGGCCAACGGCATCCATGCCGGCGAGCTGTGCGCGGAGCTGCCGATCCGCCCGAAGAAAGGCCACCTGCTGATCACCGACCGCTATCCCGGCACCCTCCGCCATCAACTGGTGGAACTCGGCTATGTCAGCAGCGCCCACGCCAGCAGCGGTACCTCGGTAGCCTTCAACGCCCAGCCGCGCCCCACCGGGCAGGTCTTCCTCGGCTCCTCGCGGCAGTTCGACACGCTCGACCCGCAGGTGGAAGGCCCGGTGCTGGCGCGCATGCTGCGGCGTGCCCTGGACTACCTGCCGGGGCTCGCCGGCCTCAATGCGATCCGTGCCTGGACCGGCTTCCGCGCCGCCACTCCGGACGGCCTGCCGCTGCTCGGCGAGCACCCGGCGCAGCCGGGCCTGTGGCTGGCGGTCGGCCACGAGGGCCTGGGCGTGACCACCGCGCCGGGCAGCGCGCGCCTGCTCGCCGCCCAGTTGTTCGGCGAAACGCCGCCGCTGGATCCCACGCCTTATCTGCCGCAACGCTTCCTCTCCAGCTCCGGGAGTGCCCGGCCATGATCGAACTGTTCATCGACCGGCGTCCGCTGCGGGTCGCCGTCGGTACCAGCGTGGCGGCCGCCCTCGCCCTCGGCGGCGACGGCTGCTCCCGCAGCGCGGTCGGCGGCGGGCGGCGCGCGCCGTTCTGCGGCATGGGCGCGTGCCAGGAATGCCGGGTATTGATCGACGGTCGGCGACGCCTGGCCTGCCAGACCGTCTGCCAACCCGGCATGCGCGTGGAGACCCAGGCATGAGCGCCGACTACGACCTGCTGATCGTCGGCGCCGGCCCCGCCGGCCTGGCCGCAGCGCTGGCCGCCGCGCCGAGCGGCGCGCGCATCGCCCTGGTCGACGACAACCCGGCCGCCGGCGGACAGATCTGGCGCGACGGCCCGCGTGCCAACCTGCCGCCGCGTGCCCATCAGATGCGTCAACGCCTGGCCGGGCAGGCCAATGTCGAGCACTTCCCGGCGACCCGGGTGGTCGCCTGCGGTCCCGGCAGGCGCCTGTTGCTGGAAGACCCGCAACGTGGCTGGCAGGTCGGCTACCGACGCCTGGTCCTCTGCACCGGCGCCCGCGAACTGCTGCTGCCGTTTCCCGGCTGGACCCTCCCCGGCGTCACCGGCGCCGGCGGCCTGCAGGCGTTGGCCAAGGGCGGCCTGCCACTGGCCGGCCAGCGCCTGGTGGTGGCTGGCTCCGGCCCGCTGCTGCTGGCCAGCGCCGCCAGCGCCAGCCAGTGCGGGGCGCGCCTGCTGCGCGTCGCCGAACAGGCGCCGGCGAGAACCCTGGCCGCCTTCGCCGTACGCCTGCCGCGCTGGCCCGGTAAGCTGTGGCAGGCCGCCGGCCTGTTCGCCCGTAGCTACCGCGCCGACAGCTACGTGCTCGCCGCCCTCGGCGAGGAGCGCCTGGAAGCCGTGCGCCTGCGCGAAGGCGGTCGGGTCCGCGAGATCGCCTGCGAACGCCTGGCCTGCGGCTTCGGCCTGGTGCCCAACGTGCAACTCGGCCAGGCCCTCGGCTATCGCCTCGACGGCCAGGCGCTCGCCGTCGACGAATGGCAGGCCGGCAGCCTGCCCGACCACTACGCCGCCGGCGAATGCACCGGCTTCGGCGGCAGCGAACTGGCCCTGGTGGAAGGCGCCATCGCCGGCCATGCCGCCGTCGACGAGCGCGACGCGGCTCGCCGCCTGTGGCCACGACGGCGACGCTGGCAGGGCTTCGCCGACACCCTGGCGCGACACTTCGCCCTGCGTGCCGAACTGCGTGAACTGGCGGAGGCGGATACCCTGGTCTGCCGTTGCGAAGACGTCCCCTTGGCCGCGCTGGCCGGGCATGCCGGCTGGACCGAGGCCAAGCTGCACAGCCGTTGCGGCATGGGCGCCTGCCAGGGGCGGATATGCGGCAGCGCCGCGCAATTCCTGTTCGGCTGGACGCCTCCGGCGCCGCGTCCGCCGTTCAGCCCGGCGCGCCTGGAGACCCTGGCCCGCTGGCAGGGCGACGCCGGCTAGCGACGCTCGGCGCGATACAGCCAGCCGAGGCCGGCCAGCGACAGCAGCAGGCCACCCAGCAGCATGGGTGTCAGCGGCTCGGCGAACATCCAGTGCGCCCATAGCAGGGTCAGCGCCGGGCTCAGGTACAGCGCCGCGCTGCCGCCCTGTGCGGAAAGATGGCGCAGGCCCAGCCAGTACAGGCCGTAGCCGCCGAAGGTGGGCAGCAGCACCAGCCAGGCGAGCCCGAACAGGAATCCGCCAGACAGCGGCGGCCGCAGGCTACCCTCCGCCAGCGCCAGGCCGGCGAACGCCGGCAGCGCGGCGCCGATCTGCACGAACAGCACCACGGCCAGCGATCCCGGCGCATCGTCCCAGCGCTTCTGCAACAGGGTGGCCAGGGCCAGCGCCAGCATGCCCAGCAGCGGCAGGCCGTAGGCCCAGCCCGGCGCCCGCCCCAGCGCCAGCGCCGCATGCCCGGCCCAGAGCACCCCGGCGACGCCCAGGGCGATCCCCGGCCACTGCCCCGGCCGCGTTCGCTGCCCCGGCAGGACCAGCGCCAGCAAGGCCACCAGCAGCGGCAACAGGTCGGCCATCAGCGCCGCCACGCCCGGCGAGACGCCGAGTTCGATGGCCTTGGCGATCGGCGCTATGTAGCCCGCGTAGGCCAACGCCCCGATCAGCGCCTGGCGCCGCCACTGGCGCGCCGACAACCGGCGCAGCCCGGCCCAGGCGAAGGGCAGCAGCAGCGCCAGGCAAACGGCGAAGCGCCAGAAGCTGGTGAGGAACACCGGCGCCTGTTCCATGGCATAGCGGTAGCCGACGAAGCCGGAACTCCAGGCCAGTACCATGCCCAGTTGCACGGCCAGCAGGCGGGTCGCCCCGGGCATCGCTCGCGGGGTGCAGGTGGTCGCGCGCATCGCTCGCCTCCGTCGGTCAGGTTCGAGTCGAGGCTAGGCGGCCTCCGCCGCTACTATCAAACGAAACTATCTGCACCAGTCATGCAGGAAATCGGAACCATGAGCGCCAACCTGGATATCGAGCTGCTGCGTACCTTCCATGCCATCCTGCGCTTCGGCCGTTTCCTCGCCGCGGCCAGCCACCTCAACCGCAGCCCCTCGGCGGTGAGCACCCACGTCCGGCGCCTGGAGGAACTGGCCGGCGGCCGGCTGTTCGAGCGCGACAACCAGTCGGTGCGGCTGACCCCGCTGGGGCAGCGGTTCCAGCGCCAGACCGCCGAGCTGCTGGAGACCCACGACCGCGTGCTCGCCGGGTTGCGCAGACGGGAAGAGCCGCTGCGGGTGCGCTTCGGCATTTCCGAGGAATACGCCGGCAAGCTGCTCGGCCGCCTCCTGCCGCGCCTCGGCGCGGAACTGCCGGCGCTGGAGCTGGAGGTGCTCACCGACGCCAGCGGCAGGCTGGCCGGACGCCTGCGGCGCGGCCAGCTGGACCTCGCCCTGCTGGTGCAAGCGCAAGACGAAACCCCGTACGACGGGCATTCCCGCGAGATCGGCGGCACCCAGCCGGTGTGGGTCGCCGGCCACGGCCTGCGGATCGATCCGCAACGCCCGCTGCCGCTGGCCCTGCACGGCCAGGGTTGTCCCTATCGGCAGGCGCTGCTGGAAGCCCTCGGCGCGACGGGCCGGCGCTGGCGCACGGTGGTCAGCAGTCCCGGCGCGGCGGCGCTGGAAGCGGCCATCGAAGGCGGCCTGGCGATCGGCGTGATCGACCGCGCGCGGGTCGGCCCGACGATGCGCGTGCTGGGGCCGGCGGAGGGCTTCGCCGAACTGCCCGCCCACCGCATTCGCCTGGCCTTCGCCCGGGGAGAGCGGCCGCCGGCGCTGGAGCGCCTCGGCGAGCTGATCGCCGAGGAGTTCCGGCTCTGAGCCGCTACAGCGCCGGGCGCTAGACCCGCCGGCGAGCACATGCCCGGCCACCGGGTAACGGTGCCGGCGCAGAATCTGCAGCAGGTCGAGCAGGCGCTGGCTACGGGACAGGGCGCCGACTCACAGTTGCTCCAGGCAGTCGCGGGCGTGGTCGTCGAGGGGGACGAAGACCAGCAGGCGATCGCCGTTCTTCGGCGCCGACCACCAGTTGGTCTGCTGCAGTTCGAATTCGCCGCAGCGCGCATGACGGAAGCGCTTGAGCTGGTTTTCGATACCCATCACCTCGTTGCGCCGCCAGATCTCGCGGAACTCCGCCGAAGCCTCCAGGCAGCGCTGCAACTGCCGCTCCCACAGCGGATCGCCCATGCGCTCGACCATTGCCGCGCGGAAGAAGCCGACCATCCGCGGCAACGCCTCCTCGCGGTTGGCCATGCAGTAGCGCCAGCGCTCGTGGGTCAGCGCCAGGTAGATGCAGTTGCGGTCTTCCTCGGGGATCTCCGCCAGGTCGATGCCCACCAGCCGGCAATAGGCGCGGTTGTAGCCGCGGATGTCGAAACGGGCGTTCTGCACCATGGCCGGCAACGGGTCGAGGGCATCGAGGATGGCCTGGGTGGCGGCCGAGGGCTTCTCGCAGACCGCCCGCCGCGCCGAGGTCGGCGCGGCCAGCCCGGCGAGGTTGAACAGGTGGTGGGTTTCCGTCTCGTTGCACAGCAGGGCCCGGGCGATGGCTCCGATCACCTGCTCCGAGGCGCGTACCGCGCGGCCCTGCTCCAGCCAGGTGTACCAGGTCACGCCGACCCCGGCGAGCTGCGCCACCTCCTCGCGACGCAGGCCCGGCGTGCGTCGGCGGCCGAGGCGGGAAATGCCGACCCGCTGCGGCTCGATGCTTTCCCGCCGGCGGCGCAGGAAGGCCCCCAGCTGTTCGGCGCGGGACGGCTGCGCGGGGCTTTCCGCAGAGTGGCTGGCAGGGGCGTCGAGGGGCATGGCGAAGTCCTCCGGAGGGCAGACGGGTAGCGCCAATACCAGGATAAGCAAGAACTGGTACCGGGTTAGCCAGAAGCGCATGCTGCCAGCCCACTCCCTTCCGCACAAGGACTCCGCCCATGCCCAGCGCCGTTTCGTCGTCGCGGCTCGGCCTCGCCGGGCTCTGCATCCTGCTGGCGGGGCAACTGTTGCCGATGATCGATTTCTCCATCGTCAACGTCGCCCTCGACGCCCTCGCCCATTCCCTCGGCGCCAGCGAAACCGAACTGGAACTGATCGTCGCCGTCTACGGCGTGGCCTTCGCCGTGTGCCTGGCGATGGGCGGCCGGCTTGGCGACAACTACGGCCGTCGCCGCCTGTTCGATCTCGGCGTCGCCCTGTTCGCCGTCGCCTCGTTGCTTTGCGGGCTGGCCGGTTCGGTCTGGCTGCTGCTGGTGGCGCGCGCCCTGCAGGGCGTCGGCGCGGCGCTGATCGTGCCGCAGATTCTCGCCACCCTGCATGTCAGCCTCAGCGGCCACGCGCATTCCCGCGCGCTGGCCGCCTACGGCGCCATCGGCGGCCTGGCCTTCGTCGTCGGCCAGGTGCTCGGCGGCTTCCTGGTCTCCGCCGACATCGGCGGCCTCGGCTGGCGCAGCGTGTTCCTGATCAACCTGCCGATCTGCCTCGGCATTCTCCTTTGCAGCCGCCGCTGGGTACCGGAGACCCGCGCCGAGCATGCCGCCCGCGTCGACGCGCCGGGCACCCTGCTGCTCGCCGCGCTGATCCTCTGCCTGCTGCTGCCGCTGGCTCTCGGCCCATCGCTGCACTGGTCCTGGCCCTGCGCCCTGCTGCTGGCGGCGGCGGTGCCGCTGCTGGCCTGGCTGTGGCGCACCGAGCTGCGCCAGGAACGCCGCCAGGCCTGGCCGTTGCTGCCGCCGTCGCTGCTGCGCCTGCCGAGCATCCGCTTCGGCCTGTTACTGGCGATCCTGTTCTTCGCCTGCTGGAGCGGCTTCATGTTCGCCCTCGCCCTGGCCCTGCAGGCCGGCGCCGGTCTCTCGCCGGTACAGGCCGGCAATGCCTTCATCGCCCTCGGCGCCTCCTACTTCGTCTCGGCGCTGCTCACCGCCCGGGTGGCGGCGCGGATCGGCCCGGTACGCCTGCTGCTGCTCGGCTGCGTCATCCAGATGTGCGGCCTGCTCGGCCTGATGCTGACCCTGCAACGGGTCTGGCCGCAGCCGGGCATCCTCAACCTGGCGCCGGCGACCCTGGTGATCGGCTTCGGCCAGGCGTTCATCGTCAGCAGCTTCTTCCGCATCGGCCTCTCGGAGGTGCCGGCCGCCCAGGCCGGCGCCGGCAGCGCCATGCTCGCCACCGTCCAGCAGGCCTCCCTCGGCCTCGGCTCGGCGCTGCTCGGCGCGGTGTTCGCGCACAGGCTGGAGCGCCATGGCGACTACCTGGAAGCGACGCAGACGACCCTGGCCGTCGAGTTCGTCCTGATGACGCTGCTGCTCGGCGCCACCTGCCTCTTCTACCTGCGCCGCGTGCGCACGGTGCCATTGCGCTGCGACTCGCCGGGCAACTGAGGCGCGCGGCCGGGCCCTGTTCCCGGCTGCCGGCGCCCCGTATGCTGGCGCGGTCCCCCAGCCAGGCCTTCGCCCCGATGCACGACCTGCTCGCCGCCCCGCCCCCCGCCGACCTCGCCAGCCTGCTGGCCAGCCTGCGCCAGGTCGA
Organism: Pseudomonas sp. 22490; assembly: GCF_052044465.1. Classification (NCBI taxonomy): domain Bacteria; kingdom Pseudomonadati; phylum Pseudomonadota; class Gammaproteobacteria; order Pseudomonadales; family Pseudomonadaceae; genus Pseudomonas; species Pseudomonas sp. 22490. The sequence continues at coordinate 119,303 of NZ_JBQENS010000004.1, read as the reverse complement.
GGCGCTGCTCGACGCCATGCCCGGCGTGGTGTTCTTCGTCAAGGACGAGCGCGCCCGCTACGTCCTGATCAACCGCACCCTGGCACGCCGCTGCGGCGTGAAGGACAAGGCCGAACTGCTCGGCCGCAGCGCCGACGAGGTCTTCCCTTCCAGCCTCGGTCCGCTCTATGCCGAGCAGGATCGGCGCGTGCTGCGCGGCGGCGCGACGCTGGAGAACCAGTTGGAGCTGCACCTCTATCCCGGTCGCCAGCCGGGCTGGTGCCTGACCCACAAGCAGGCGCTGCGCGATGCCGACGGGGCGATCATCGGCATGGCCGGCATCTCCCACGACCTGCCGGCGGCGCAGTCGGCGCACCCGGCCTACGGCCGACTGGCGGCGGTGGACGCGCATATCCGCGAGCACTACGATCAGCCGCTCAGCCTCGCCGATCTCACCGCCATCGCCGGGCTCTCGGTGGCGCAACTGGAGCGTCACTGCAAGCGCATCTTCCAGCTCACCCCACGGCAGATGATCCACAAGGCGCGGCTCGGCGCCGCCTCGCAACTGCTCGCCGGCGACGCGCCGATCACCGAGATCGCCCTGCGCTGCGGCTACACCGACCACAGCGCCTTCAGCCGCCAGTTCAAGGCGCTCACCGGACTCTCGCCGAGCCAGTACCGCGAGACCCATCGCCAGCCCCGAAAAGCGTAACGCCTCGCCCCGCCACGGGGCGGCGGTAGCAATCCTGCTCCCTTTTGTAACACCGCCGGCCGCGCCCGAGCGGGGCGCAGTCCGGCGCGGCCTGGCACAGCGACGCGCCAGCCAAAGCGGTCGCGCTCCAGCGAAAGGTTTTTTATCGCCGTCGGACGAGGTTCTGGCACAGTCATTGCTCACTTAAAAATATCGTATACGAAATCACAAATACGGGATTTGCCGCCCTCCCACTCAACCGCATCGCCAGAGGCCCCCATGAATACCAAGAAGACCCTTGCCCTAGCCCTCACCGCTGCCCTGGGCTGTTCCCTCGCCGGTCTCGCCCAGGCCGACAAGCTCGACGACATCATCGAGTCCGGCAAGCTGCGCTGCGCCGTCACCCTGGACTTTCCGCCGATGGGCTCGCGCGATGCACAGAACAACCCGGTGGGCTTCGACGTCGATTACTGCAACGACCTGGCGAAGGCCCTGGACGTCAAGGCGGAGATCGTCGAGACGCCCTTTCCCGACCGCATCCCGGCGCTGGTGTCGGGTCGCGCCGACGTGATCGTCGCATCCACCTCGGACACCCTGGAGCGGGCCAAGACCATCGGCATGAGCGTCCCCTACTTCGCCTTCGTCAAGGTGGTACTGACCCGCGAGGACACCGGCATCGCCAGCTACAAGGACCTCAAGGGCCGCCCGGTCGGCGGCACCGCCGGCACCTTCGAGGCGCTGGCCCTGGAGAAGGACAGCAAGGCCTGGGGCGACGCCAAGGGCAGCTTCCGCGCCTACCAGTCCGAGGCCGACACCGCCCTGGCGATCAGCCAGGGGCATATCGACGCCACGGTCGTCTCTTCCACCGTCGCCGCCTCGTGGATCAAGTCGGGCAAGTACAAGGGCCTGAAGATCGCCGGCGACGCGCCCTATGACATCGACTACGTGGCCCTCGGCGCCAAGCGCAACGAATACGGCCTGCTCAACTACCTGAACCTGTTCATCAACCAGCAGGTGCGCACCGGCCGCTACGCCGAGCTGGCGCAGAAATGGGTCGGCGGCACGGCGCCGGAGCTGACCACCAGCGCGGTCTACCGCTGAAGCCGAGGGCGCGGTCCGCCGCCGGGCCGCGCCGTTTCCCCCCGTCCTGGATGCGCCGATGAAGCACGCACACCTCATCGTTCCCCGTACCCTGGTCGCCGGCAGCGCGTCCGGCGAACTGCTGTACGCACCGACCGGCCTGAGCTTCTGGGGCGGCGTCGACCCGCGCAGCGCGGAAGTGATCGACCGTCACCACCCGCTCAGCGGCCGCCATCTACACGGCAGGCTGCTGGCGATTCCCGGTGGGCGCGGCTCCTGTACCGGCAGCAGCGTACTGCTGGAACTGATCCTCGGCGGACGTGCGCCGGCGGCGATCCTCCTGCGCGAACCGGACGAAATCCTCGCCCTCGGCGCGATCGTCGCCGAGGAACTGTTCGGCCGCTCGCTACCCATCGCCTGTCTCGGCGAGCGCTTCGACGAACTCGCCGCCTATCCCTGGGCGCGCCTGGCCGACGGACGCCTGGAACTCCACCGCGATGCCCCGCCGCCGCTGGAGGCCCGACCCGCCGAAGCGCTGGCGACCGATGCCGGCCCGCGACTGGACGCCTTCGACCAGGCCCTGCTCGCCGGCGAACACGGCGAAGCCGCACGCCTGGCGATGCGCATCGTCCTGCGCATGGCGGCGTTGCAGGGCGCGCAACGGCTGATCGACATCCAGCGCGCGCACATCGACGCTTGCATCTACACCGGCCCGGCCGGCCTGCGCTTCGCCGAGACCCTGCGCGACCTCGGTGCCCGGGTGCGGGTACCGACCACCCTCAACGCCATCTCCGTGGACCAGCGCCGTTGGCGCGAACAGGGCGTACCCGCCGCCCTCGGCGAGCCAGCCGTGGCCCTGGCCCAGGCCTATCTCGACATGGGCGCGCAGCCCAGCTTCACCTGCGCGCCCTACCTGCTCGACGACAGCGCGCGGGCCGGCGAACAGATCGTCTGGGCCGAGTCCAACGCGGTGCTCTTCGCCAACAGCGTACTCGGCGCACGCACCAACAAGTACGCCGACTTCATGGACATCTGCTGCGCCCTCACCGGTCGCGCGCCGCTGGCCGGCTGCCACCTCGACGAGCAGCGCCAGGCGCGGGTACTGATCGAAGTGGAAGACCTCGGCAGCGTCGACGATGCCTTCTACCCGACCCTCGGCTACCTCTGCGGCCTGCTCTGCGACGGGCAGATCCCGGCGATCGACGGCCTGCGGCAGCGGCAGCCGGACCACGACGCGCTCAAGGCCTTCGGCGCGGCGCTGGGCACCAGTTCCTCGGTGCCGATGTTCCACGTCATCGGCGTCACCCCGGAAGCCCCTGACCTGGCCAGCGCCTTCGGCGGCCGCGCGCCGCGGCGGACCCTGCGGGTCGGACGCGAGCGCCTGCGCGACGCCTGGCGCGAGCTGGACAGCGCCGGCGAGACGCGGATCGACCTGGTGGCGCTGGGCAACCCGCACTTCTCCGCCAGCGAATTCGCCCAGCTCGCCGCGCTCTGCCACGGCCGCCGCAGACACCCGGAGGTAGCGCTGGTGATCACCAGCAGCCGGCAGGCCGTCGCCCAGGCCGAAGCGGCCGGGCACCTGGCGACGCTGCAGGCGTTCGGCGCGCGGCTGGTCACCGACACCTGCTGGTGCATGCTCGACGAACCGCTGGTGCCGCCGGGCGCGCGCACCCTGATGACCAACTCCGCCAAGTATGCCCACTACGCCCCCGGACTGGTCAGCCGCCAGGTGCGCTTCGCCGGCCTCGCCGGCTGCGTCGAGGCCGCCGTCGGCGGACGGGCCCCCGCCGGGCTGCCCGCCTGGCTGAGCGAGGACTGCTGATGTTCGACTACACCTTCCACTGGCGCTCGGCGTTCAACGCCCTGCCGGAGATGCTCGCCGGCAGCCTGGTGACGCTCCAGGTCACCGCGCTGTCGATGCTCTTCGGCATCCTCATCGCCCTGCTCCTGGCCTTCGCCCGGCTCGGCGGCAACCGCCCGCTGCGCGCCGCCGCCGGAGCCTGGATCTCCATCGCGCGGAATACCCCTGCGCTATTCCAGATCTACATCCTCTACTTCGGCCTGGGCTCCTTCGGCCTGCACGTCAGTTCCTGGTTCGCCCTGCTCGCCGGGGTCACCTTCAACAACGCCGGCTACCTCGCCGAGACCTTCCGCGGCGGCCTCCAGGCGGTGCCCGAGACCCAGCTGCGGGCGGCCCGCTCGCTGGGCATGAGTGCGCCGCAGGCCTATCGCCTGGTGGTGATCCCGCAACTGCTGCGGGTGGTGTTCTACCCGCTGACCAACCAGTTGGTCTGGGCCATGCTGATGACCTCCCTCGGCGTGGTGGTGGGCCTGACCGACGACCTCACCGGCGTCACCCAGGCGCTCAACGTCAAGACCTTCCGCACCTTCGAATACTTCGCCCTGGCCGCCGTCCTCTACTTCGCCATGGCCAAGCTGCTGGTGCTGGCCGCCCGCCTGCTGGGCTGGCGCCTGTTCCGTTACTGAGGGGAATGCCGTGTTCACCACCAGCCTCACCGCCAACGACCTGCTGTTCCTCCTGCAAGGCGCCTGGACCACCCTCGCCATCACCGCCATGGCGATGCTGATCGGCACCCTGCTGGGCGTCGTCTTCGGCCTGCTCCGCGCCCTGCTGCCACGCGCCAGCCTGCCGCTGGCGGCTCTGCTCGACGTATTCCGCAGCGTGCCGCTGCTGATCCAGTTCGTCCTGCTCAATTCCTTCAAGAGCATCCTCGGCCTCGACTGGAGCGCCTTCGCCGTGGCCTGCCTGGTGCTCGGCGTGTACGCCGCCGCCTACTGCACCGAGGTGGTCCGCGGCGGCGTCCTCTCGGTACCGCCGAGCGTGCGTCGGGCGGCGCGTTCCCTGGGCCTGAGCTATCGCCAGGACCTGTTCCACATCGTCCTGCCGATGGCCGCCCGGGTGGCCTTCCCCGGTTGGGTCAACCTGACCCTGTCGGTGATGAAGGACACCTCGCTGGTGCTCTGGATCGGCATCGTCGAACTGCTGCGCGCCTCGCAGACCATCGTCACGCGCATCCAGGAACCGCTCTTCGTGCTCTGCATCGCGGGGCTCGTCTATTACCTCATGAGCTGGGTGGTCGCGCGACTCGGCGCCCGGCTGGAACGGAGATGGCAGCAATGATCGAGATCAGCGACGTGCACAAGGCCTACGGCCAGTTCGAGGTGGTCAAGGGTGTCGACCTGAGGGTGGACAAGGGCGAGGTGCTGTCGATCATCGGCGGCTCCGGTTCCGGCAAGTCAACCCTGCTGATGTGCATCAACGGCCTGGAGCCGATCCAGCGCGGCAGCATCCGCGTCGACGGCATCGACGTGCATGCCCGCGGCACCGACCTCAACCGCCTGCGGCGGAAGATCGGCATCGTCTTCCAGCAGTGGAACGCCTTCCCCCACCTGACCGTGCTGGAAAACGTCATGCTCGCGCCGCGCAAGGTGCTCGGCAAGAGCCGCGCCGAAGCCGAGGCGATGGCGCTGAAGCAACTTACCCACGTCGGTCTCGGCGACAAGCTCAAGGTCTTCCCCCAGCGCCTTTCCGGCGGCCAGCAACAGCGCATGGCGATCGCCCGGGCGCTGGCGATGTCGCCGGACTACATGCTGTTCGACGAAGCCACCTCGGCACTCGACCCGCAGTTGGTCGGCGAGGTGCTGGACACCATGCGCCTGCTCGCCGAGGAAGGCATGACCATGGTCCTGGTCACCCACGAGATCCGCTTCGCCCGCGACGTGTCCGACCGGGTGGCGTTCTTCCGCAATGGCCTGGTCCACGAGATCGGCACCCCCGACCAGGTGATCGGCAACCCGCAGCGGCCGGAGACGGTGGAATTCCTCCGCTCGGTGCTCTGAGCCCGCCCCCGCACAGGAGATAGCCATGCGTTCGCAGCGGATCGTCCACATCGTCAGTTGCCATGCCGAAGGCGAGGTCGGCGACGTGATCGTCGGCGGCGTCGCCGCGCCGCCCGGCGCCACCCTCTGGGAACAGTCGCGCTGGATCGCCAGAGACCAGGACCTGCGCAACTTCGTCCTCAACGAACCGCGCGGCGGAGTGTTCCGCCACGCCAATCTGCTGGTGCCGGCCAAGGACCCGCGCGCGCAGATGGGCTGGATCATCATGGAGCCGGCCGACACCCCGCCGATGTCCGGTTCCAATTCGCTGTGCGTGGCCACCGTACTGCTCGACAGCGGCATCCTGCCGATGCGCGAACCGCTGACCCGGCTGCTGCTGGAAGCGCCGGGCGGGCTGATCGAGGCCCGCGCGGAATGCCGCGACGGCAAGGCCGAGCGGGTGGAAATCCGCAACGTGCCGTCGTTCGCCGACCGCCTCGACGCCTGGATCGAAGTCGAGGGCCTCGGCTCGCTACAGGTCGACACCGCCTACGGCGGCGACAGCTTCGTCATCGCCGACGCCCGGCGCCTGGGCTTCGCCCTGCGCGCCGACGAGGCCGCCGAGCTGGTCGCCACCGGCTTGAAGATCACCCACGCGGCCAACGAACAACTGGGCTTCCGCCACCCGACCAACCCGGACTGGGACCATCTGTCCTTCTGCCAGTTGGCCGCGCCGCCGGAGCGCCGCGACGGTGTCCTCGGCGCGAGCAACGCGGTGGTCATCCGCCCCGGCAAGATCGACCGCTCACCCTGCGGCACCGGCTGCTCGGCGCGGATGGCGGTGCTCCAGGCGAAAGGCCAGCTGCGGGTCGGCGAACGCTTCGTCGGGCGCTCCATCATCGGTTCGGAATTCCACTGCCACATCGAGTCGCTGACCGAACTCGGCGGCCGTCCGGCGATCCTCCCGTGCCTGTCCGGGCGGGCCTGGATCACCGGCATCCACCAGTACCTGCTCGACCCGGACGATCCCTGGCCGCAAGGCTATCGGCTGTCCGACACCTGGCCCGGCGGCCACTGCTGACCACCCCGCCCGACCGCAGGCAGCGGCCGGGCGGAAACCGATCCGGCGCGTACCGGATCGCCCATGACGGCGAACGCTGCCGTCGCCCTGTGACTCGGACCGCAGCGGTCCGACTGAATTCGTATACGAAATACGAAGAAAGGAGAAACCATGAGCAAGCACGTCAACTGGAGCGGCGTATTCCCCGCGGTCACCACCCAATTCAACGCCGATTTCTCGGTGAACCTGGAGGAAACCCACACGGTCATTTCCAACCTGGTGCGCGACGGCGTGTCCGGGCTGGTGGTATGCGGCAGCGTCGGCGAGAACACCTCGCTGACCATCGAGGAGAAGATGGCCGTCACCGAGGTCGCCAAGGATGCCTCCGGCGGCCGCGTGCCGGTGATCTGCGGGATCGCCGAGTTCACCAGCGCCGGCGCGGCGAAGGTGGCCAAGGCGGTGGAGCGGGTCGGCGTCGACGGCATCATGGTGATGCCGGCGCTGGTCTATTCCTCCAAGCCGCACGAGACCGCCGAGCATTTCCGCAGCGTGGCCAGCGGCACCGACCTGCCGGTGATGGTCTACAACAACCCGCCGATCTACCGGAACGACGTCACCCCGGACATCCTGGTTTCCCTGGCCGACTGCGAGAACATCGTCTGCTTCAAGGACAGCTCCGGCGACACCCGCCGCTTCATCGACGTACGCAACCAGGTGGGCGAGCGCTTCATCCTCTTCGCCGGCCTCGACGACGTGGTCCTGGAAAGCGTGGCGGTGGGTGCCCAGGGCTGGATCTCGGGAATGTCCAACGTGTTCCCGAAGGAAGGCGAGACCATCTTCCGCCTGGCCAGGGCCGGGCGCTTCGCCGAGGCGATGCCGATCTACGAGTGGCTGATGCCGATCCTCCATCTCGACGCCCGTCCCGACCTGGTGCAGTGCATCAAGCTCTGCGAGGAACTCGCCGGTCGCGGCAGCGCCCTCACCCGTCCACCGCGCCTGGCCCTGCGCGGCGCCGATCGCGAGCACGTCGAGCGGATCATGGCCAAGGCCCTGGCCAGCCGGCCGGCGCTGCCGGACGTCGGCTTGTAGCCGGCGCCGCGCCCTCGCCGCCTCGCTCCCCAGGGAGCGGCCGGCGAGAGCCAGCGGCAGAGCATTCCGTCCACCGTCCCCAGGGAGGCCCCATGCCCAGTATCCTCGGTCACAACTACGTCGGNGGCGCTCGCAGCGCCGCCGGCAACCTCATCCTGCGCAGCCTCGACGCCGACAGCGGCGAAGCGCTGCCCTACGCCTTCGTCCAGGCCACCGAGGCGGAGGTCGACGCCGCCGCCCGCGCCGCCGAACGCGCCTATCCACACTACCGGCAACTGTCCGCCACGCGCCGCGCCGGATTCCTCGAGGCGATCGCCTCGCGCCTCGACGCCCTGGGCGACGACTTCGTCGCCCTGGTCCGTCGCGAGACCGCGCTGCCCGCCGTACGCATCCAGGGCGAACGGACACGTACCGCCAACCAGTTGCGGCTGTTCGCCGAAGTCCTGCGGCGTGGCGACTTCCACGGCGCGCGCATCGATCGCGGACAACCCGGGCGTACCCCGCCGCGCCCCGACCTGCGCCAGTGGCGAATCGGTCTCGGCCCGGTGGCGGTGTTCGGTGCCAGCAACTTCCCGCTGGCCTTTTCCACCGCCGGCGGCGACAGCGCCGCCGCCCTGGCCGCCGGCTGTCCGGTGGTGGTCAAGGCCCACGGCGGACACATGGCCACAGCCGAATGCGTGGCCGACGCGATCCTCCAGGCGGCGGCCGACAGCGGCATGCCGGCCGGGGTATTCAACATGGTCTACGGCAACGGCGTCGGCGAGGCGCTGGTGCGCCATCCGGCCATCCGCGCGGTCGGCTTCACCGGTTCGCTCAAGGGCGGGCGCGCACTGTGCGACCTGGCAGCGGCGCGGCCGCAGCCGATCCCGGTGTTCGCCGAGATGAGCAGCATCAATCCGCTGGTGGTGCTCCCCGAAGCCCTGCGCCGGCGCGGCCGGCAGGTGGCGGAGGAGCTGGCCGCCTCGGTGACGCTCGGCTGCGGCCAGTTCTGCACCAAGCCGGGCCTGGTGCTTGGCCTGCGCTCCCCCGGCTTCGACGCCTTCGTCGCGGCCCTGGGCGAGGCACTGGCCGCCAGGCCGGCACAGAGCATGCTCAACGCCGGCACCTTGCGCAGCTATGTCGAAGGACTGCAACGCCTGGAGCGCCACCCCAGCATCCGGCGCCTGGCCGGCGCGCCACAGGAAGGGCGGCAGGCCCATCCGCAGTTGTTCAAGGCCGACGTGGGCCTGTTGCTGGAAGGCGACGAACTGCTCCAGGAAGAGGTGTTCGGCCCGGCCACCGTGGTCGTCGAGGCGGCCGACGAGGAACAGCTTGCCCGCGCGCTGGACAACCTGCACGGCCAGTTGTCGGCGACCCTGATCGGCGAAGCGGACGACCTCGCGGCGTTCGCCGGGCTGGTCCCGCTGCTCGAACGCAAGGCCGGGCGCCTGCTATTCAACGGCTATCCGACCGGCGTCGAGGTGTGCGACGCCATGGTCCACGGCGGCCCCTACCCGGCCACCTCCGACGCTCGCGGCACCTCGGTGGGAACCCTGGCCATCGAACGCTTCCTGCGCCCGCTGTGCTACCAGGACTACCCCGACAGCCTGCTCCCGGACGCCCTGAAGAACGCCAACCCGCTGGGCCTGCTGCGCCTGGTCGATGGCCGGAGCACGCGCGAGGCGCTGGATTGAGCACGCCTGGGAGCCTGGATGGCGGATAGCGCCGTTGGCGCTATCCGCCCTACGCAGTCGTCCTCGTTGCGCCACGCTGTCCGGTCGGCCCCTCGCCTTGCGCTCACTCCAGCAACGCCAGCAGCTCCCGGTGCAACGCCTCGGGAATCGTCACGCCGTCCCTGGCGCTGCGTTCGCGCGCTTCGAAGCGTCGCTGCGAGGGCAAGCGCGCGCCCTGTTCGACGATGCCTTCGAACAGCGTCTCGGCGCGCGCCAGGTGCTCCTCCGCCGAGGCGCCGAGCATGCGCCGCGGATCGATGGCGATCAGCAGTTCGCCACCGTAGGGAGAAGAACGGCTGCCCTCGTCGTAGGCCAGCGACTCGGCACTGGTCAGGTCGCCGATCAGCGGACCGGCGAGCAGTTCGACCATCGCCGCCAGGGCCGAGCCCTTGTGCCCGCCGAAAGTGAGCATGGCGCCTCGCAACGCCGCGCTGGCATCGGTGGTCGGCTCGCCCTGCTCGTCCACCCCCCAGCCCAGCGGGATCGGCTTGCCGGCGCGTTCGTGCAACTGGATCTCGCCACGCGCCACGGCGCTGGTGGCGAAGTCGAAGACGAACGGCGGGCCGTCCGGACGCGGCCAGCCAAAGGCGATCGGGTTGGTGCCGAAGATCGGCTTGCGTCCGCCCGCCGGCGCCACCCAGGCATGACTCGGCGTGGTCGCCAGGGCCACCAGGCCCGCCTCGGTGAGTGCCTCGACCTCAACCCATAGCGCGGAGAAATGCACACAGCGGTTTACCGCCATCGCCGCGATACCCTGGCTGCGGGCCTTCTCCAGCAGATGCGGCAGCCCCAGCCGGAATGCGCACTGGGAGAACCCGCCATGGGCGTCGACCCGCAGCAGGCCGGGAGCGATGTCGTGCAGTTCCGGCTCGGCGTCGGCGGATACCTTGCCGGCCTTCAGGGTGGCGATGCAGCCGAGCAACCGCCAGATACCGTGGGACGCGCATTCGTCACGCTCCCCCGCCACCAGGGTATCGGCCACCGCCTGTACATGGGCTTCGCTGAAAGCGTGCCGGCGCAGGATGCGCACGGCCAGCTCGCGGACCTCGTCCAGCGTCATTCGGATCACGGGCTTCTCCTTGTTCGACCAATCCCTAGGGTGGCCTGCCGCGGCAGCCTTCTCTTGACCTCAATCGACCCGGAGCATGCCGAAAACGGCACAACCGGCTCGAGCACATCGAAAACTTACAGAAAATTCCTAGCAATCATGTAAGGCAATTCCAAATAGCCCCGCAGACCATCAAGAAACCCTTCCGCGCCCCGCTACAGGACCAAGCACCTTCCCACAGCCCGGTCGGAGACCACCCCCATGCTTCTTCGTCGTATCGCCATCACCCCACGCGCCGTCATCGGCTTCGCCATCCTCGCCTCGCTGCTGGTGGCGCTCGGCCTCTTCGCGCACAACCGCATGGGTTCGCTGAACCGCGCCGCCAAGGATATCGGCGAGGTCTGGCTGCCCAGCGTCGAAGCCTCGGCCCAGCTCAGCGGCCTGATGAGCGAACTGCGCCTCGGCGAGATGAACCACGTGCTGCTGCACGACGCCACGCGCATGCGCCAGCAGGAACAACGGATGGACGAGGTCATCGCTACCCTCGCCAGGGTGGAAAGGGAATACCGCCCCTTGCTGGTCCTGGACGAGGAGCGCGCGTTGCTCGACCAGTTCGTCCAGCGCCAGCAGGAATACCTCGAAGGACACGCCGCCCTGCTCGCGCTGTCCCGTGACAACCGTACCGACGAAGCCAGCGTGCTGATGGGCGGGGCCCAGTTGCAGCGCTACGAGCAGGTGCAGCGGACCCTGAAGCAACTCATCGCCCTCGACCGCGAGGCCGCCCGCGCCTCCACCGCCGAAGCCGCCGATGTCTACTCCCGGGCCTCCACCGCGATCCTCGCGGTGCTGCTGGTGGCCCTGGCGGCCAGCGTGACGATCGCCTGGCTGCTGACCCGCAGCATCGTCGTGCCGATCCGCCAGGCGGTGTCCTGTGCCGACCGCATCGCAGCCCGCGACCTGACCGGCGAGATCGCCAGCGACGGCGACGACGAGCCGGCGCAACTGATGAAGGCCATGCGCAGCATGCAGGCCAGCCTGCACGACACCATCGAGCAGATCGGCGATTCCGCCGCGCTGCTGGCCGCCGCTGCCGAGCAACTGAACGCGGTGACCGAGGAAGGCAACCGGTCGCTGGCCCGGCAGAACGATGAGATCGAGATGGCCGCCACCGCGGTCAACGAAATGAGCGCGGCGGTCGAGGAGGTCGCGCGCAACGCCAGCTCCACCGCCGAGGCCTCCAGTCTCTCGGAACGGGCCGCCGGCAACGGCCGCGCACGGGTCGGACAGACCGTCCGCTCGATCCGCCAGATGAACGCCGAGATCGGCCAGACCGCGCGCCTGGTGGAAGGCCTGGCCAGCCAGGCGCAGGACATCGGCAAGGTGCTCGACGTGATCCGCGCCATCGCCGAGCAGACCAACCTCCTCGCCCTCAATGCCGCCATCGAGGCCGCCCGCGCCGGCGAGCAGGGCCGCGGATTCGCGGTGGTCGCCGACGAGGTGCGCGCCCTCGCCCACCGCACCCAGCAATCGACCCATGAGATCGAAGGCATGATCGCCAGCGTCCGCGAGGGCACCGACACCGCGGTGTCCGCGATGCGCGAGAACGACCAGCGCGCCCGGCAGATGCTCGACGAGGCCGAGGCCGCCGACCACGCCCTGGGCGAGATCGCCGAGCACGCCACGCGGATCAACGAGCGCACCCTGGTGATCGCCAGCGCTGCCGAAGAGCAGGCCCACGTCGCCCGCGAGGTCGACCGCAACCTGGTGAACATCCGCGACGTTGCCGTACAGACCACCCAGGGCGCCGAGCAGACCCGCGGCGCCAGCCACGAGCTGTCGCGCCTGGCCAACGACCTCAAGGGCATGATCGGTCGCTTCGTGGTCTGACCCGCAGGCGAGCTAGGGCGTCGCGCGGCGCAGCACCAACTGCCCGCCGTCGCCCTTCTGCACCCGGTAGTCGCCCTCGCCCTGGCGACCGAGGAGCATCAGGGTCAGGCCGCCGCGTTCGAGCAGCGCGATCCCGGCCGGGGTAGGCCTCCAGGCACGCGGCTCGCTGGGCAGCCAGCGCGTGAGGCAGGCGGTATCGCCGCCCAGGTCGTAGCCACTGGCTTCCGCCACTTCGCTGTCGCGCAGCTCCAGGTGGCAGATCGCGGGCGCCTCGTCCTGCTGCAGGGTCCATTGCCCGGCGAGATCGGAAGCGCTGAGAAGAATCAGACTGCTGGCCATACTGATACCTGTGCTGAAAAAACCGCAGAGCAAGCAAACCATCCTGGAGAGCTTCGCGCTTGCCGACATCGAGAGATCTCCTTCAAGCCTGGAACATCGGATAACACGGCGAACGCCGCCCGCCATCCTCGCTTCGAACGCCAGCGCGCGCCAGGCGCCGCGGGCCTCCGTTCGTCCGCCAGGCCGCCGGCCCACGGGCGCGCCACAGTTCACAACTTCGCTCCTGTGGAAGACACCTATCAATTCGAACAGTGCCCGGCCGGCCGAAGGGCCGCGGTTCGTACCGCCGCACCGAACCGCGCCCGCTTCAGCGCGTCAGACGACGATGTCGGCCTGGGTCGCCTGGCCGATCAGATTGATCGCGAAATCGGCATGGGCGTCCCCGCTGAAGTCGATCGCCAGGCTGCCGGCCTTGCTCGCCGCGTCGTAGGACAGGATCGCCTGGCCGGCCTTGCCGGCGAAGGCGTCGACGTATTGCAGCACCAGCCCGCCGTTGACGAAGGCGTCCAGCCCGGACAGGTCGATCTTGTCCTGGCCGCTGACGAAGTCGCGCAGGGTATCCGGCGCCGCCGCGGAGGACTCGGCGATATCGCCGTAGACGAAGGTGTCGGCCCCCGCGCCGCCCCACAACTGGTCCGCGCCGAGGCCGCCGTAGAGGATGTCGTTGCCGGCGCCGCCCTTGAGCACGTTGGCCACGTCGTTGCCGATCAACAGGTCGCTACCCGAGCCGCCGATGGCGTTTTCCACGGTGACCCCGGCAGCGATCGACACATTGCCCTTCAACCCGCCGACATCGGACAGCGCCTTCTCGTTGAGGTTGATCTTCTGGTTCTGGCTGAAGCCGGAGAAGTCCAGGGTGTCGTTGCCGCCGGCGTCCCACACCGAGAACACCAGCTTGGAACTGGACGAGGTGGCGCTGTAGAAGTCGCGCTCGGTGTTGGAGTTGAAGCCGTACACCGTGTCGCCGGTGCGGGTGGTCAGGTTGGCCCCGTAGAGCTTCTGGATCGCCGCGATGTCGTCCAGCAGCGGTGCCGAGGAATAGGCGCCCTTGAAGTCCTGGCCGGTGTTCTGCTCTTCCCAGTAGCTCATCACCGAATAGGCGCGGGTGTCCTCGGCGTAGGTAGCGTCGGCGTAGGTGGGATCGCCCTCGCCGGCGTTGTAGTCGCCGGGGTGGCTCAGGCCCAGGGTATGGCCGATCTCGTGGGTCAGGGTCTGGCGTCCGTAGTTGCCGTTGGCCGGATTGACGTTGGCGCTGTAGCTGCTGTTGATCAGGTACCAGGATTGCCCCTTGAGCGCATCCGGTACATCCGGCAGGAAGGCGAACGCCGCACCGCCGACACTACTGCTAAAGTTGCCGAAGGTCAGGTCGCCCTGATCGCCCTGGCCGGCGTCGACGAAGTGGATATTGGTGACGTCCGACCAGGATTGCAGCGACAACTTGGCCTGGGCCTGCTGCTGCGCGGAAAAGGCGCTGAACTTGCCCAGCGAGTAGATATCGCTGACATACTTCCACGGCGTATTGAAGAAGTCGTTCGGTTTGGTCAGGAACGAATAGGACAGGGTCAGCACCGAGTCGCCCGGCGCTTTCTGCCAAGACGCCTGTTCGCGGAGGATCTGCTCCGCCGCCTGGTCGACGGTATAGGACGGATGGCCATTGACCAATTCGTCCCCGCCCCGCGCATAGGCATGCAGGAAGTTGTCTACCTGGGTATACGCATCGCTACGACCTTTCAATGCAAGAGAATTGCTGGACATTGTCATATCCCTTTAAGTTGTAAAGGAAATAACTCGGATACAATTATCGGATGGATAATTGCAGTTATCGGCCAGATCAGGCCGAAGTCCAAACTGACACAGCTCATTTTCCAATGTCCACAGGTTTCACGAAAAAAATTAAGCTGCACTTAAAGCATATGCACGAACGAATTCCGCATATATGAAATCATGCAGGAAAGATAAACTACCGAAGTCACTGGAATATTATAAAAACCGTTTCATATAAATAGCGCCTTATTGAAAAAACAATTCCATGCGTATTGTTCGACCTCTGTCGACCCGCCCGGGACATCGACTTCACGCCAGGCGAACAATTGCCTGCACGTCCTTCGCGGTCTCAATTGAGCGCGCTCCGGTTTTCCTCCGTATCGGTCTTCGACAGGGTGTGCAGCGGCGCCGGGCAATCCGTCGTCGCGCAGTCGCGGCGGCGCGCCGGCGTCTCGCCGGAAACGAAGTTCGCCGCCACCAGTTCCAGGTCGGCTTCGTCCAGCACCCCGGCGTAGAAACGCAGGCGTGCCCAGGCCGTGAGGTAGTCGTACTTGGCCTTGGACAGCTCGTTCATCGCGCTGTACAGCGCCTGCTCGGCGTTCAGCAGGTCGAGGTTGACCCGCACCCCGGCGGCGATGCTCTTGCGCGTGGCCATCACCAGCGTCCGCGCCGAATCCACGGTCATCTCGTAGGCGCGGATCTTCGCCGCGCTGCTGCTGCTCTGGTTGTACATCTTGCGCACCTGGTTGAGGGTCTCGCGGACCTTGTCGTCCAGGTCGTAATGGCTCTTCTCCATGCGATGCGTGGCCTGGCGCGTCGCCGCCAGGGTCTCGCCGCCGGAGAACAGCGGAACGCTCAACTGGATGCCGACGCTGTCGGTCTCGTAGCGCTGGTTGTAGGTGTTCTCCGAACCGGACTTGGACTTGCCGGTGCTGGCGTACAGGCCCAGGCGCGGCAGGAAGTCGGCGCGGTTCTGCTCGACCTCGTAGCGGGCCACGTCCACCGCGTGGCGCAGCGAGGCCAGCTCGGGATTCTCGGCCAGCGCCAGGTCGCGCCAGGCGGTGTAGCTGGCGGGGCTCAGCGGGCGCACCTGGAAGCGTTCGCCGAGCGGCGCCAGGTCGGCGATCTCCAGCGGCGCCCCGACCAGCCGCTCCAGCTCGCGCAGGGCGGCATCCTGGCTGTCCCGCGCCTCGATTTCCTGGGCCTGGGCCAGGTTGAAGCGGGCCTGGGTCTCCAGGGTGTCGGTGCGGGTGCCGTTGCCGCGCTCGAACTGGCGCTGGTTGAGCTGGAACTGCTCGCGGTAGGAGCGTTTCTGCGCCCGCGCCAGTTCGATCTGGTCCTGGGCCAGCAGCGCGCCGGTATAGGCTTCCAGGACCCGGACCAGCAGTTCCTGGCTCTGGCTGCGGAAGCGCTCGTCGGACAGCAGCGCCTGGGCCACGCCCTTGCGGTAGCGGCTGAAGGCCTCGTAGTCGAACAACGGCTGTTGCAGGCTGAGGGTGGAGACGTAGCTGTCGTAGTCGCGGTCTTCCTTGAGATCGCCGCGGGTGGTGGTCTGGGTCACATCGGACCAGCTGCGCCCACGGTTGTAGCTGTACACCAGGCGCGGCAGCAGCGCCGCGCGGCCGAGCGCACGGTATTGCCTGCCGGCCTCGTGCTCCTGGATCGCGGCCTGGAACTGCGGGTCGTTCTCCAGGGCCAGGTGATAGCCGTCCAGCAGGCCGAGGGCGAAGGCGTCCTCGCGCAGCAGCAACAGGAAGGCGCCGAACAGCCAGGTCATCAGGCGGCGCATGGTCATCGGTCAGTTCTCCGCCAGCGCCACGTGGGCGCGGTCGAACAGGGGCTTGAACAGGTAATTGAGCAGCGAGCGCTCGCCGGTGCGGACGAACACCTGCACCGCCATCCCCGGGCGGATCTGCAGGCCCTTCAGCTTACCCATCGCGGCCGCGTCGACCTGGGCGCGCAGCGCGTAGTAGGGCTGCTTGTTCTGCTCGTCGAGCAGGCGGTCGGCGCTGACCATGGTCACCTCGCCGGTGACCCGCGGGGTCTTGCTCTGGTTGAAGGCGGTGAACAGCATCTCCACCGGCAGCCCGCTGTGGATCCGGTCGACCAGGTTCACCGCGAGCTGGCCCTCCACTTCCAGGCTGTCGCTGTTGGGCACGATGTACATCAGCAATTCGCCGGGGCCGATCACCCCGCCATCGGTGAACACCTTCAAGCCGGCCACGTAGCCGCTGACCGGCGCGCGGATCTCGGCGTGGCGCAGTTCGTAGCGCGCCGAGGACAGCTCCTCCCAGAGCGTCCGCGCATTGACCTGGGTTTCCGCCAGTTGCCCGTTGACTTCCTTGCGGTACTCCTCCTCGCGTTGGGCGATGCGCATCTGCGCCTCGGCGATGCTCTGGCGGATCTGCCCGAAGCGACCGCTGCTCTCCGATAGCCGGGCGTTCACCTCGGCCAGTTGGCGCTCCTGTTCGAGCAACTGGTTGCGCGGCATGTAGCCTTCCTCGGCGAGGTCGCGCGCACCGCTCAACTGGCTGTTCAACAGGCGTTGTTGCAGGCGCTGGTTGCCCTCGGTCTGGCGCAACCCTTCGAGCTGGGCGCGCAGCCCCTCGATGTTCGCCCGCAATGCGGAGAGTTCGTTGGCCAGCGCGGTCTGGCGGCTGTGCAGCAACTGCCGCTGCAACTCCAGGCGCTCGCCGAGGGTCGGCAGCGGGGCCTGCTCGGCCAGCCCCGCGGGCATCTCCAGGGTCCGCCGGCCGTCGTATTCGGCCTGCAGGCGCGCCTGGTTGAGCCGCGCGTTGGCGTACCGGTTGAGCAGCGAATCGACGTTGGCCCGGGCCTGGGTCGGTTCCATGCGGATCAGCGGCTCGCCCGCCTCCACATGCTGGCCGTCGCGCACCAGGATGTGCTTGACCACCCCGCCCAGCGGATGCTGCACCGACTTGCGCTGGCCGGAGATGATCACCGTGGCCGGCACCGCCACGCCCTGGTCGAGCGGCGCGAAGGCGGCCCAGAGCAGCGCGCCGCCGAAGCCGAACAGGACCAGCAGCCAGCCCAGTCGCGCATAGGCGTTCTCGTCGCGTTTCACCGTGCGGGTCATTCCACACCTCCCTGGCGCGGCGCGGCCACCACCTGCGGCGCGCCGTAGCCGGCCACCCGGTAGTCCGCGCGCTGCTGCGACGCCGACGCGGCGCGCTGGTTGTTCAAGGCGGCGAGCACCTGGTCGCGCTCGCCGTACAAGTGCAACTGGCCGGCGTTCAGCGCCAGCAGGCGGTCGGCGCAACCCAGCACGCCGGCCCGGTGGGTGATCAGCAGCACCGTGCAGCCACGCGCCTTGAGCGCCTGGATCGCCGCCAGCAGCGCCTGCTCGCCGCTGTCGTCGAGGTTCGAGTTGGGTTCGTCGAGCACCACCAGGGTCGGCGCACCGTACAGCGCCCGGGCCAGGGCGATGCGCTGGCGCTGGCCGCCGGAAAGCCCGGCGCCGCCGACGCCGAGCACGGTGTCGTAGCCCTGCGGCAGGCGCAGGACCAGTTCATGGACCCCGGCCAGGCGCGCCGCCTCCACCACCTTGTCGGCCTGCACCTCGCCGAAGCGGGCGATGTTTTCCGCCACCGTGCCGGCGAACAGTTCGATGTCCTGCGGCAGGTAGCCGATGCGCGGGCCGAGGGTCTCGCGCTCGTACTGGCGGATCTCGGCGCCGTCCAGGCGCACGCTGCCGTGCAGGGTCGGCCAGATGCCCAGCACTACCCGCGCCAGGCTCGACTTGCCGGAGCCGGACGGACCGATCACGCCGACCACCGAGCCGGCCGGGATCGCCAGGGTCAGGCCACGCAGGGTGCGCGCCTCGCTGCCGGGCGGCGCCGCGTCCAGCGATTCCAGCAGCAGGTGGCCACGCGGCTCGGGCAATTCCATGCGCCGCTCGCGGGCGGGGAATTCGTCGAGCAGGCCGCTCAGCCGGCGATAGGCATCGCGCGCCGCGCCCCACTGCTTCCACACGCCGATCAGTTGGTCGATAGGCCCCAGCGCACGTCCCATCAGGATCGAGCCGGCGATCATCATCCCCGGGGTGATGCGTCCCTCCACCGCCAGCCAGGCGCCGAGGCCGAGCACCAGGGATTGCAGGGCGATGCGCAGGTATTTGCTCAGCGCGTTGATCCGCGCCGCGCGCTCGCTGGCCAGGCTCTGCTGGTCGAGGAACGCCTGGTGCAGCCGTTCCCAGCGCCCGCGCATGCTGCCGAGCATGCCCATCGCCTCGATCACCTCGGCGTTGCGCAGGTTGTTGCTGGCCAGTTGGCCGGACTTGATCGACAACTCGCCGGCCTTGGCCAGCGGCGCACGGGTGGCGCGTTCGTTGAACCAGGCGAGGGCCATCAGGGCCAGCGCGCCGACCAGCGAGAGCAGGCCGAGCCAGGGGTCGAAGAGGAAGATCACCAGCAGGTAGACCGGGAACCAGGGTGCGTCGAAGAAGGCGAACAGCGCCTGGCCGGTGATGAACTGGCGCAGGGTGGTCAGGTCGTGCAGCGCCTGGCTGGCCTCCTGGCCGCCGGCGCGCAGGTTGCGTTCGAAGGCGGCGGCGTAGATCCGCCCGTGCAACTGGCCGTCGAAGCGTTCGCTGACCCGCACCAGGACGAAGCTGCGCAGCGCCTCCAGCGCGCCCATGAAGACGAACACGCCAAGCGCCATCAGGGTCAGCATCAACAGGGTGACTTCGTTGGCCGAGGACAGCACGCGGTCGTACACCTGCAGCATGTACAGCGAGGGCACCAGCATCAGCAGGTTGATCACCCCGGAGAACGCCGCCACGCTGCGCAATGCGCCGCGGCTGGCCGCCAGGGCCTGTTTGATTTCGTTGGTAACGCTGGAACCGAGCCTTGCCATCGAGCGCGCTCACTTCTGCCACGACTGCCGCTGGAATCCCGAATGAGCCCGGATGGCACCTCCCTGTGCCGGGCGTTCCCTCGCCGTCAGGCGGCCAGGGCCTGATGCTCCGGCGCCGGGTCGGCGCCGATCAGCTGGATTGTCGGCGGCGCCGCTTCGCCGCCGTGGCCGAGCAGCGCCGCGAGCACCTTGCCGGCCCCGTCCAGTGCGCTGTGCGCGGTATCCCCGGCGATACCGGCGACGATCGACAGGTCATTGTCGAGGTCATGCACCAGCTCGATCTGGCCCTTCGGCCCGACCCCGGCGACATCGACACCGGCAATCGTTTGCGCATACAGCTTGCTGTCGAAGTGCAGGTCCAGCGTCGGCAGCGAGACACCGATGTCCTTGACCACCGGCACGTAGCCGAGGATGCCGCCGACGATGGGCAGGTCCTTGAGGGTCACCTCGTTCCAGCTCAGCAGCTTGACCTCGTTGTAGCTACCCAGCTCCAGGGTGCCGCCGAGATTGGCCACGCCGAGGTTGTAGCTGGGTCCGGCGATACCGTAGAACTTGGCGCTGAAGCCTTCCTTGTCGACCGAGCCGACCACTCCCAGGCCGCCGAGGTTGAGCGGCGCCAGCACCGGCACCAGCGGCGCGGTGATCGGATTCAGCGCCAGGGCTGCGGTGATCAGCGGAGTCAGCGGCGTCTCGCCGCCGAAGGTCAGGCCTTGCTCGGTGAGGGAGACGTTGATCGGCAGCGGGCCGAGGATGCCGCGGCTATCGGGAATCACGCCCTGGTCGTGATTGCCGCCGAGCAGCGAGCCGATCACATTGACCCCGAGCAGGCCGTCGCTATTGCCGAGGCTTAGCGAGCCACCCTGGTAGGCGGCGTGGTAGAGATCGTTGGCGGCCTTCAGGCTGTCGCTGCCGAATTCCCAGGCATGGCCGACGGTGGCACCGACGCCCTGCCCCAGGTCACCGACCAGCTTCAGGTAATCCTCCGGCTCGACGCGCCCGTGCAACAAGTCGTCGGCGATCGCCAGCGAGTTGCCGGCCAGCCCGCCCAGCGTGCCGACCGCGGAGCCTACGGTGTCGAGGGCGTCGCCGGCGATCTCGCCGAGCGTGCCGGCCACCGCGCCGACCGTACCCTCCAGCGCCTGCTCCACGCTGGCAACGGCGTCATGCACCGATGTCAGCGCTTCGTGCACCTGCTGCTCCACGGCGTCGACGGTGGAGCCCACCAATGTCCTGGCCACGTCCGCCACCGCCGTGACGGCGGTGGCGGCCACCTGCGTCGCGCGCTCGTAGACCTGGCCGAACAGGTTCGCGGCTGCATTGAATAATCCCATCTTCTGTTCCTCGATTGAGTTGTCTCGGTTATCGCGTTTCCGGCGCAGGTCGCTGTTTACCGACCGAACCGGTCACGCGGTTAAGCGCAGTCAGTGAGTTCCGCGAGAAAACGGAACGCGGGTACCTGAAAGTTCATCAGGCCTGGCGACAACTTGTTTTTATTGGAAGACAGGAGCCCCCGAGGGCGAAACCCATTTAATCCCGAGCAGCCCGCAACAGAGCGCTCTCCACCGCTTCGCCTGTTAAGTAGGACTAACATGGGAAAGGCAAATTTGTACCACCACTTAAATCAGTTCAATACTTTGGTTGGGCATACCGACCTGTCAGTTCTGCCAGGTGGATTTCCAAGCCCCTGATTCCTAAACGGATTATTGACGCTTTTAATTAATATCGAATGACGGACGGTCGCCCCGGCACGAACTCTGACGAAAATCAGAAATGAAGAAAGGGTTATATCCTTATGCACCAAAGTGCCGAGCCGCCCTCGCGGCGTGCCCAACTAGCGTGCAACTTCGGCAGCGCCCTCTTCGAAGAAGCGAATGACACTTTTGCGTGGCTCATAAGGAATACTCTTATTACGTGAAGCGCATCACAAAATATTGAATCGAACAGTCCAGGCGGATTGTTCTCTCCTGGTAAACGATGATTAACGGCGCGCTCCAAGGCCGGGTTATTTCCATGAATCGCTTCAGCCAACGCCTTGCCTGCCGATAGCCTCTGCCGTCACCCGTTCCCGCCCTTGCTCCCCGCCTTGCCTGCCCCTATCCTGCGCCCGTCACGGCCAAATCCGTGACCGGGTTTGACAGCCCGAAGAGACGGCGCGATGCGCCGAGCGGTGCATGCGAAAGCAGCGAATGCTTTTGCAGGCATCGGCTCGACCGCAGTTTTCCAACTGCGGGCCTTCATGGCGGATCGCGTGGGGAGACCCTCGTGGTCTGCCGGTTCCGTTTCCCGGTCTGTCAACCCTGCGCGATCCTGCCTCCATCGATTGACAGCGAAGGCGGCAGGTCATGTGACTCTCAGAAACGGAGTACCCAGCATGACGAAGGATGAAAAGGAAAAGACCCACGTCGACGCAATCATCGAACGCTACAAGGACCTGATGGTCGAGATTCCCCCCGCCGACCGGCAACCCGGTCTCTCCCTGCTCTGGCCGGTTCCCGCCCAGCCCGCCATCGACAAGGGCGTCCGCCAGGCCGAGAACTGGCTTGCCGACCAGATCGAAGGCCAGCTCTGGACCGCCTTCGCCTTCGGCCGCGACAGCCTGCCCACACCGATGCAGAAGACCGCCTTCGAAGTGGCCTTCCTGACGCGCCTGCAGCAGCGCCTGGTAGCCGATCGACGTTCCGGTTGACCCGACCATGGCGAATGACGCCGGTGGCGTCGTTCGCCCCGACGTCAGGTCTCCATCGCGGTCTCGGGCACCGCGTACGAAATCATCGCCAGACTCCGCCTGGCAACGCACCGAGCGTCTGGAGCGCCCCGGTGCGCCATCCCCCCAGCCGGATTGAACGCAAGCGCACCCACCGCCCTCCTATATTCCATACGACCCACCACCTCAACCGGAACCGAGCAAGACTCCGCAGACATGGCACAGCCTTTCACCATCGAACCGGACCCGAACACCCTCGACCATCCACCGGCCTTCCTGGCCAACGGAGGAGCGGTCGGGAAACTGTTGCTCAGCCTCGACGCGGCCAGTTCGCCCCTCGGCCCGCCGGACGCCTGGTCGGCGAGCCTGAAGACGACGATGGCCACGCTGCTGCCGGCCAAGGCGCAGATCGTGCTGTTCTGGGGCGCGGAATTCGTCGCCCTGTACAACGATGCCTACGCGCCGAGCATCGGCGACAAGCATCCGCGCGCCCTCGGCCGGCCGGCGATAGAGAACTGGCGGGAGCTGTGGGATGACCTCGAACCGCTGCTGCGCGGGGTGTACGAGACCGGTGAAACCTTCGCGGCAAAGGATCGGCCCTTCTACATCGAACGCTATGGACGCGGCGAGACGGTCTATTTCGACGTGTCCTATTCGGCGGTGCGGGAAACCGACGGTTCCGTCGGCGGCGTGCTGTGCATCGTCACCGAGACCACCGAGCGGGTGCGTTTCGAACGCCGCCAGGCGTTCCTCCTGGAACTGGGCCAGACCCTGCCGTCCCTGGCCGATCCCCTGGAGATCGAAGCCACCGCCCTGCGCCGGCTCGGCGAGGAGCTGGGCGCGTCGCGGATATTCTTCGGCGAGGACAACGGCGACGGCATGACCTTCCAGGTTCATCGCGACTATCTCCACGACGGCCGCTCGGCGGTCGGTCGGCATCGCTACCTGGCGTTCGGCGCCACCCTGTCCGGCGAACTGCATGCCGGACGCAGCGTGGCGCGGGAAGACCTCGCCGGGGAGCGCGGCATGAGTCTCGACGAGGCGGCGAGCCGCGCGCGCCTGGGGCTGGGCGCCACGCTGCACGTCCCGGTGCTGCGCCACGGCCGGCTGGAGGCGCTGCTGGCGATCCACTTCGCCCATCCGCAGGCGCTCGGCGAAGATTCGCGCCGCCTGGCGGAGGAAGCCGCCAAGCTGGCCTGGACCTCGCTCACCCATGCCCGCGCGGAGCTGGCGCTGCGCACCAGTTCCGCGCAACTGGCGGCGATGTTCGACCAGGCCAGCGCGGGCATCGCGGTATGCGACCGGAACTGGCGCTTCACCCGGGTCAACGATCGCTACTGCGAGATCGCCGGCCGTTCGCGCGAGACCCTGCTCGGCCTGCGCATGCAGGACATCCTCGACCCCGCCGACTTCGCCCTCCCTGCGGCGCCAGGCGGAGCGACCGGCGCGGCGTTCGAGATGAGCGGCCGCTACGTTCGCCCCGACGGCGATACGGTGTGGGTGCAGAACCAGGTCACGCCGCTGGTGGACGAGCAGCATGCCGCCAGCGGCCTGCTCTGCGTGTGCATGGACATCAGCGCGCGGGTACGCGCCGAGAACGAGCTGCGCGAACTCAACGAAAGCCTGGAAGAACGTGTCGCGACCATGCTCGCCCAGCGCGAAAGCGCCCTGGCGCAGCTTCACGAGGCACGCAAGATGGAGATGGTCGGCCAGTTGACCGGCGGCATCGCCCATGACTTCAACAACCTGCTGACGCCGATCATGGCCTCGCTGGAACTGATCCGCCGGCGGCTCGACGACGCCCGCTCCACCGACCTCATCGACGGCGCGCTACAGTCCGCCGAACGGGCGCGGAACCTCGTCGGTCGCCTGCTCACCTTCGCCCGCCGGCAAACCCTCAAGCCGCAGGCGGTGGCCCTGCGCGAGCTGGTCGAAGGCATGCACGACCTGATCGAGCGCTCGCTCGGCCCGACCATCGAGGTCCGCATCGAGATCCCGGAACGCCTGCCGGCGGTGGTGGTGGATCCGCACCAGTTCGAACTGGCCATCCTCAACCTCGCGGTGAACGCCCGCGACGCCATGGGCGAAGGCGGCCGCCTGGAAATAGGCGCGCGGACCGACCTGGTGATCGACGGCGCGGTGGACGGTCTCGGCGCCGGCCGCTACGTGTGCCTGGAAGTCGCCGACAACGGCGGAGGCATGCCCGCCGAGGTGCTGGCCCGCTGCATGGAGCCGTTCTTTTCCACCAAGGGCGTGGGCAAGGGCACCGGCCTCGGCCTGTCGATGGTCCAGGGCCTGGTCGCCCAGTCCGGCGGCGGCCTGGGCATCCACTCGGAGATCGGCAAGGGGACCCGGGTGAGCATCTGGCTGCCGATCACCGCGGAGCAGACGCAATCCACCGCAGAAAGCTGCCCGGACGCACCGGAGGCGTTGCGGCCGACCCACGTGCTGCTGGTCGACGACGACAGGATGGTGCGCTACACCACCGCGCTGCTGCTCGGCGATCTCGGCTACCAGGTCAGCGAGGCGGCGTCGGCGGAGGAAGCCCTGGGCGAGGTCGAGCGCGGCCTGGCGCCCGACCTGCTGGTCACCGACCATCTCATGGCCGACAAGACCGGCGTGCAGCTTGCCGAGGAACTGCGCCAGCGCTTCCCGCAATTGCCGGTGCTGGTCATCACCGGCTACGCCAACCTCAGGCCCGAGCAACTCAACGGCTTCGAGGTGTTGACCAAGCCGTTCCGCCACAACGAACTCGCCGAACGCCTCGCCCGGCTGCTGGAAGCCTCGCCGTGAGGCGCCGGGCCGGCGGAACGCCTCAGCGCACGCGCTCGCGGCTCTTCACCGCCAGGTCCAGGGCTTTCTGCATGTCCAGCCGCGCCGAGCGGCCGACGTCGCGGTGGTCCAGGCGGTAGCCGCGCTCCGAGGGCAGGATCGGTGCGGTGAGGTCCTCGGCATCGGCCGGCTCGAAATCGTAGTCGCCGCCGATGGTCATGGCGCTGCGCCGGAGCAGCATGCGGATCTCCTCGGGTCGCAGCCGCGGGTTGAGGGAAAGCATGGCGGCGACCGTGCCGGCGACCATCGGCGTGGCATAGGAGGTGCCGCAGTGCACCTCGCCCCGCGCGTCCCGCTCCAGGGTCGAGGCATGGGTACAGGCGGCGGCGGTGACATCCACCCGCATGTCGACGTTCGAGGTGCTGCGCTTGACCGCGTAGGCCGGGTCGTCCACCGCCAGGCCTTGGCGCTCGCTGCGCTGGTGGCCGCCCACCACCAGCAACTGCTCGGTAACGAAGGAGGACGGCAGGCGGTATTCGTCGGTACCGGAGTAGGACGAGCCGTTGCCGGCGGAGTTGACCACCAGCACGTCCGGATGCTCCTTGCGCAGCCAGAGGAAGAACTCCTCGAGCAACTCCTCGTAGCCGCTCATGGCGATCCCCGAGCGCACCAGCGAATCCACCTCGTCGCCATCGACGTCGCGAGCGCCGACGCGGTGGATGCCCCAGCTCCAGTTGAGCACCCGCACGCCATCCTCCACCAGGTTCACCGAGGCGGCGACGTTGGCCGTGATGCCAGCATCCGAATTGCGCTCGACGATCACTTCGAAACCCTGGCTGGCGCGGTCCAACCCACGCAGGAAACCACTGTTGCCGCCCTGGTCCCAGCGCGCGGCGAGGATGCCGGCGACCGTCGAACCGTGGTTGTCGGGACGTTCGGCATCGCGCGCGTAGAGGCAGGTACGCGGTGCGGGCGCCTTGCAGGGGCCGAGGTAGTCGGCGAAGTCGGGAGCGTCGAAGTCGACGTCGCGCTCGATCACCCCGATGCGCACCGGGCGGGTCTCCAGCGGCGCCTGGCGGGCGCGGACCCGACGCTGGTAATAGTTCACCGCGTCCATGAAACGATTGGCCGCCCACTCGTCGGAGTCGCTGTCCGGCTTGTCCACGGGCCGGCGCGCCGCCTCGGTTTCCTCGCCCTTCTCCGGCGCGGACTCCTCCACCACCACGGCGTCCACGCTGGTCTCGCTGCCGATGCGGAGGACCAGCGCGTCGCGCTGGACGAGGTCGCGCGCCGGCAGGCGCAACTGGTAGAGGTTCAACGGCGGGATCGCGCCGACCACCCGCGCGCCATATTTATCGGCCAGGCGTTCGGCCTCCCGGCGACCGTCGTGGTTCTCCTCGATCAACAGGCTGACCAGGTCGACGTAGGTGGTCAGGCCATCCATGTTCTTCGCCACCTCGTCGGGACCGGCGGCGAGCACATGACTGCCGTTCAGGGTCAGCCATACCGGATTGCTGCTGCGCCCGCCCTGCTCCAGCCAAAGCGGACCGCTGGCGTGGCCACGGCGGTCCAGGCGGAGCCGCAGGCCGTCGCCCTCGCGCCGCAGGGCGGTGGCCGGCAGTTCACGGCCGTCCAGCAACAGGCGCGGCAGGCCGGCGCCCAGGCCGCGCACGCGCAGGCACCACTCCTGCCGCTCGCTGGCCAGGAGATCGCCGCAGCGCTCCAGGCGCTCCAGGCGCAGGGGTGTTTCGGCGGCGACCAAAGGACTGCCCAGGGACGCGAAAAGGATGGCGAAAACGGCACGGCGCAGCGGCATGGACTCGGCTTCCGTAACGGGGACCTGTTGTTCCGACCACCTGGCGAAACGCTTCGTTCAGGTTGAAGGCGGGCCCCCGGCCACGCCGAGGCGCAGGCTAGCCCACCAGTTGTTCCAGCGCCTGCGCCTCGTCGAAGGCGGGGTGAACCGCTGCTCCCGGCAGATCCACCGCATCTCCCTGCTGGCCATCCCGGCCGGGCTGCTGGCCCAGGGCTGCGGCCCGTACCTGATGCGGCAACGCTGAAAAATCCGCCGACTGTCCATTTCGCGACGATGACTGGCGCTTTTGCCGGCGCAGGCCGCCCGCGCCTGCCTTACCGTTCCCCGCTCTTTCAGACACGGGAGCAGGGCAATGCCGCTTGCCAGTCATCTGCGTTGCGTGGCGCTGGCGCTGGGTATCTCCACCGCGCTGGGCTGCGCGAACCGCAACCAACCCGCGCCACGCGCGGAAAGCCTCGACCCTGGCCTGTCGAGGGTGGCGGGAACCCGCGGCGACGCGCTGCCCGCCCAGTGGTGGACGCTCTACCAGGACCCTGGGCTGAACCACCTGGTGGCCGCCGCGCTGCGCCACAACCGCGACCTGGCCGCAGCCGATGCCCATGCCCGCGCGCTCCTCGGCCATCTGCGCGGCGCACAGGGCGAACGCTGGCCACGGACCGAGGTCGGCTATGGCTACCAGTATGGGCGCGACGGCGACGACCAGACCCTCGCCGAAGCCACCGACGAGGACCTGCACAGCCAGTGGAAACACACCGCCCGCCTCGACCTGTCCTACCAGTTGGACCTGTGGGGCGAAGTCCGCGCCCGCATCGCCGCGGCGAAGGCGGATGCCGAAGCGGCGCAAGCGGCGCGCGACCTGCTCAGGGTCAGCGTGGCCAGCCAGACCACCCTCGCCTACGTCCGCGCCTGCGCCCTGGCGCGACGGGCAGAGGTACAACGCCGATCGGTCGGCCTGCTCGACGCGAGCCTGGCGCTGAGCGAACGCCAGCTCGCCGCCGGCCTTTCCAGCGAGCTGCAGCGACGCCGGCTGCTGGCCTTGCGCGAACGGACCCGCGCCGCGCTGCCGATGCTCGAGGCGCGGCGGCGCGCGGCACTCTACGAACTGGCGCTGCTCAGCGGGCGCTCGCCGCGCCAGTTGGACGCTCCTGCCGCGACCTGCGCCGGCATACCGCAACTGCGCCGTGCCCTGCCCACCGGCGACGGCTGGAGCCTGCTGGCGCGCCGCCCGGACGTCCGCGCGGCCGAGCGCCGGCTCGCCGCCGCCGACGCCCGGCGCGCGCTGGCCGAAGCCGAGCTGTACCCGCGCATCAGCTTCGCCGTCGGCGCCGAGACCTCCGCAGTGACCCTCGCCGGCCTCGGCGGCAGCGGCGCGCTGGCCTACGCGGCCGGCCCGCTGCTGAGCTGGCGCTTCCCCAACCGGGAAAGCGCGCGAGGCCGCCTGGACAGCGCAGCGGCAGAGCGCGACGCCGCCCTGGCGCGCTTCGACGGAGCGGTGCTCGGCGCCCTGCGCGAGGTCGAGCGTGCCCTGGCGCTGTATGCCGGCGAGCGCCAGCGGCGTGCCGACCTCCAGCGTGCCCTCGACGAGCAGCGCCACGCCTACCGGTTGGCGCGCAGCAACTATCGCGCCGGCGCCCTCGAT
The DNA here is from genome assembly GCF_052044465.1 of Pseudomonas sp. 22490. Classification (NCBI taxonomy): domain Bacteria; kingdom Pseudomonadati; phylum Pseudomonadota; class Gammaproteobacteria; order Pseudomonadales; family Pseudomonadaceae; genus Pseudomonas; species Pseudomonas sp. 22490. Next base: position 91,008 of record NZ_JBQENS010000004.1, on the reverse strand, counting down.
GCCCTCGAGCTGCTCGACAGCCAACGCAGCCTGGTCGCCGACCGGGCGCGCCTGGTCGACGCCGAGATGCGCGTCGCCGAGCGCCAGGTCGAACTGTTCCGGGCTCTCGGCGGCGGCTGGCAAGCCGCTCCCAGCCCCTCCCATCAGGAAAACGGACAATGAACCAGGCAATCAGGGAACCCATCGAACACACCACTGGCGAAACCATGCCAGCAGCCACGCGCCGGCGCCGAACCTGGCTGCTGGGCGGCCTCGCCGGCGCCATCGCGCTCGCCGCCCTGCTGGCCTGGTGGTGGAGCAGCGGACGCTTCCTGGAGGGCACCGACGATGCCTATGTACGCGCCGACTGGGTGGCGGTCAGCGCGCAGGTCTCCGGCTACGTCGCCGAGGTGCTGGTGGCCGACGACGCCGACGTCCAGGCCGGCGACCTGCTGCTGCGCCTGGACCCGCGCGACTTCCGCCAGCGCCTGCGCGCCGCCGAGGCCCGCGAAGCGGCGGCGCAGGCGGCGCTGGAAGCCCAGCGCGCGAAGCTGGAGACCCTCGATCGGCAACTGCTGGAGCAGGCGCAGACGATCAGCCGCGCCCGCGCCGATGGCGAAGCGGCGCGAGCCGAATGGCGCCGCGCCGAGACCGACTGGCGACGCTACCGGCAATTGGCCGACGAGCATGCCACCAGTCGCCAGCGCCTGGAGAACGCCGACGCGGCGCACCAGCGAGCGCGGGCGGCGGCGCGGCGGGCAAGCGCCGAGGAAGGCCGCCAGCGCGCCGCCAGGGACGTACTGAAGAGCCGGCGACGCGAGGCGGAGGCGGCGCTCGCCCAGCGCCAGGCGGAGCTGCAGGAAGCCGCGGCGGCGCGCGAACTGGCGCGCCACGCCCTGGACGATACCGAAATCCGCGCCCCATTCGCCGGCCGCGTCGGCCAGCGCAAGGTGCGCCTGCGCCAGTACGTCACGCCGGGGCTGCCGCTGCTGGCGGTGGTGCCGCTGGAGCAGGCCTACGTGGTGGCCAACTACAAGGAGACCCAGCTCGAACGCATCCGTCCCGGGCAACCGGTAGAGCTGGAGGTGGACACGTTCGGCCGCCGCTGGCGCGGCCGCGTCGACAGCGTGGCGCCGGCCTCCGGCGCGGTATTCGCGCTGCTGCCGCCGGACAACGCCACCGGCAACTTCACCAAGATCGTCCAGCGCTTCCCGGTGCGTATCCGCCTGGACGCCGACGCCGCCGAGCGGGGCCGGCTGCTTCCGGGGATGTCGGTGATCGCCACCGTGGACACTCGCGAACCGGACGGAGCCTCCGCCGATGAGCGCTGACGACAAGGTATCGCTGCGTGCCTGGGTCGCCGTCACCGGCGGCCTGTTCGGCTGCTTCATGGCCGGCATGAACGTGCACGTCACCAGCGCGGCGCTGCCGGAGATAGAAGGCGCGCTGGGAGCCACCTTCGAGGAGGGCTCGTGGATCTCCACCGCCTATCTGGTCGCGGAAATCAGCATGATCCCGCTTACCGCCTGGCTGGTGGAAGTGTTCTCCTTGCGCCGGGTGATGCTCCTCGGCTCGCTGGTGTTCCTGCTCAGTTCGCTGAGCTGCGCGCTGGCGCCGAACCTGTCGACGCTGATCCTGATCCGGGTGATCCAGGGGGCTTCGGGGGCGGTGCTGATCCCGCTGTCGATGCAACTGATCCTCACCGAGCTGCCGTCCAGCCGGGTACCCCTCGGCATGGCGCTGTTCAGCCTTTCCAACAGTGTGGCCCAGGCCGCCGGCCCGTCGATCGGCGGCTGGCTGGCGGATGCCTATTCCTGGCGCTGGATCTTTCTCCTGCAACTGTTGCCGGGGATCGCCCTGCTGGCCGCGGTGGCCTGGTCGATCCGCCCCCGCGACGGCGACCGCGAACGCCTGCGCCAGGCCGACTGGCTCGGCATCGGCGCGATGGTCGCCGGCCTCGGCGCGCTGCAGATCGTGCTGGAGGAAGGTGGCCGCCGCGACTGGTTCGAGTCCGGCTTCATCCGCACCTTCGCCGTCCTCGCCGTGCTCGCCCTGCTGCTCTTCGTACAGCGCCAACTGTGGGGCGCGCGGCCGTTCATCAACCTGCGCCTGCTGGGCAGCTACAACTTCGGCGTGTCCAGCCTGGCGATGGCGGTGTTCGGCGCGGCGACCTTCGGCCTGGTGTTCCTGGTGCCCAACTACCTGTCCCAGTTGCAGGGTTTCAACGCCCGGCAGATCGGCGACAGCCTGATCCTCTACGGCCTCGTGCAACTGCTCCTGGCGCCGCTGCTGCCGCGCCTGATGCGCTGGCTGAACCCCAAGCTGCTGGTGGCCGGCGGCTTCGCGATCATGGCCCTGGGCTGCTGGATGGGCGCGCACCTGAACGCCGACGCGGGACGCAACGTGATCATCCCCTCCATCGTCGTGCGCGGCATCGGCCAGCCGCTGATCATGGTCGCGCTCTCGGTACTGGCGGTGAAGGGCCTGGACAAGGCCCAGGCCGGCTCGGCCTCGGCGCTGATCTCGATGCTGCGCAACCTCGGCGGCGCGATCGGCACCGCGCTGCTGACGCAACTGGTCTCGCTGCGCGAGCGCTTCCACTCCGAGCGGATCGGCGAGACCCTGACGATCTTCGACGGCGCCCTGCAGCAGCGCCTGGGCGGTGGCCAGGTGCGGATACAACTGCCGGAGCAGCAGCAGGCGCTGGCCCTGCTCGACCACGGGGTGCGCCAGCAGGCCTACCTGATGGCCTACTCCGACGCCTTCTACCTTTCCTGCGTGGCGCTCCTGGCCTGCGCCCTGGCCTCGCTGATGCTGCGCCAGAAGGACTGAACTCAGTCGCCCTCGGCCACCCCGTAGGCGGCGCCGCGGCCGAAATAGAGGCTCGGCGAAACGCCCAGGGTCCGGCGAAACATGGCGCTGAAGGCGCTCTGGCTGTCGTAGCCGAGGTCCAGTGCGACCTCGAGGATCGAGTGCCCTGCCGCCAGCGCATCGAGGCTGGCGAGCAGGCGCATGCGCCGCAGCCACTGGACGAAGCTGAGACCGGTTTCGCGCTGGAAGGCGCGGGTCAGGGTCCGCGGGCTGACGCCCAGGCGACGCGCGGCATCGCCCAGGCTCCAGTCGGCGGCCGGCTCGGCGCGCAGGCTGCGGCACAGCGCCGCCAGTCGCGGATCGACCGGCTGTGGCACGTGCAGGGCGAGGATCGGCAGCACCCGCAGTTCATCGAGGATCAGCTCCATCACCCGCTCGTCGCGGCCACCCGGCGGGTAGTCCGGGGCGATCCGCATCGCCGCGACGATCAATTGCCGCAGCAACGGCGGCACGTCCACCACCCGGCAGTCCCGCGGTAGGTCGTGGCGCGCCTGCGGGGCGATGAACAAGGTGCGCATGCGCACCTGGCCGGCGAAACGCAGGCCATGCTCGATACCGGCCGGCAACCAGACACCGCGTCCCGGCGGCACCACCCAGGTGCCCTCGGCGGTGCCGACCGTGACCACCCCGCTGAGCGCATGGATCAATTGCGCGCGCGAATGCCGGTGCAGCTCGACGCGCTCGCCGTGGAGATAATCCTGGGCATAGGCGAAGACCGGACGGGTGGAAGGCAGGTCGATCAGCATCGGGCGGGCCTTGGCGGGCAGTGGGGGCGCTGTCTTTTTACCAGCCGCGCCATGCTAACGACCAGTCCCGGCGAAGCACGCCGGCGCNCGCTACCCTGGCCGCCCCGGCGTGGCGCGACTACCTGGCGTATCCGCCGCGCCATCCCTCCCCAAGCACAGGAGCGAAACCAGCATGGCCTCTTACGCGGAACTGTTCGATATCGGAGAAGACTTCGCCGCCTTCGTCGGCCATGGCCTGGCCACGGAACAGGGCGCGGTCGCGCGGTTCCGGCAGAAGCTGGAAAGCGACGGGCTGCCGAGCGCGCTGACGGAACGCCTGCAACGCATCGAACGGCGCTATCGCCTGCTGGTCGCCGGGGAAATGTGGTGCCCGGACTGCCAGATCAACCTGGCCGCGCTGGACTTCGCGCAGCGCCTGCAACCGAACATCGAGCTGGCGATCATTTCCAAGGGCCGCGCCGAGGACGACCTGCGCCAGCGCCTGGCGCTGGAGCGAATCCCGATTCCGCTGGTACTGGTGCTGGACGAGGAGTTCAACCTGCTCGGACGCTTCGTCGAACGGCCGCAGGCGGTGCTCGACGGCGGTCCGCAGGCGCTTGCGGCGTACAAGGCGGGCGACTACCTGGAGCACGCCATCGGCGACGTCCTGGCGATCATCGAAGGCGCGGCGCGCTGAGACAGCGCCTGCGCCCGCTTCTCAGTGCCGCGAACAGCCCGCGCCAAGGCCTCGGTACTGCAAGCGATGTAGGCGTCCGGCGCTGTCGCGGTAGAGCATCACCAGCGGCACCACGCCACAGGTGGCCGGCACCGGCGTGACGGAAAGCACCCGCTCGATGTCCAGCGGCATGCCGTAGTCGTAGCGCTCGATCGGCGGCAACTCTTTCCCGTCGTCGTCCGCCGCCTGGACCTGGGACCAGCAGGACAGCAGCAAGGCCAGCAAGAACGAGGTTTTCATGAGGTCTTTTCTCCATGCTGCGCCCCGTCGGACGAGACGCTTTGCGAATAGGCCCGGAGCAACCAGGCGAGGTCGGTGAGGATCGCGGCCAGGCGCCACTCGCCGGCGGCCGCCAGGCGGGCGCCGGCACGGCGTGCGTGCCGCGCGGCGAGCGGCGGATCGCGATGGCGGACGGCGATGGCTCGCAGTGCGCGCTCGATCCACCGCGCCTCCGCGGCGGCCGGGTCGAGCCCGGCCAGGGCGCGCCACAGGCGCCGCGACTCGCGGCCGAGTTGCAGGGATACGAAGCCCAGGCGCAGGGCCAGCGCGCTGCGCGGATGTTCCATGCCATGCAGCGCGCCCAACTGGGCGATGCGATGCTGCTGGCGGGCCTGCCAGGCATGCGCGTCGAAACCGGCGCGACGACGCAGCAAGGCGAGGGTCTCGCGGCGCAGATGGTCGAGCAGCGACGCCGAATGCCGTTCCAGGTCCTTCGGCAGCAGGCGGTAGACCAGCAGGCTGATGCAGAGCGCCAGCACCCAGGCGCAGGACTGGTTGGCGAAGTCGCCGAAATCGAAGCGGGCGAGATTGCCGGTGGCGACCAGGGTGTTGAAGGCGATCAGGTAGGCGATTCCCTGCAACGCCCGCCTGGGCACTGTGGTGGCCTGGATACCGAACGACCAGAAGAAGGCGAGGCACAGCAGCAGCAATGGAAAGCCGTTGATCAGCGGTAGCAGAAGGAATTTGCAGAGCAATGCGGCAGGTATCGCGTAGAGCGTGCCGCGAATGAAATTGCGCGTGCCCTCGGCGGGAAAGGGCGAGGCTGCCAGCAGCGTGCAGTAGGGGCCGAGCACCGCCAGCAGGGTCGGCCCCTGGTCCCACCCGCTGAGGAACCACAGGGCGCCGCCGACCAGCATCGCCAGCCAGGCTCGCGCGCCGTTGCGCAAGGCCTCGCGGTAATGTCGATGGAAGGCCGCTGGGCGGACGTCGGCGCGGGCCCGGCCGTCGAGCCGGGCGAACCCCCGCAGGGCGGCCTGCAGGTCATCCAGTTGCTCGTCGAGACGCTCCATGAACAGCCCTTCGCGACAGGCATCCGCTTGGTCTGTCGGAAGTCCGCGCCGAATCGCCGCCAGGCGACCGCGCAAGCTCGCGAGCCGTCGCGCGGCGCCGGCGAAGTCGAGCTCGCCGCGATCCAGTTGGCCGCCCAGCAGGCGCAGGTCGTCGGCCATCGGCAGCGCCAGTCCACGCTCCGCCAAGCGCCGGGCCCAATGCGTCTCGCCGGCGAAGCGGAACTCCATCAGCGTGGAAAACAGCGCCGCCAGGCCACCGCGGATCGCCGGGAGCGCAGCGCTCAGCGCCCGCGACTCGGCGCGACCGACACCCAGCAGGTCGTCTACCGCGTAGACCTCGCCGGCCAGCGTCCGGCGACGGCGCTCCAGTTCCCCGTCAGCCGCACCGGCATGCCGCGCAGCGACCAGCGCCAGCGTCGCCGCGCAGAGCGAGACGAGACGCTGGCGCACCCGCCCGGACACGGTCCTGCGGCTGAAAAGCACGGTCACCAGGCTCAGGCAGCAGACCCCGACGATTACCGCCGAGGCGCGGGTGACGATGTGCTCGAAGGCCGCCTCGGGCTCGACCATGGCCGGTCCCAGCGCCAGGCACACGGTGTAGCCGGCGACCACCGCGGCGGTGGCGTAGAAGTGCCGGACCAGGCTCATGACGCCGACGCAGAGACCCAGCCAGAAACCCAGGGCGACGACGAACAGCAGCATCTTCTGGGTGAACAGCGCGGTCAGGACGAAGGCAGCGAGCGTGCCGACCAGGGTACCCACGGCGCGCCACCAGCCCTTGCCGACCACCGCTCCCTGCACCGGATTGATCAGCAACAGCACAGTGGACGCCGCGGAAAACGGCGAATCCAGTTGCAGGTAGAGCCCCAGGCCGAGCGCCAGAGCGGCAGCGCCGATGCTGCGCAGCACGTAGTCCAGGCTGTCGGTCCGCCAGGGCAACGGCAACGCCGCGTACCAATCGCGCCCGCCGGACGCCGACGCCGCCATCAAAGGTACTCCTGCAACCAGCGGGTCAGCCGCCAGTGCCGCGCGGTCCCCGCCTGCAGCACCTCGACACTGCCGGTCATGCCGGCGGCAAGCACCACGCCCGCCGGTACCCGGTCGAGTTCGATGCGCACCGGCACGCGCTGCGCCAGGCGTATCCAGCTGAAGTTCGGGCTGACCTGCGGCAGGCCGCTGTCGGCACGGCTTTCGTTGAGGTCGGCGACACCGCGACCGATGCTCGCGACATGGCCGTCGAGCAGCGGATCGAACCCCATCAGCTTGATCGTCGCCGGCGCGCCGACCTGTACATTGCGCAGCTTGGTTTCCTCGAAATAGCCGGTGACCCAGAAGCTTCGCCGATCGACGATGAAGATGTTGGTCCGGCCCGCCGCCGCGTAATCGCCGGGCTGCACGCGCAACTGCGTCACATAGCCGTCCACCGGCGAGCGCAACTCGCTGCGCCGCAGGTCCAGCCGCGCCTGGTCGAGCGCCGCCCCGGCGGCCTCGGCGCGGGCGCGGGCGATACGCAGGGCGCGACCGGCGTTGGCGACCTCCTCGCGCGAAACCGCGCCGGCCAACTGCATGCGTCGGCGCCATTGCTCGTCACGTTGGCGCAGGGTTTCCCGCGCCTGCTCCAGCTCCGCCTCGCGCTGGCGCACGGCCAGGCGATAGCTGCGCGGATCGATGCGGTACAGCGGATCGCCGCGGGCCACCCGCTGGTTATCTGCGACGAACACCGCCTCGACGCTGCCGGAGACTTCCGGCGCGATGCGGATCACCTGCGCGCTGACCCGCCCGTCGCGGGTCCAGGGCGCCAGCACGTAGGCTTGCCACAACTGCAACGCCAGGCACAGGGCGAGCAGGCCGCAGGCGAAGGTCGCAGCCACCTTGGAAAGACGAACGATGGACATGGGGACCTCGGCTCAGAACTTCAGCACCAGCACGGACAGCACGATGAACGACAGGAAGAAACGCAGCAGGCCGGGATGCCAGGCGCATTCCAGCCAGCGCCAGGCGAGGCGCTCCAGCAGCAGGTAGAGCGGCATCGCCAGGCACAGGTAGAGGAACAATGGCGGCACGTAGAGGCCGGAAACGGAGACTTCGCTCAGCATGCAGGGCACCAGGGTATCGAGGGCGCGGAGCGGTCGGCCGCTCCTGTCGGGTTGAGGAGCACAGGCTACGGGGCGTGGCGATTTGCAAATATCGACTACTCAGCCAGAAAATAATCGAATTCGGACAACCACAGGACCTGCCGTGAGCCGTGAACCGCAGACCTACCTCGCCCAACGCTTCGATCCCGACGCGCTCGGCCAGCCGGCCCTGGCCCTGCAGCTGGAGGCCCGGCACAACGACACCGAAGTGCCGGTGCACCGGCATCGCAAGGGCCAGCTGGTGGTGGCCTGCCGCGGCGGCATCACCTGCACGGTGCCCGATGGCCTGTGGATGGTGCCGGCCGGTTTCGGTGTGTGGATTCCCGGCGGCATCGCCCATAGCAACCGGGTCACCGCCAACGGCAAGGTCTGCTTCCTCTTCGTCGAGCCGGGGGCGGCACGCCTGCCGAGCGACTGCTGCACCCTGGCCCTGTCGCCGCTGGTCCTCGAACTGATCCTGCACCTGAGCGCGCAACCGCAGGACTATCCGCACGACGGCCCGCTCGCACGTCTCGCCGGGGTGCTGCTGGAACTCCTGGAACAGGCGCCGACCGAACAGCTCTACCTGCCGCTGCCGGACAACCGCGGCCTGCGCCGCATCGCCGACGAACTGACCCGCGCCCCCGGCGACCGCGCCAGCATGGCCGAATGGGCCAGGCGAGTGGCGATGAGCGAGCGGTCCCTGGCGCGGATGGTGCGCCGGGAGACCGGCATGACCTTCGGCCAGTGGCGCCAGCAATTGCAGATCATCATCGCCCTGCAGCAACTGTCCGCCGGCGTTTCGGTGCAACGCACCGCCGAGATCCTCGGCTACGAGTCGGTCAGCTCGTTCATCGGCATGTTCCGCAAGGCGCTCGGCAGCCCCCCGGCCCGCTACGTGCGCGACAGCATGCGGCGGCCAGCCGACTGAACGAAGGTCGACGGAAAGGTCTTGCAGTTCGTCAGCTGTTCTCCCCCGAGGCTGGCACTCGAAGGCACTTCTGGGAATAATGCCGCCCTTTTTTCTCCAGGAGGATCAGATGGTTACGCACTTCTTGAGCGAATCCGGCCAGGCAGCCTGCGGGCGCGGCGACAGCAACGTGAACGGCTCGAGCGACGTCGGCCAGGTCAGTTGCAAGACCTGCCGGCGCACCAACGCCTTCGCCCAGGCCCAGGAAAACGCCGCTCCGGCCAGTGCCCCTGTCACCCCCACCGCCGCTGCGCCAGTGATCGACAAGGCCGCGCCGCGGCCGAAAGCCGAGGCCAGGCTCGCCGCCGCGCAGCGCCAGGACCGCGATGCCGCCCGCAAGGCCTGGCAGGCGCGTCTCAACGAATTGTCCGGGAAGAACCGCATGCCGCGCTCGCGGCGCCGCGCGCAAGCCTATCTCTGAGCGGTAGCGGTACTTCGCGGCGGATGTCCGCACGCGGTCATATCCGTCCTGCCCAGCACAACCGCGCGTCCCCTCATCAGGCCAGGCCCTGCGCCTCCGCCAGGGCCAGGCCGTCGAGGGCGCCGGCGAGCATCTCCGGCAGATGGCGCGGCTCGTCGGCCAGCTCGGCCAGCTCCGACAACCGATGCGCCGCCGTCAGCAAGGCGATCCGCCGACGCTCCAGGCGCCGACCGCTGAAGCGCTCGTAGGCGGCGACGATGCGCTCGGTGAGGTCGGCATCGATGAACGCGGAATAGATGAATTCCTGGTGCAGCGGACCGATGCCCGCGTCGGCGAAGTCGTACACACCGTTCAGCCGCCCGGCCTCGCTATCGAATGCCATGTTCCAGCCATGGCCGTCGAAGAAGCCGAAGATCGAACCCAGCGGATCGGCAGGCAGCTTGGCATATTCCCGCACCAAGCGTTCCGCGCGTTCGCGCCAGGCCGCAGGCAGCAGCGGCAAGGCGCGCCTGCGCATCGCCGCAGGCGACTCCCAGGGACGCACCGGCAAGGCTCCAACCGCCCGCATGCGCGCCGGTGGCAGTCGATGCAGCTCGGCGTAGAAGCGCCCCAACGCATCGCCGACCGCCTGCCGTGCGGGTTCGTCCAGGCGCCGGTAGTCCTCGCCCAGGAGGTAACCGCCAGGCAGTTTCTCGTGGCGGGAAAACAGCGGCGGTCCCGCAAACACCTGCGGCGCCGGCACCGGCAGGCTCACCGCCGGACGCACCAGGCGTAGCACGGCGGCCTCGCGCAGCAGCGCCGCCTCGGCCTCCGCGCCGCGCGGAAACTTGAACACCCAGCGCCCTCCGACCTCCACCGCCGTGGAATGCCAGCCCGAGGCCAGGATGGCGAAAGTGGCGTCCGCCAGCTCCGGACAGGCCGCCACTATCGCCCGGCGATATTCCTCCAGGGCACGCGGTTCCTTCACCGACGACTCCGCGCGACCATCGCCACGATCGCCTCGTACAGTTCCCGCCGCGCCTCTTCCGGGGCGATCTCTTCGGTGGCGGCCGCGTGCGACAGCGCTTCGGCGGCGCCGATCATTGCGCGCAGAGCGGCGACGGTCAGCCGTCCGCCGCCGGCGAAGGGCTCCAGCACGGCGCGGCACTTGTCCATGAAGAGAACCTCGTAGTCGCGCTTGATCCGCTCCAGCTCCGGCGAGCTGGCGAGGGCCGCGACCACCCCGGGAATCTCCCGGCCTTGTTGCATCACGCAGTCGACATAGGCGCGGGCGATGACGTCGGCGCGCCCCTCCAGGGTCGCCTCGCTCGCTTCCAGGGCAGCCTCCATCAGCGCCGTCTGGCGCAGGTCGTAATCCTGGTAGAGCGCCGCCAGCAGGCGGGCGCGGGTGCCGAAGTGGTCATAGACCACCGGCTTGGTCACCCCGGCCTGCTCGGCCAGGCGTCCGAGGGTCAGCGCCTCGGTACCTTCTTCGCGGACCAGCCGCCAGGCCACCTCGAGCAACTGGCGCTGGCGCTCGTCGCGGGACAGGCGGCGGCGTGGCGACGGGTCGTCTGGGAAGTGCGTTGACATAGATAACCTACTAAAAGTAACTTACTAAAGGTAACCTACGGAAAGTAGGTTTTACCCAGACTATCGACTTGCCCCCCTTCCCGCAATTCCCGGAGGAATTCGCCCATGCATGCCCTGATCGTCGTCGCCCATCACCATCCTCGCTCTCTCACCCACGCCCTCGCCGCGCGCATCGCCGAAGGCGTGGTCCGTGCCGGCCATTCCGCGGAAACCGCCGATCTGGCGGCGGAAGGCTTCGAGCCGCGCTTCGGCCTGGCCGACCACGCCGTGCATCGAGGCCAGGCGTCGCCTCCCGCCGACGTCCTCGCCGAGCAGGCGCGCATCGATCGCGCCGATACCCTGGTGCTGGTCTACCCGATCTACTGGTGGTCGATGCCGGCCCTGCTCAAGGGCTGGATCGATCGCGTGTTCTCCAATGGCTGGGCCTTCGACTACAGCATCGGCGGCGACCTGCGGAAAAAGCTGCAGCGCCTGCGCGTGGTGCTGGTCGGTGTCGGCGGCGCCGATGCCGGCACCTTCGAGCGGCACGGCTACGCCGGGGCGATGCGCACCCAGATCGACCATGGCATCTTCGATTACTGCGGCGCACGGGTGGTCCGTTCCGAACTGTTGCTGGAGTCGGAGAGCGCCGATCCGATCCGGCATCTGGACCAGGCCCTGCACATCGGCAGCCAGCTCTTCGCCGCACGCGGCGCGCAGGGGGCCGCCCAGGCGCAGCCGCTGGAGGCCTGACCCCAGGTCATTCGGCCAGGTGCATGGCGAAACCGGCCCGCTGCGGGGCAAGTTCGTCGCGCAGGGTCAGCGCCGGGATCAGGTAGTCGCCGCCGTTCTGCCGGCGGAACGGGATCGGCGCAGTGCGCTGCAGGTCATCGAGGCGCCGGCCCAACTGCTCGCTCAGCGCGGCGAAACGCTCCGCGTCGATCCGGCCGCTGCGATAGACGACGAACGGCGGCAATACCTCGAAGCCGGGGTAATGCAGGATGCCGTGATGGATGGGGAACAGCAGGTCGTCCATCGGTCCGTTGATACCGCGCGCGGCGTAGTGCGACTCCCAGCCGCCGGCGGTGACTACCAGCATCGCCCGCTTGCCCTGCATCCGGCCCTCGCCGTAGCGGTCGCCCCAGTGGCTGTCGGAATGTTCGCCGACCCCGTAGGCGAAGCCGCAGGCATAGACGCGATCGATCCAACCCTTGAGGATCGCCGGCATGCTGAACCACCAGAGCGGGAATTGCAGGATCAGCGTATCGGCCCAGCGCAGCTTGTCCTGCTCACCGGCGATGTCGACGCTCTGCCAACCGTTCTCGAAGGCGCGCAGGGAAGTTGCGGAAGGATCGAAGCGTTCGCTGGCCTCGCGCTCGAGGCTGTCGCCGGCATCGAGCACGGCCTTCCAGCCCATCGCGTAGAGGTCCGAAACCTGCACCGCATGGCCGGCCGCCTCGAGGCGGGCGACCGCGAAGTCCTTGAGCGCACCGTTGAGGGACCGCGGCTCGGGATGGGCATAGACGATGAGTACGTTCATGGCGGGTCTCCGGCAAAAGGTGGGCGCAGGATCGGCCATCGCCGGATATAGTTGAAATGAATATCCGAAATTCCAGGTATATGGATGATTAATCTCCGGCGACTGGACCTGAACCTGCTGGTGACCCTCGACGTGCTGCTCACCGAACACAATGTGACGCGCGCGGCGGAACGCCTGAATTTTTCCCAACCCTCGGTGAGCGTGCACCTGGCCAAGCTGCGGGCGATCTTCGACGATCCCTTGCTGCTTCCCGGCCCGCGCGGGATGCGCCCGACGGCGCGGGCGGAGGAGCTGCGCGAGCCGTTACGCCTGGCCCTGGAAGCCCTGGAGCAGGCGGTGGCGCCGGCCGCGCCGTTCGATCCGACGCAGTCACGGCATACCTGGCGCGTCGCCGCCACCGACTACGCCGAGTCGGCGATCCTCCTGCCGATCCTCGCCAGTCTTCGCCGCCAGGCGCCGGGCAGCCGCCTGGCGGTGCTGGAGCTGGCGCCGACGCGAATCGTCAGGCAGGCGGAACGCGGCGAGATCGACCTGGCCTTCCACACCCTCGAAGAAGCGCCGCCGGGACTGCGCTGTCGCCGGCTGTTCAGCGAGCGCTATGTGCTGGCCGGGCGCGCCGGGCATCCGGGGCTGCGTCGGCGACCGACGCTGAAGCAGTTCTGCCGCCTCGAGCAGGCGATCGTCTCGCCCGACGGCGGCGGCTTCCTAGGTCCCACCGACCAGGCGCTCGCCGAACTCGGCGCGGAACGCCGGGTGGCGTTGTCGGTGCCGCACTTCCTGTTCCTCCGCGCGGTGCTGGAAAGCACCGACCTGGTGGCGCTGCTGCCGTCGCGACTGGTACGCGAGCGCGACAGGTTGCGGGTGGTCGAGGCGCCCCTGGAGGTGCCCGGCTACGACCTGGCCATGCTCTGGCACGAGCGCTCGCACCGCGATCCGGCCCATCGCTGGCTGCGCGAACTCATCGCCGCCTCGGTGTAACGCGGCGATACGCTTCGGTCGTCGCCGCGGTTTGACGCACCGTCGCGCTTTGCCCAAGCTAGCGGGCTTCGATCCACCACCAGGAAGTCCTTGGCGTGAAGTTTCCGTTCCATCCCTGGCGCCGCCTGCTGCTCTGCGCGCTCCCTTTCGCCGCCCTGCTGACGGCATGCGACGACGGCAAGAAAGAGCCCCCGCCCAAACCCGCCGAAGTCACCACCTACAACAGCGTGCCCTGGGACGCCCTGCCGGCCACCAGCGACGCCGACCTGCTCGCCGGCTTCAATGCCTGGCGCTCGGCCTGCGCGCGGCTGTCCAAGGACCCGGTATGGGGCGAGCCCTGTGCGAGCGCCACGACGGTCGCCGCCGATCCGACGGCGGTGCGCGCGTTCCTCCAGGAGCGGATGCAGGTCTATAGCCTGCGTTCCTCCAGCAACGGCGACCAGGGCCTGATCACCGGCTACTACGAACCGGTCTACCACGGCAGCCTGAGCCAGGGCGAAAAAACCCCGGTGCCGGTCTACGGCGTACCGGACGACCTGGTGGTGGTCGCGCTGGAAAGCGTCTACCCGGAACTCAAGGGCAAGCGCCTGCGCGGACGCCTGGAAGGCCGGGTGCTGAAACCCTACGACGACGCCGCGACGATCCGCGACAACGGCTCCAGCGCGCCGGTGCTCGCCTGGCTGGGCGACCCGATGGACCTGCAGTTCCTGCAGATCCAGGGTTCCGGGCGCATCCAGCTGGAAGACGGCCGGCAACTGCGGATCGGCTACGGCGACCAGAATGGCCACCCGTACAAGCCGGTCGGCCGCTGGCTGTTCGAGCAGGGCCTGGTGCCGAAGGAAGAGATCAGCATGAAGCGCATCCGCGACTGGGCCGAGGCCAATCCGCAGCGGGTCTCCGAACTGCTGGCGAGCAATCCCAGCTTCGTGTTCTTCAGCCTGCGCCCGGACAGCGACGAAGGTCCGCGCGGCTCGCTGAACGTACCGCTGACCGACGGCTACAGCGTGGCCATCGACCGCAAGGTGATTCCGCTGGGCAGCCTGATGTGGCTGTCCACCACCCGCCCTGACGACGGCAGCGCGGTGGTCCGTCCGGTGGCGGCCCAGGATACCGGCGGGGCCATCGTCGGCGAGGTCCGCGCCGATCTGTTCTGGGGCACCGGCGACGCCGCCGGCGAACTCGCCGGACACATGAAGCAGCCGGGCCGGCTCTGGCTGCTATGGCCCAAGGGCGCGCCGCTGCCCGCCTCCTGAAAACCTCCGGCCGGTGCCTACGCACCCGGCCGGGACGGCTGGCCAACGCAACGCCAGCGAGCGCCCGACACCGCAGACCAACATCGACGGCGCCGGGCGCGCTTGCGGCAGCAACCATTCAAACGATGAATGACGCCGCAGAATCCTCTGTGATGATCGCCGCGCCAGCCGGACCTCCCGCGCCTCGCCGCAGCGGCCAGGCCCCCCGACACCACTTGTCCGTGCTACCCCCGGCAGGCGTAGCCGCGGCCGCCTGCCTCGGCAAAAAGCCATCAGCCGGCACGCTTCGACGCCCCTCATGGCGCCCTTTCGCCAACTACCAATTCTCATAGTTGTGAGGGGAAATTTGTATCTTATTTTAAATACCCACGAAACATATAAAAACACACACAGCGAAACACTTCGGAAAACCAACGCAAGGTGGAAGTGCAATGCGTGACCGTGAATCCATTCTCATCGCTTTTCTCTCTTTCCTGACGATAAGACTGCATGGCAGCAGTTGACTGCCCTTGAGTCGACGGCACTCCGTATTTCCATAACGGTTTTTCCGGGCAAGGCGCCTCGACGCTTGCCGCTCGCGTGAGCGAGCCGGTGGGCGGCGGACGACTGGCAGAGCCCGGGAAGACTCGGTGGCCGTCTTCGCGAAAAACCAAAAATCCTTAATTTAGCCGAAGAAGCCGGCAGATGGACTCATTTTTTCGAAAAAAGGCGATTGCCAGAATGTCCCAGAACTCCCTGCTCGACCTGTACGCGCACCCGACGGTGGTGGCCCGCTTCAGCGAAATGGCAGCGCTTCATCCCCATCGCAAAGCCATCAGGGACCGTTTCGGAAGTGTCGACTATCGGCAACTCCTGCATAGCGCCCAACAACTTTCAGACTATCTTCTCGAGCATTATCCGCAGCCGGGAGTTTGTCTTGGAGTGTACGGCGAATATTCTCGGGAAAGCATTACCTGCCTGCTCGCCATACTGTTATCCGGCCATCACTACTTATATATAGACCTGAAACAACCGGCGGCCTGGAATGCAGAGTTGTGCCGGCAGGTCGACTGCCGCCTGATCCTCGACTGCTCGACCACGCCGACGCCCGCCAACGGTCTTCCCTGCGTCCCGGTCAGGCACCTGCCTGCCGCTCCAGCCTCGGTCGCCCGGCCATGCTTCGCGGCGGACCAGATCGCCTACATCAACTTCTCCTCGGGCACCACCGGCCGCCCGAAAGCCATCGCCTGCACCCACGCCGGCATTACCCGCCTGTGCCTGGGCCAGTCGTTCCTCGCGTTCGCTCCGCAGATGCGCTTCCTGGTGAACTCGCCGCTGTCCTTCGATGCGGCGACCCTGGAGATCTGGGGTGCGCTGCTCAACGGCGGCTGCTGCGTGCTGAACGACCTCGGCCCCCTCGACCCGGGCGTGCTGCGCCAGTTGATCGGCGAGCGCGGAGCCGACAGCGCCTGGCTCACCGCCTCGCTGTTCAACACCCTGGTGGACCTCGACCCGGACTGTCTCGGCGGCCTTCGCCAGTTGCTCACCGGCGGCGACATCCTCTCGGTGCCGCACGTGCGCCGGGCGCTGCTGCGGCATCCGCGACTGCACTTGGTGAATGGCTACGGACCGACGGAGAACACCACCTTCACCTGCTGCCATGTCGTCACCGACGACGACCTCGAGGAAGACGACATCCCCATCGGCAAGGCCATCGCCGGCACCGCGGTGCTCCTGCTCGACGAGCACGGACAGGAGATCGCCGAGCCCGACCGGGCCGGGGAGATCGTCGCCTTCGGCGCCGGCCTGGCGCAGGGTTATCGGAACGATGCGGCGCGCACCCGCGCCAGCTTCGTCGAGTTGCCCTATCGCGGCCGCCTCCTGCGTGCCTACCGTACCGGCGACCGCGCTCGCTACGACGAGCAGGGCCGGCTGCGCTTCATCGGCCGCGGCGATGGCCAGGTCAAGCTGAACGGCTATCGCCTCGACCTCCCCGCCCTGGAACAGCGCTTCCGCCGCCAGCCAGGCATCCTCGACTGCGCCCTGCTGGTCCGCGAGCGCAACGGCATCAAGCAACTGCTCTGCGCCTGGACGGGAAAAGCCGACGCCAGCCCGCAGGCCCTGCTCCGCCAACTGCCCACCTGGCAGCGCCCGCATGCCTGCGTCCGGGTCGAGGCCTTGCCCTTGACGGCGCACGGCAAGCTGGACCGCGCCGCCCTGCTGCGCCGCCTGGAAGAACCGCTGGAGCGCTGCGCCAGCGCGCTCGATCCCGACCAACGCGGCTGCGCGCAGCTGTGGAGCGAATTGCTGGGTTGCGAGGTCGGCGCCGCCGACCAGGATTTCTTCCTCTGCGGCGGCAACTCGTTGCTCGCCCTGCAACTGGTCGCCCTCTGTCAATCGGCGGGTGCGGGAGCAAACCTGGGACTCGCCGACTTGCAGGCAAACTCGCGCCTCGACCAGTTCAGCCGTCTCCTGCGCAGCCACGGCTTGGCGCCGGAGCGTCTGCTGGAACGGGCGGCGACGCCGGAGCAGCCGCTGGTGCTGTCGAGGAGCGCGGCATGAACGTCGGTCTCTCCGCGGAGGTGCGCTACCACTGGTTCCGCGAGCACCTGGTGGTGGTCGGCGATTGGCACCGCCTGTCCCCCTCCGAGCGCGACCGCCTGCGGCACCAACCGATGCCGGATGAGGCCGCGCAGTCCTTGCGCGTCGACCTGTCGCCCTGGTCCTGCGGGATGGTCTTCAGCGAGCTGCTCGGCGCCGACCTGACCCGCTTCGGCCTCTGCTACCTGGCTCCGGCCGAGGTGCCGGCATCCGACCTGACGCGCCTGGGGCGGCGCCTGCGCGAAGAGTTCCCGTTGCTCGACAGCCAGGTGGACAGCGGCGCGGAAGGTTTCGAACTGGTCGTCCACGGGCAGCCCGAGGAGAGCCCGGCGCTGGAAGTCGGCCCCTTCGCCGACGAAAACACGCTCATCGCAGCGCTGCTGCAACGCCCGCATTCCCTGTTCGAGCGCGGCCTGCTGCGACTGTTCCACGGGCGCTGCGGAGGACGTGCGCGCTGGGGCGTCTGGCTGCATCACCTGGTCGCCGACGCCGACTTCGCCAGCGTGCTGCTGGCCCGCCTGGCCGTGCTCAACGCCGACCCCACGACCGAAGCGGCGGCCCCCGAGTTCGGCTTCCTCCAGCAGCAATGGCGCCTGGAGCGCCAGCTGCGCGAGCGCAGGACCAGGCTGGAAGACTACTGGAGCGAGCGCGGCGAGGCGTTCCGTGAACTGGCGAGCCTGCCCTGGGCGGAGCTCGCCAGCCATTGCGAGGATTTCCGCTTGGCTGCCACGCCAGGAGGCGGCGAAGCCGCCCTGCTGACCCGGCTCGCCTGCGCCCTGGCTCTCGCCCTGGCCAGCCAGGGCGCCACCGGCAAGGTCCTGGCGCTGACCCCGGTCAGCCTGCGCAGTCGCCGAGGCACGGCGGTTTCCGGTTGCTGGCTGAACCTGGTGCCGCTGTTGCTGGACGCCGCGACCGCCGAGGACACCTTCGAACGACACAGGCTCGAGGCCTTCGAGCACAGCCTGCTGCCGGCGGAGGCCATCGCCGAACGGGCCGGGCTGCGCTATGCCGACGCCCAGGTGATGATCAATGTCATCGACCAGCCATTCCGCAGCGCCGGGTTCATCCACCGGCCGACACTGAAGAGCCGCCTGCCGCTGACCCTGACCCTGGTCCGGCGCGACGACGGCGGCTGGGACGCCAGCCTGGCCAGCCGCTTCGGCCGCGAACGGACCCTGGCGCTGGCGGCGGCCATGGCCGAGGCGCTACGCCCATGCTGATCCTGCTGCCTGACTTCATCGGCCACCCGAGCTGCTTCCGCGGGCTGCTGGCACGCCTCGGCGCAACGGACTGCCGGCCGGTCGACTACCACCGGCTGGATGCCTACGCCAGCATCGAAGCCCTCGCCAGCCAGGTACTCGACGGCCTGGCGGAAGAACCGGACTGGCTGATCGGCTATTCCTTCGGCGGCCTGGTCGGCTACGAGATGGCCCGCCAGTTGCCGGCCAGCCGCCTGCTGATGATCGACAGCCACCTGCCCTGGCCGGCCCTGCGGCGAATGCCGCCGAGCGAGCAATACCAGCGCTGGCTGAGCGCCGAGATGCGCGAATGGATCGCCCTGATGAGCGAGCTTGGCGAACTGCGCGAAGAGGTCCTGCTGCGCAATGTCGAGCTGTTCGGCCGCTGGCAGCCCCGCCATCGCCTCGCCCGCGCCAGCTGGGTGCGCTGCCGGGACGACGCCGGCCGCGACCCGGCCGCCGAACGCTGGTGCGACCTGATCGAGCGGCTCGACACCTTCCCCTGCGAGCGTCCGCACCACCTGGCCCTGCAGGACCCGGCGGTGATCGATTTCATCGTCCACACCGTCAGCAAGGAGTCCATCCAATGAAACACTATCGGCAGGTGGTATCCCCGCAATTGCGCCAACAGGCGCTGGACTGGATCCTCGCCGCGGCGCAGCGGCCGGACCCGGCGCTGGAACCGGAATTCGACATCGCCGACGACGAGCGCCGCGAGGCGAAGAAGGTGCGCAACCTGCACCGCCACGACCCGCTCTTCTGGGACGACTGGTTCGCCCGCTCCGGGCTCGACGCGCTGGTCCGCGACCATCTGCGCAAGCCGCGCCTGCTGCGCCACGCGGCGTTCATCAAGCGCCACGCCGACGAGTCCTACATCCCGCTGCACCAGGACATCGCGCTATGGGAGAAGCGCTACGAAAGCGCGCAGACCTTCTGGGTCGCCCTGACCCCGTCGCGGAACGACAACGGTGGGATGTTCTATTACCCCGACGACCGCACGATCTTCCCCCACGAGTTCGACCTCGCCTACCCGATGTTCAAGTGCATCGACCTCCAGGCCAACGGCATTTCCCGCGAGCAACTGGTGGATGCCGAGCTGGACGCCGGCGACGTCCTGGTCTGGCCCGCCCGCACCGCACATGGCAGCCACAACAACCGCAGCGGCGAGCTGCGCATCGGCATGCCGATCGTCTTCGTCGAGGACGACGAATTCCACCAACTGAATCGAGAGGACAGCATGAAAACCTGGATCGCTTCCAACCTGAAAAGCGTGTTCCCGGACGAAGCAATCACCGAGGACAACCTCGACCACTATCTTCCGCAGCTGTGCGACTACTCGCTGAAGATGGTCACCTTCCTCGCCCGTTTCTCCCGCCAGTTCGGCCATGCGCCGAAGATCCACGACTTCATCAGGGAGCCGCGGCTGGCGACGCTGTCGGCCTCGGACGCGGGAGCGAGACGATGATCCGGGTCATCGACTGCACCCTGCGCGAGGGGTGCCAGGCCCGCCAGTGCAGCTTCGACAGCGCGCAGTCGGTCCAGCTGGCACGGGAAATCGCGGCGCTGGGGGTGGATATGATCGAGTGCGGCCACCCGCGGATTTCCGCAGACGAACGCGAGCGGGTACGCGCCGTGGTGGCGGCGGTTTCCACGCCGGTGCTGGCCCACGCCCGGGCGCGCCGGGAGGATATCGACGCGGTGCTGGAAACCGGTGCCCAGTGGGTCGGGCTGTTCGCCTCGATCAACGCGATCTCGCTGGAAACCAAGTTCAAGGGCATGAACCGCGAGGAGGTGCTCGAACTGTTCCACGACGCGATCCGCTACGCCCGCGAACGCGGCCTGCGGGTCCGGGCCACGGTGGAAGACGCCGCACGCACCTCGGTCAGCGACCTGGTCAGCATGATCGCCACCGCGCGCGACGCCGGCGCCGATCGCATCTGCTTCGCCGACAGCGTCGGCATCCTGCTGCCGGACGAGACCTTCGACGTGCTCTCGCTGCTGCGCCACGAGTTCCCCGACGTGGTCTTCGAGTACCACGTGCACAACGACCGCGGCCTGGCCCTGGGCAACACCCTGGCGGCGATCCAGGCCGGGGTCCAGTGGCACTCGGCGAGCTGCAACGGGATCGGCGAACGCGCCGGGATCACCGATACCTTCCAGTTGCTGACCCTGCTGCACACCAAGTTCGCCGCCGACCGTTTCAACCTGAAGAACGTCCTCGCGGTCTCCGAACTGGTCGAGGCGCACAGCCGGATCAAGCGTTCGCCGATGCACCCGGTGGTCGGCGAGAACGCCTTCGTCCATGTCGCCCGCCTGCACCAGCTGGCCATGCAGGAAAACCAGGACGCCTACAGCGCCTTCGATCCGGAACTGATCAACGGCCGCGTCTCGCTGCAACGCTACATGCCGATGCACCGCCAATCCCTGTTCCTCACGCCTTTCGAGAAGTCCGCCAGCGAACTGAAGTACCACCGCCACGGCCCCGGCAAGCGCTTCGTCATGCTCGACCGGCGCCTGCTCGACGGCTCGCCGTTCTACTTCATCGCCCGCCAGTTCCACGACGTCGGCGACGGCGGGCCGGGCCACGTCGACAGCCACGTACACAACTGCGACTCGGTGTTCCTGTTCCTCGGCAGCGACGAGGACTACCGCGGCCTGGAGGTGGAAGTCCTGCTCGGCGGCCAACTGCGCCGTTTGCAGAGCCCGGCCAGCGTGTTCATCCCCGCCGGCGTCGAGCACAGCTACCGCTACCTCGGCGGCAGCGGCACCTACATCAATTTCGTCCACAAGGGCGATTACCACGAGAGCCTACTGGAGATTACCCAATGAAGCAGTTCGACAAGCACGCAGACGCCTACAACGTGGTCCGCGGCAAGATCGCCTATCCGGATTCGCTCTACCGCAACCTCGCCGAACGCGCCCCGGCACGCGAAGCGGCGCTGGACATCGGCTGCGGCAACGGCGTCTCGACCGTCCGCCTGCAACCCTGGTTCCGCTACGTGGAAGGCAGCGACCTGGGCGAGGCGCTGATCGCCAAGGCCCGCGAGAACTACCCGGAGATCCGCTTCAGCGTGTCGCCGGCGGAAACCTTCGCGCCGCAACGCCGCTTCGACCTGGTCACCAGCGCCACCTCCTTCTACTGGATGGACCGCAAGCAGGTGCTGACGCGCATGGCCGACTGGCTGACCCCCGGCGGGCTGTTCTGCGCCTACAAGTACGACTTCCCGATCGCCTACGGGCCGCTGCGCGACTTCATCGAGCACGAACTGGTGAACAAGTGGGCCAAACACCGTGATCCGCGCCTGACCCGCTATGACGACACCCTGGAGATCATGGGCAGTTGCCCGCACCTGCGCGACTGCCGCCGCGAAGTGTTCGCCAACATCATCTTCCTCAGCCCGGAGGAGGTCGCGCTGTTCTTCCTCTCCACCAGCTACGTGACCCGCTACATCGAGCAGGAAGGCGGCGAAGACTACGCCGACCGCTTCATCGCCGCGGTGCGCGAGATCGAGAGCGCGCCGCAGGTGGCGGTGAACTTCGACATCCACGCCTTCACCGCGCTGAATCGCTGAGGAGCCGGCATGAGCAGCCTCCCCGTACCCGTATCGCTCGACAGCACCCTCCGCCATCTCGGCAGCGCCGACCCGCGGCGGCCGTTCCTGATCGACGCCCGCGAGCCGGAGCGACCGCTGGAATACACCTGGGGCGACGCCGACCGCCAGGTCGATGCCCTCGCCGAGCAGATCGCCGCGCATGCCTGCCGCAGTGTCGGCGTGCTGCTCGACAACAGCTACCGCAACCTCTGCCTGATCTATGCGGTCATGCGCGCGGGCAAGCATCTGGTGCTGATCGATCCCGAGTGGGGGGAGGCCGCGAAGCAGGCCATCGTCGACGAGATGCGCCTGGACGCGCTGGCCAGCGAACATCCGCTCGAGGGCGCGCTGGCCGGGCTGCGCCTGGCGCTGGACTTCGAGCGCAGCGCGACGCGCCGGCTCGACCGCGCCGCGCACAGCCACATGATCCTGTTCACCTCGGGCACCACCGGCCAGCCGAAAGGCATCGAACTCAGCCAGCAGGCCATGCTCCATGCCTACCGCATCGGCCGCGACTGCCTGGGCATCGGCGAGCACACGCGCTCCGGTTGCTTCTACCGGATCAGCGGCCTGGGCATCCTCGGCATCAATTTCCTCTTCCCGCTGCTGTACGGCGGCAGCGCGGTGCTCCTGCCGCTGCACTGCTGGGCCGACAGCGAAGGCTTCTGGGAATGCGTGGAACGCTTCGGCATCAGTTTCCTCTACCTGGTGCCGCCGGTGGTCAACCACATGGTCAAGGAAGGCTCCCCGCCGCCGCGCCGCTTGCCGTTGCAGCGCCTGCTCTGCGTCGCCGGCTCGGCGCGCCTGGACGCCGACCTGCAGGCGGCCTTCCAGCGCGACTACGCGGCGCTGGCGAACATCTACGGCCTCAGCGAGTGCGGCTTCGCCTTCCTCTTCGGCAAGCGTCGCGGCGATGCGTTCGACAACTCGGTGGGACCTGCCGTCGGCCTGGAACTCAAGCTGACCGACCCCGACGGCCGCCCGCTGGAGGGCAGCGGCGAACGCGGGCGCCTGTGGGTGCGCACGCCGAGCCTGTTCTCCGGCTACGTCAACCGCCCCGACCTGACCGCCCAGGTGCTCGAGGACGGCTGGCTGAACACCCAGGACCTCGCCTACTTCGACGAGGACCGCTGCGTGCACGTCCTCGGCCGTTGCGACGGCACCATCAACAAGGGCGGCAACCTGTTCCATCTGAATGAATGCGAAAGGGCGCTCAACGGCCTGGACGAGGTGATCGACGTCTGCTGCCTGAAGGTCGACTGCCCGCTCTATGGCGAAGACTATGTCGCCGTGATCCACACCGCGCCGCAGGTCGAGTTCGCCTTCCTGCCCTGGCTCCAGCAGCAGCTCGGCACCCTCCGCGCGCCACAGCGCGTGGTGCTGTCGCACCAGGCCCTGCCGCTGAACGGCGCCGGCAAGCACGACCGCCGTGCGCTCGCCGCCCTGCTGCAACGGGAAGCCTCGTGATGTGCGGCATCCTCGGTTACGTCGGCACCGGTTTCAGTGTCTCGCGCTTCGCCGGAGCGCTACGCCTGCTGGCCCATCGCGGCCCGTTCGGCGAGGGCATCGCGGCCCTGCCGAACGGCGCCATCGGCATGACCCGCCTGCCGATGTCCGGCGCCGCGGCGGTACCGCTGCCGCCGCAGGAGGGTCAGCGGCGGGTCGCCTACAACGGCGAGGTCTACCAGGCCGGCTGCGAAATCCATGGCGAGATCCGCCTGCTGCTCGACGGCTTGCAGCGCGGGGTACTGCCGGACGGCATGTACGCCCTCGCCAGCTGGGACCCGCAGACCCGGCAATTGACCCTGCTGCGCGACGAGTTCGGCATCAAGCCGCTGTACTACAGCTACCAGCCCGAGCGCGGCCTGCTGGCCTTCGCCTCCGAGCCGCGGGCGCTGCTGCACCTGCTCGGCGGCGCCCGCGCCGACGCCGAGGCGATCGCCCAGGTGGTCGCCGCCGGCGTGCCGCTGGAAGGCCAGACCCTGTTCCAGCAGGTCCGTCTGCTGCTGCCCGGCGAGGTGTTGCGCTTCGATCTCTCCCAGGAGCGTCCGCGCCTCTGCCAGCGCCAGCGGCTGGCCACCGCCCCGGCCAGCGAGGTGGACAGCCTCGACGAGCAGCTCGGCGAAACCCTCGAACGCTGCCGCCAGACCTTCCGCCCCTGCGCCCTGCTGGTCAGCGGCGGGGTCGATTCCAACCTGCTCGGCAGCTACCTGGACCCGCAGTTGCAACGCTTTCACCTGTGCCTGGAAGGCGACGAGGAAAGCCTGCTGCCACACCCTCGGCTGCAACGCTTCGAGCTGCGCCAGGAAGCCTTCATGCCGCTGCTGCGTCGCGCGGTCGGCAACTTCGGCGGGGCGACACGGATGTCCAGCCTGCTGATGTACCAGCGCCTGGCCGACGGTATCGGCGAGCAGGGCTATCACTGCGTGCTTCTCGGCGAAGGCGCCGACGAACTGTTCTGGGGCTACCCGCGCCATCTCGAACTCTGGCGCCGGCGCGACACACCGGAACCGCGGCGCTTTGCCGCCGCCTGGTTCGGCGAGTACCGGCGCAAGGCCGCGCTGCTGGCGGAACCGGCGGGCCGACGGGTCGCCGAGCGGATCGAGGAACTCGCCCACGAGGCCCTCGGCCAGGGCCTCGAGGCGGCGATCGGCCAGTTCGACCTGCACTACTCGCTGGAGCCGCTGCTGCGCCGCGCCGACCATCTGCTGATGTCGCGCACCATCGAAGCGCGCACCCCCTACCTGCATGGCGCCCTGGCGCAGCGCGCCGGGCGCCTCCAGCGGATCGTCGGCGACACCGCCAAGGCACCGCTGGTGGCGCTCCTGGAGCAGCGCGAGAAACGCTGGCAGGCGCAGCCGAAACGGCATTTCCGCCTGCCGTTCGAACGTTGGCCGCAGGCCCTCGGGGAAATGCGCCGGCACCTCGCCGAACGCCTGCCGGCGCTCCACGACCTCGGCCTGGAAGGCCTGGATGCACCGAGCGTCGCGGCGCTGCCCGGCGACCAGTTGTTCACCCTCACCACCCTGTCGCTCTGGCAGCAGGAATACGGAGCCTCGCTATGACAACCATCCATCGTCGCCCCGCGCCCTGGCGGGGCAACGCGGTGTTCTGCGCTTCGGCCGCTTTCGCCGCCGGCCTGGAAACGCTGTTCGCGCGCCTGCTGGAGCGGCGTCCCGCGGATAGCGCGGAGGCTCTCCTGCGCCAGCGCCTGCATCACGAACTGGAGCATGGAAGCGGCGTGCTGCTGCACGATTCCGCGCTGCTGCGCGGACTCGCCGAGGACGAATTCCAGCGGGTGTTCCGCGCATTCTGCCAATGGCTGGGACGCACCGTGGCGATCAACCGCAACGGCGAGTACCTCAAGGAAGTGCGCGACCTCGGCCTGCGCGACGCCCGCGACGCGCCGCAGCGCGGCCACCTGACCAGCCAGGAACTGGCCTTCCACTCCGATCGCGCCGACCTCACGGTGCTCGCCTGCTGGTCGCCGGCACGCCGGGGCGGCGCCTTCCGCATCCGTTCCTCGGCCGACGTCCTCGCCACCCTGGAAGCCGCCAATCCGGCCTGGCTGCCCCTGCTCGGCCAGCCGATCCCCCACGACCTGCGCGACGAAGGCGACGCCGACTACGCGCTGGTGCCGCTGCTCACGGAAACCCCGCGGACCTTCGTCTTGCGCTATATCCGCAAGTTCAACGAATCGGTGACGCGCCACGGGCTAAGCCTCGCCCCGCAGGTGCGAAGCATGCTCGACGGCCTGGACGAGGCGATCGAACGCGCCGACGGCTATGCCGAACTGGACTTCAGCAAGGGCATGCTGGTGCTGGTGAACAACCACACCACCCTGCACGCGCGCACCGAGTTCAGCGACGACGAGCGGCAGCGCCGCTGCCTGCTGCGCTGCTGGCTGAGCAGCGAGTTCACCCGCGAACTGCCGGAAAGCTTCCTGCCGCTGTTCCACCAGGTAGCCGCCGGCAGCCTGCGCGGCGGCATCCGTCCCCTCGCCCAGGAGCCCCGCCCGTGAGCGACAACACCTTCAGCGTGCAACGCTTCCGCGCCCTGCCGACGGAAATCCACGTGATGCTCGTCGGTACGCTGCTGACCCGCGGCGCCTACTTCATGGTCTGGCCGTTCCTGGCATTGCTGCTGTGGCGCGAGTTCCGGCTGTCCGCCAGCGCCATCGGCCTGCTGCTGGCGCTGGCGACCGTCTGCGGCGCGCTCAGCGGCATCTACACCGGCTGGCTGTCGGACCGTTTCGGGCGCAAGCGCCTGATCTTCTTCGGCACCAGCCTCAGCGGGCTTTCCTTCGTGTTGCTGGGCTTCAGCGGCCAGCCGCTGTCCTACGGACTGGCGATCTCCGGGGTGAGCATCGGCTGCGCCCTGCTCGAATCCAGTTGCAAGGCGCTGATCGGCGACCGCGTCGAGGATCGCCGCTCGCGGGAACTGGCGCTCTACTGCCGGTACTTCCTGATCAACCTCGGCGCCGCCCTCGGCCCGCTGATCGGCCTGACTCTCGGCGTCGCCGCCCAGGCCGGCACCTTCCTGGTCACCGCGCTGGTCTACTTCTGCTACGGTCTGCTGCTCTGGCGCCTGCTGCACCACCTCGAACTTAAGCGGCGCAGCCTTGCCCCGCGATCCTCGACGGGGTTCCTCGAAGCCTGCCTGAGCATGGCCCGGCATCGCGCCTTCACCCTGCTGTTGCTGTGCAACATGCTGGCCGCGCTGATCTACGCCACCTTCGATTCGACCCTCGTGCAGTACCTAACCCGCAGCGGTCTGCCCGACGTGGTCAACAGCATCGCCCTGCTGGTGACCATCAACGCGCTGACCATAGTGGTCGCCCAGTTTCCCCTCCTTCGCCTGCTGGAAAACACCGGCACCGGCGGCCGCCTGATGCTCGGCATGCTGCTCATGCTCCTGGCCCAGCTAGGCTTCGCCTGGACCCCGGTGACCCTGTTCGCCGGCCTGGCGCTGGCCACGGTGGTGCTCAGCCTCGGCGAACTGATCGTGTTCCCGACCTTCAGCGTGGAGGTCGACCAACTGACCCCCGACGACTTGCGCGGCAGCTATTTCGGCGCGGCCAATCTCTACAGCCTCGGCACCGCGCTGGCACCGCTGTACGGCGGGATCATGCTCGACCATGCCGGCAGCCAGGCGCTGTACCTCGGCCTGGCCGCGCTGTGCGGGGTGATCATGCTGCTGCAGGTCGGCGCGGTCGGCCTGCGCCAGGCCGAGCGGGCCGGCGGATGAGCGGCGCGCTGCTGGTCTCGGGATTTTTCCTGCGCCGCTCCGCCTGGTCCGTGGAAGGCGCCGGCTGGCGAAGCTGCGACCATCTGCGCAACGCGCCCGGATGCGACCTGGCGCATTGGCTGGACCAGGCCGCCGCCACGCTGGCCGGCGAGGAGCGGGTGATACTCTGCGGCCACAGCTTCGGCGGCTACCTGGCGCAATGCCTGGCGGCCCGCCTGGGCGAGCGCGCCGCGCACCTGTACCTGTTCAGCGCGCTGGTCAGCGAGGGCGGCGGCGCGCTGGAAAGCTACCAGGACAGCGGCCAGGACAATCTCCTCGGGCTATGCCGCCTCGACCCGCTCGGAGGGCGGGTCCGCCTGGAAGACCGCGCCGGCTTCCTCGAACTGCTCGGCGCCGAGGTGCCGACCAGCGCCAGCGAACCCGCGCAATTGCTGATCGACTCGCCGCGGCAGGTTCGTCCAGCCTGCCCGGTCACCTACGTTGTGGCGGCCGCCGACCGGCTCAGCCCGCCGCCGCTGCAACGTACCTTCGCCCACCGCCTGGACGCGCGAGTGCGGGAATACCCGGGCGGGCACCTCGCCGCACTGGCGGACCCGCGCTTCCTTCGCGCCCTGATCGAATCTAATAATTAGATAGATAAATCCGAAAATACGCGCTTTTTTATCGCAATGATCTGACGGATGATGACCCCATCAACCGCCCGCACCCTCGCGCAAACGAGCGGCGACGGGCCCAATGGAGATCCGATCATGATCAAACGTCGTCCCTTCGACCGTCTGGGCCATGCCAACCACGGC
This sequence comes from Pseudomonas sp. 22490, assembly GCF_052044465.1. Lineage (NCBI taxonomy): Bacteria > Pseudomonadati > Pseudomonadota > Gammaproteobacteria > Pseudomonadales > Pseudomonadaceae > Pseudomonas > Pseudomonas sp. 22490. The sequence continues at coordinate 63,126 of NZ_JBQENS010000004.1, read as the reverse complement.
TGGCTGAACGCGCGTCATCATTTTTCCTTCGCCGACTACTATGACCCGGAGCGCGAGGACTGGGGCCGCCTGCGGGTCTGGAACGATGACGAGATCGCCGCCGGCAGCGGCTTCCCGCCGCACCCGCACCGCGACATGGAGATCATTACCTATGTCCGCGAAGGCGCGATCACCCACCAGGACAGCCTGGGCAACAAGGGCCGCACCGAGGCCGGCGACGTGCAGGTGATGAGCGCCGGTACCGGCATCGTCCATTCGGAGTACAACCTGGAAGCCGAGACCACCCGGATCTTCCAGATCTGGATCATCCCGGACCGCCGCGGCGACCAACCGCGCTGGGGCTCCAAACCGTTCCCGAAGGCCGAGCGCGACGGTCGTTTCGTCACTCTCGCCAGCGGCGACGAGCAGGACAGCGAAGCGCTGCACATCCGCGCCGACGCCGAGGTCGCCGCGGTGACCCTGAAGGCCGGCCAGAGCGCCGAGTACGCCCTGGAAAACGGTCGCCGCGCCTACCTGGTGCCGGCCACCGGCAGCATCGAGGTCAACGGCGTGCGCGCCGAGGCCCGCGATGGCCTGGCGGTACGCGACGAACCGACCCTGAAGGTCACCGCCCTGGAAGACAGCGAAGTGCTGCTGGTGGAAGTGGCCTGACCCGACAGCCCCTCGCCCCCACGGGCGAGGGGCTGCTTTCGTTGCGCCCCAGCCTCTCTCGACGCAGCGGCGTTATCCGCCGCAACGCCTCCGGCCCTGCCGACTGGGTTCTTCCCAGCTTCACGCTTCGCGCTCACACTACCCCCAGAAGAATTCGAGAGGCTCCGCCATGCGTGAACTGCAACCCCTGCTGGAGAACCACGGGCTGCTCCTGCTGTTCCTCAACGTGCTCTGCGAGCAGGCCGGGCTGCCGATTCCCGCCTACCCGGCGCTGATCGTCGCCGGCGCGCTGGCCATGCAGGGCGTCGGCGCGCCGCTGGGCGTGGTCCTGCTGGTGGTGGTGCTCGCCTGCCTGCTGGCGGACGTCGCCTGGTACCTGGCCGGACGCCGCTACGGCGGCTTCCTCCTGCGCAGCATCTGCAAGGTCTCGCTGTCCCAGGACAGTTGCATCCGCCAGAGCCAGAACATGTACCTGCGGGTCGGTCCGAGGGCGCTGCTGATGTCGAAGTTCCTGCCCGGCGCCAGTGCGTTGTCCACCACCCTGGCCGGCATGACCCGCACCCACCTGCGCCGCTTCCTCGCCTACGACGCCGCCGGCTCGGCACTCTGGGCCGGTTCCGCGCTGCTGCTGGGGGTGATCTTCAGCGATGCGGTAGACCACCTGCTGGCGCTGCTCAGCGACTACGCGGCCATCGGCGCGCTGCTGATCGCCGGCGCCTTCGCCGCCTTCATCGCCTGGAAGCTCTGGCAGCGCCAGCGCCTGCTGTCGCGCAGCCGGCGGATTCCGCGAATCAGCGTGGAGGAACTGGAAAACCTTCGCGAACAGGGGCAATTGCCGGTGATCCTCGATGTCCGCGCCCATCACGAAGACGAGCCGAGCGGCATTCCGGGAGCCATCCCGGTGGAGCTGAACGTGTCGCTGAAGGACCTCCCCGGCGACCTCAGGGACGCCAGCATCGTCATCTATTGCGCCTGTCCCCACGAACTTTCCGCCGCGATGCTCGCCCAGCGCCTCAACGCCTCCGGCTTCACCCGCACCTGGGCGCTGGCCGGCGGCCTGGACGCCTGGCGCAAGGCCTACGGGCAGGTCGTGGCGAACGCCTGAGCGACGCCCACCGGGTTCAGCCCAGGGCCTGCACCGCCGCGCCGCCGGCTTGCCGCTGCGGCGCCGGCGAGGAGAACACCAGGTAGCCGTCCTCGACCTTGCCGTAGCGCAGCAGCGCCAGGTCGAGGACGTAGTTCTGGTAAAGCTTCCAGGGCATCCGGTCGCCCTGCTTGGGCATGCGCTCGGCGGCGCGCTGGATGTAGCCGGAGTCGAGGTTGAGGAAGGGCTCCTCGCGCACGTCGCCGGTGCTGTCGCGGGCGGTCACCTGGCGCATGCCGGTGGCATCCATGTGATTGATCAGGCGGCAGAAGTATTCGCTGGAGAGGTCCGCCTTGAGCGTCCAACTGGCGTTGGTATAGCCGACCACCGCCGCCAGGTTCGGCAGGTCGCGCAGCATGATGCCGCGATAGCCCATGCTCTGGTTGACCAGGAACGGCTTGCCGTCGACCGCCAGCTCGGCGCCGCCAAACATCACCAGGTCGAGGCCGGTGGCGGTGACGATGATGTCCGCCTCCAGCACCTCGCCGGTCTTCAGGCGAATGCCCCGCTCGACGAAGCGGTCGATGTGCTCGGTGACCACCGACGCCTTGCCCTTGCGCAGCACCTTGAACAGGTCGCCGTCCGGCACCGCGCAGACCCGCTCGTCCCACGGCTTGTAGCGCGGGCTGAAGTGACGCATGTCGAAGCGTTTGCCCAGTTGCAGGCTGGCCAGCTTGAGCAGGGCCTTGCGGACCAGGCCGGGGAAGGTCCTGGCGAGCATGAAGAAGACCATCTGCATGGCCACGTTGCGCGCCCGCGCCTGGCGGTAGATCCAGGTTTCCGGAAGGAAGCGGCGGAGGAAATTGGAGATCGCGTCCTTCTGCGGCAGGGTGATCACGTAGGATGGCGAGCGCTGCAGCATGGTGACGTGGGCGGCCTTGTCGGTCAGCGACGGCACCAGGGTCACGGCGGTCGCGCCGCTACCGATCACCACCACCTTCTTGCCGCTGTAGTCGAGGTCCTCGGGCCACAGCTGCGGATGGACGACCTGCCCGGCGAAGTCCTCGCGACCGACGAATTCCGGGGTATAGCCGGCCTCGTAGCGGTAGTAGCCGGTGCACATCAGCAGGAACTGCGCGGTCATGCGCAGCGGCTCGGGCTCGTCGCCGCGCTGCACGTCGAGGTTCCAGCGCGCATTGGCGGAATCCCAGTCGGCCCTGAGCACCCGGTGGCGGTAGCGGATCTTCCGGTCGATGCCGTTCTCCCGTGCGGTCTCCTCGATGTAGCGGCGGATCGACGGACCGTCGGCGATGGCCTTGGGATCGCTCCATGGCTTGAAGTTGTAGCCGAGGGTGAACATGTCCGAGTCGGAACGGATGCCGGGGTAGCGGAACAGGTCCCAGGTACCGCCCATCGCCGCGCGCCCTTCGAGCAGGGCGAAGCTCTTGCCGGGGCAATGCTTCATCAGGTGGTAGGCGGCGCCGACGCCGGACAATCCGGCGCCGACGATGAGTACGTCCAGGTGTTCGACAGGCATAAGGTTCCTCGATCGGCGGAAGCGTCCAGCCGTCTGCTGGGCTGATGCCCTCCACCCTACAGAGGGGATGCCGCGCGGGTATCCCAACCTTCGTACTGCGATATCCGCAAAGTATGGACCCAGGCGTGGGAATCACCCATGCCGGCGTACCGGCATGGGTCGGGCGCTAGGAGGCGCGGGAAGGTTTCTCCGGGGTCTCCGCCGCTACCGCGCCACGGTCTTCCAACTGGTCGGTCTGGAACAGCGTCTCCAGCTCGACCCGCGCCTCGCGAGCGCTTTTGATCAGCGCGTCGCGGTCGTTGTAGAACAGGTGCTGGGAGGCCAGGACCTCTTCGTCGTGCCGGCGGAAACGACGGATCCGCGCGTCCGCCTGTTCCTCGCTCAGACCCAGGCCGCAGAGCACCATGCGGCTCATCTCCAGGCTGGAGAAGAAGGTCTCGCGCACCGGCTCGACCCCGGCGTCGAGCAACAGGTGGACGTGCTGGCGGTTACGCGCGCGAGCGATGATCTTCAGGTGCGGATACAGCTTGCGCACGCGCTTGGCCGTCTCGATGTTGGTCTCCGGGTCATCGGTGGCGATGACGAAGAACTCGGCCTTCTCTACCTGGGCCGCGCGAAGGATCTCCGGGCGCATCGGGTCGCCGTAGAAGATCGGGATCGCGCCGAGGGTACGGGTCAGCTCGATGGTCTCCACCGAGGTGTCCAGGGCGATGAACGGCACGCGCTGGGCGCGCAGCACGCGAGCGACGATCTGGCCCATGCGGCCGACCCCGGCGATCACCACGCGCGGGGTGTCGTCGTTGTCGATGCGTTCCATTTCCGGCGGCGGCTTCGTCGCCTCCGGCTCCTTCGCCAGCAGGCGCGCGAGGCCGAGTACCAGCAACGGGGTCAGGGCCATCGACAGGGTGATGGAAAGCACCAGCAGGTTGTGCAGGTCGTTCTGGAACAGGCCCTGGTCGCGGGCCATCTTGAACACGACGAAGGCGAACTCGCCGCCGGCCGCCAGGACCACGCCCAGGCGCAGCGCCGAGGCCTTGTCGAGGCCGCCGGAAATGCGTCCGACGAAGTACAGCACCGGCGCCTTCAGGGCGATCAGCAGCACGGTCAGGCCGAGCACCATCCACGGCGACTTGAGCAGCAGGCTGATGTCCGCGCTCATCCCCACGCTGATGAAGAACAGGCCGAGCAACAGGCCCTTGAACGGCTCGATCTGCGCCTCCAGTTCGTGGCGGTACTCCGAGTCGGCCAGCAGCAGGCCGGCGAGGAAGGCACCGAGGGCCATGGACACGCCGGCCAGCTCCATCAGCAGCGCGGTGCCCATCACCACCAGCAGCGCGGTGGCGGTGGACATGTCCTGCAGCTTGGTCTGGGCGACGATGCGGAACACCGGGCGCAGTAGATAGCGGCCACCGACCACCACCGCGGCGATGCTGCCGACCACCTTGAGGGTCTGGGTCAGTTCGCTGCCGCCGGCGTCGCTGTGCGCACCGCTGAGCAGCGGGATCATGGCGATCAGCGGGATCGCCGCGATGTCCTGGAACAGCAGGATGGCGAAGGCCAGGCGGCCATGGGGCTGTGTAAGTTCCTTGCGCTCGGCGAGGATCTGCAGGCCGAAGGCGGTGGACGACAGCGCCAGGCCCAGGCCGAGCACCACCGCGCTGTTCACCGGCTGGTCGAAGCCGACCAGGGCCACAGTGCCGATCACCAGGCCGGTCAGCAGCACCTGCAGCAGGCCGACGCCGAACACCGACTTGCGCATCACCCACAGGCGCCGCGGCGACAGCTCCAGGCCGATGATGAACAGCAGCAATACCACGCCCATCTCGGAGATCTGCGCGACGCTTTCCGGGTTGTCCACCAGGCCCAGCACGCTGGGACCGATCAGCACGCCGGCCAGCAGGTAGCCGAGCACCGCGCCCAGTTGCAGGCGCTTGGCCAGCGGCACCATGAACACCGCCGCGATCAGGAAGACCACGCCGGACTGGAGAAAACTGCTTCCGTGTTCCACGCTCAACTCCCGCTGGCGGCGCTGGCGCCGAACCGGTCGCGGATGGTGGCGATGGTCTCCACATCCATGGCGATATAGGCCTGCTTGACGAAGGCGTCGTAGGGTAGTTCGTCGCCCAGCGGCTGCAGGTAGCGGGTGCAGTAGGCGAAACGCACGAACAGCGAGCCGGGTTCCGGCTCCTCGATGGTCATGTCGAGGCTGCCGCCGGCCACCTCGGCGCTCGGCTTGATACTGTAGTGGGCACTGTCCGGCGCCTTCAGCACGACTTCGTCCTCGACCACCAGACCCGGCAGGTACAGGCGCCGGTGCAGGCGGTCGCCGTCATCGACGAGGATCTCGAAACGCTCCAGGCCGACGACGAAATACTGTGGCTCGCGCGCACGGCAGACCAGGCCTTCCCAGAGTTGCAGCCGGTCGAGGACCGGCAGGTCGACAAGTGTCCGGTCGTTGACCTGGACCAGGTGTTCGAATTGCATGTGGCTCACTTCCTGTTCGGTGCATGCGATAGGCGAGTTCTGACCGGCGATGGGTGCAGAAAGTTTTCCCGCTGCCGGCGAATCGCCAGGCCGCAGGTCCACAACGATCGCCGACAGGCATTCGAGGACGCCGCCGGGGCACCCGGCGGCACATCAACCTCACTCGGCGTCGATCTTCCAGGGAATCGGCGGAGCGCTCAAGCGCGGCCCTTCCAGGGCGTCGAGCCGGCCGAAGCGGGCATCCCCCTCCTCCCAGGCCTTCTGCGCCCGGGCGATCTCGCCCTTGCTGTGGCCGACGAAGTTCCACCACATGAAGATCTCCGCACCGAACGGTGCGCCACCCAGCAACAGCACCCGCGCGCCAGGGTCGAGTTGCAGTTGCAGGCCGTCGCGGCCGTCGCCCAGGTAGGCCAGTTCGTTCACCGCGAAATGCTCGCCGCCCACTTCCAACCCGCCTTCCAGCGGCAGCAGGCCGTACTCGAAGTGCGGGTCGAGCGTCAGTTGCAGGGTCGAGGCGTCGTGGCAGGCCAGGTCGGCACCGAGCAGCGGCGAGTAGAGCCGGCACGGCGCCTGTCGCCCGGCCAGCGCACCGGCCAGCAGGGTGAAGGTGACCCCCTGCTCCTGCCAGCGCGGCAGGTCGGGATGATGGTCGAAGGCCGGGGCGATGTCGCGCTGCTCGTAGGGCAGCGCGATCCACAACTGCGCGGCGTGGGCGTGGCGCTCGTCGGGCAGCGACTCCTCGGTGTGGGCGATGCCATGACCGGCGGTCATCAGGTTGACCTGGCCGGGGCGGATCACCTGGACGTTGCCCAGGCTGTCGCGGTGCAACGCCTCGCCCTGGATCATCCAGGTAAAGGTCTGCAGGCCGATGTGCGGGTGCGGGCCCACGGCCAGTCCGCCGCCAGGTTCGAATTCGGCGGGACCGGCATGGTCGAGGAAGCACCAGGCACCGATCATCCGCCGCTGGCGCGACGGCATCAGCCGACTGACGGTGATCCCGCCGCCGATTTCCGCGGCACGCGCGGTGACCCGTTGCAGCAGGTGTTCGCGGCGCTCCGGACAGTCCCGCGAGGAGGACAGGTCGCAACGCTCTTCGGTATTGCTCATGTTCAGGCTCTCCGGTGACGAGGCATTCAACCGCGCAGGCGGCGCACCCATAGCTGCAGGGCCTGCAACTGCTGCTGGATCAGCTCGCGCGCCTTGTCGTCGAGCAGCCGGCCCTGGGCGTCGAAGGCGTTCTGCGCGCTGGAGATCATCACTTCCGGCTTGTTCAGCGGATGAACGTCGAGGAACACCAGCGTCTGGCGCAAGTGATACTGCGCCCGCGCGGTGCCGAAACGCCCGGCACTGGCACCGAGGATCGCCGCCGGCTTGCCGGAGAACGGCTGCTCCGGCGGCCGCGAGGCCCAGTCGATGGCATTCTTCAGCACCCCGGCCATCGAATAGTTGTATTCCGGGGTGGCGAACAGCAGCGCGTCCGCCGCGCGGATCTGCTCGCGGAAGCGTTCCACCGCGGGCGGGAAGCCGAGGGCGTAGACGTCCTCGTTGTACAGCGGGATGCCGGAGATGTCCGCCAGCTCGATGCTCATGCCCGGCGGGACCAGGCCAATCGCCTCCTGCAGCGCCGCGCTGTTGTAGGAGCCGCTGCGCAGGCTGCCGGAAATGCCCAATACCTTGATGTCGTCGCTCATGCCGTGCTCCTCGTTGTGCGTGCGGGTTCAGTCGCGTAGCTGGCTGCTGACGCTGACCTCTCCGGAGAGTACACGATGGATCGGGCAGGCATTGGCGATCTCCAGCAGACGCTGGCGCTGCTCGGCGTCGAGATCGCCGGCCAGGCGGATGTCGCGGCGGATATGGGTGAAGGGCTCCGGCTTGGTGCGTTCCTCGACGATGTTCAGTTGCACGTCGATACCCTCCAGCGGCCACTCCTTGCGCTGCGCGTACATCGCCACAGTGATCGCCGTGCAGGCGCCCAGCGCCGAGAGCAGGATCTCGTGCGGCGAGGGACCGCTGTCGGCGCCGCCGAGGGCGGCCGGCACGTCGCTCAGCCACTGGTGGCTGTCGTCGCCGAGGGTCACGCGATAAGGGGTGGTGCCGAGGGAAGCGTTGACGACCTGGGTAGCCATGGGGTTTCTCCTGTGCATGGGGGGCGTGCCGGAACCTCGGGTTCCGGCGAAGCGGCGTTCCGATGAAAACACCTGGACGGAAAACGACACAAGGCACCCGATGGTCGGAGTGCCTTGTGTCCGGGACAGCGGCGAAGCCGGCTTACTTCTTCGTGCCGAAGCTCTGGATCAGGTTGGCGTACGCCGGCAGGTGGCCGCCGAGGATGGCACCGAAGCCTTCGATGTCGTTGCGCCAGTCGCGGTGCAGTTCGCAGCCGACGCTGAACCAGTTCATCAGTTGCGCGCCGGCGGCGGTCATGCGCGCCCAGGCGGCGTCGCGCACCACCGGGTTGAAGGTGCCGGAGGCGTCGGTGACGACGAATACGTCAAACCCCTCCTCCAGTGCCGAGAGGGTCGGGAAGGCTACGCAGACATCGGTCACCACGCCGGCGATGATCAGTTGCTTCTTGCCGGTGGCCTTGACTGCCTTGACGAAGTCCTCGTTGTCCCAGGCGTTGATGTTGCCGGGGCGGGCGATGTACGGGGCCTGCGGAAACATTTCCTTGAGTTCCGGCACCAGCGGGCCGTTGGGGCCATCCTCGAAGCTGGTGGTGAGGATGGTCGGCAGGTTGAAGAACCTGGCGATGTCGGCCAATGCCAGGACGTTGTTCTTGAACTCGTCCGGGCTGAAATCGCGGACCAGGGAGAGCAGGCCTGCCTGGTGGTCGACGAACAGCACCGCCGCATCGTTCTTGTCGAGTCGCTTGTAGGTGAAGGACATGGTGTTTCTCCGGTCTCGGGCGGCGTCCGTCGCCGCGCGGTGTGAAACGAAGCGCCTCCTGGGAGGCAAGCATGGGCGGTCTCGGGAGCGCACGCCGCCCATCAAGAGTAGTGACAGCGACAGCGATTTACCGCCCGGTAAAATGCGAAAACGGTGTTCTCGATACGAGAACAATGCCATTCCCCGGGCGCGCTACGCTTGCCCTGCCATTGTCTTTCCCGTACGTGCGACGCGCGCATCCCCTTACCAGGAGTTCTCCCGCATGCGACAGTCTGCCTCCCGATTGTTTCGAGATTCGCCATGAGCCTGCGCCTTGAAGACATACAGGCCTTCCTCAACGTGGTCGAGCTGGGCAGCATCAGCGCCGCCGCCGAACGCATGAGCCTGTCCAAGTCCGTGATCAGCAAACGCGTCAGCGACCTGGAGCGCCACCTCGGCGTGCGCCTGCTCTACCGCTCGACGCGCAACGTCGAGCCGACCGAGGCCGGCGGCTTCTTCTACAAGTCGGCCAAGGCCTCGCTGCAGGACCTGAACAACGCCGCGGAAAGCGTGGCCCTGCGCGAGAACGACCTGTGCGGGGAATTGCGGGTGATGGCGCCGATGAGCTTCGGCACGCTCTGGCTGGGGCCGCTGGTGATGGAATTCATGGCGCGCAACCCGCGCCTGGAAGTGGTCCTGCAACTGGACGACCGGATCGTCGACTTCGAGAAGGAAGGCTACGACCTGGCGATCCGCATCACCCGCCTGCAGGACAGCTCGCTGATCGCCCGCCAACTGGGCACCAGCCGCCGGGTAGTGTGTTGCAGCCCGGAATACCTGGAACGGCACGGCCCGCTGCAACGCATCGAAGACATCCTCTGCCATCCCTGCATCGGCTACAGCCACAACACCCCGTCGCAGCTATGGAGCTTCGAGCCGCGGGTGGCCGGCGAGCCGGCGCGGATGATCACCCCGCGCGGACGCTTCAACACCAACAACGGCCAGACCATGCGCGACGCCGCGGTGCGTGGCCTGGGCCTGGCGATGCTGCCGCTGTTCATCGCCGCCGAGGACCTGGCCGCCGGCCGGCTGGTCGAGGCCCTGCCGCAGGAGCGGCCGCTGGACGACCTGATCTACGCCATGTATTCGCGAGCGGCAACCCTCTCGCCGAAGGTGAAGCTGTTCGTCCAGTTTCTCCAGCAGGCCCTGGGCAGCCCGCCGTGGGGCGTGCGCTGAGCCTCGCTCAGCGCTTGCGACAGACGCTCAGCCCGTCGCCGATCGGCAGCAGCGAGTAGTCCACCCGCGCGTCGTTCTTCAGCGCCAGGTTGAGCTGCTGGATGCCGCGGGTATCCGCACTCTTCGGCTGCGCTTCGAGCACCCGGCCGCTCCACAGCACGTTGTCGAAAAGCACCAGCCCACCCTGGCGCACCAGCGCCAGCGCGGCCTCCAGGTATTCGGGGTAGTTGGCCTTGTCGGCGTCGATGAAGGCCAGGTCGAACTGCCCGGCCAGGCCTTCGTCGAGCAACGCACGCAGGGTTTCCAGGGCGGGCCCGAGGCGTAGCTCGATGCGCTCCTCGACAGCGGCTTCGCGCCAGTAGCGGCGCGCAGTCAGGTGGTAGTCGCCGGGCAGGTCGCAACAGGTAAGACGCCCCTGCTCGCCAAGGGCGGTAGCCATGCACAGGGCGCTGTAGCCGGTGAAGGTGCCGACCTCCAGCGCCCGCCGCGCGCCGATCAGGGTCAGCAGCAAGGCGATGAACTGGCCCTGCTCGGGGGCGATCTGCCAGCGTGCGTTGGGCAGCTTCGCGGTTTCCTCGCGCAGGCGGGTCATCAGCGGGGTTTCCCGCAGCGAAACGTCCAGCAGGTAGCGGTAGAGGTTGTCGTCGAGGTTGAGGGTGCGGGTGGTCATCGGCCCGGACCTCCCCGCCTCAGGGCACCCGCGCCAACGGCGACGGCGCGACCAGCACGCGCTTGGCGTCCAGGTACGCGCGTTGCCAGTAGCTGTTCTGCAGGCTGTCCAGGCGCACCGTGCCGCCGGTGCGCGGCGCATGCACGAAGCGACCCTCGCCGACGTAGATGCCGGCATGGCTCACGGTGCGACCACCGGAGGTGGCGAAGAACACCAGGTCGCCGGTCTGCAGGGCCTGCACCGGCACGCTGGGCGCGCGCATGGAAATCATCTCGCGGGTCGAGCGCGGCAGCTTGATGCCGGTCATGTCGCGGTAGACGAAGTTGATCAGGCCGCTGCAATCGAAGCCCGAATCGGGCGTGTTGCCGCCCCAGCGGTAGGGCGTGCCGACCAGGCCGAGGGCACGGAACAGCACATCGTCGGCGGCGGGCGAGAAATTCGTCGCCGGACGGAATACGACCTGTTTGGCGGGCGCGGGGGGCGGCGCTTTGCTGGCGCAGGCGGTAAGCAGCGCAGCAAAGGCGAGGATCGAGAATCGGGCCAGTGCATGCATAGTGGAAGCCTTCCTGGTGAGGAATGCTTCCACTTTGCTACGACAAGGAGTTAAACGCAATACTTAAAGTAAAACTTTAAGTTTAGCGCTTGCTCGTCAGGGCATCCTTGTAGCCGGGTTCGAGCACCCGCTTGGCTTCCATGTAGCTCAGGCTCCAGTAGCTGGAGTCCAGGCTGTCCACCCGCACCCCGCCGCCGCGACGGCTGGCGGAATGGATGAACTGGCCATCGCCGATGTAGATGCCGGCGTGGCTGACGCGGCCACGGCCACGGTTGTTGAAGAACAGCAGGTCGCCGGGCTGCAGCTCGTCCTTGGAGACCAGCGGTACGTCCATATCGATGAGTTCGCGGGTGGAGCGCGGCAGCTTGATGCCGGCCTCCTCGCGGAACAGGTAGCCGACGAAGCCGCTGCAATCGAAGCCTTTCGCCGTCGTACCGCCGAAACGGTACGGCGTACCGATCAGTTCGAAAGCGCGCTCGAGGATGCTGGACGCCAGCGCAGGCGTACCAGCCGATGAATTGTCCGCCCCTTCGTCCTCAACATCCTGCCAAGCGATCGCGTCGCGTTCGACGTCGATGCTGCTCTTGGCTGCGGTCGGCTCTTTGGCGACCTGCGGCTCCGGCGAATGGCTGGCGCAAGCGGCCAGCAGCAGAACGAAACTCATGGGCACGAGGGGTGCTAAGCGTTTAAGCATGGGCACGACCGTGTCTCATTAGTTTTACTAGCGGGCTAATTTGCCTTCTCGATCAATCCTATGCAAGTTTTTTATCGATAAATGTGACTTACCACCTGCGGCATGATGTCTAAGGCTCGTCCTGTCATTTTCACATCGACCCGCTCGCTGAGGTCGGTCACGCCAGGATTCACCTCCGCGGTGAAGCCTCCCGCCTGCCGCGTGCGCAGCACCGGTTCGACGATATAGGGGAAGCTCGCGGTGGTTCCCACCACCAGCACCGCATCGAAGCCTTTGCGCAATTCGCGGTACAGGGTATCGATCGCCTCTTCCGGCAACATTTCCTCGAACAGCACCACCGGCGGCCGCAGCACCCCACCGCAAGCGGCGCAGCGCGGCGGCAACTGGCCGTGCAGATGCTCCTCCAGGCCGCCGCTCTCGGCACCGCAGGACTGGCAGTAGAGCGGCGCCAGTTCGCCATGGATCTCGATCAGCCGCTCGGCCGGCGAGCCGGCCTGGCGATGGAAGCCGTCGATGTTCTGGGTCAGCACCCAGCATTCCGGCTTGTGCTTCTGCAACTCGGCGATGGCTTCGTGGCCGGCGTTGGGTCGGGCCGCCAGGCAAGCCTTGCCGAGTTCCGCGAGGTACTTCCAGCACAGCGCCGGATCGCGCCGCAGCATCGGTCCGGAAAGTGCCGCCTCGATCGGCAGGCCCTCTTCCGTGCGACCGTTGTAGAGACCGCCGAGGCCGCGATAGGTGGGCATACCGGAATCCGCGGAGAGGCCGGCGCCAGTGATGACCAGGATGCGTTCGGCGCGCCGCAGGGCCTGGGCGACGGTGGCGATCGGGCTGTGGCTGTCCATGGTTGGCTCCTGTCAGGCTGGCGGATCGAGGGAAGCCGGCAAGCCGAGCCGGCGCATGCGCCCGAGCAGGGTCGTGCGCGGAATCCGCAACCGGGCGGCGGCCCGGGAGAGATTGCCGCGCGCCTGGCGCAAGGCGTCTTCTATCAGGTTGCGCTCCTGTTGCGCCAGCGCCTCGCGCAGGCCTCCGACCGCCGCGCTGTTCATCGAGAGCGCGGCCTCGCCGCCCACGGCCTCGGCGCCGTCGTCGGCGAACGCCACCTCATCCAGCAGTGCGCCGCCCTCCCCGTGCAGCAACAGGCTGCGCCGGATCACGTTTTCCAGTTGCCGGACGTTGCCCGGCCAGTCGCAGGCCAGCAACTGCGCCAGCGCCCGCTCGCCAAGAGCGGTGACACGCGGGTTGAGGCTGCGCGCATCGCGACGGACGAACGCCCGTGCCAGCAGTTCCACATCGCCGGGGCGCTCGCGCAGCGGCGGGATGCACAGGCTGCCCACGTCCAGACGGTAGTACAGGTCCTCGCGCAGGCGTCCCTCGGCGATCGCCTGGCGCGGCGGCTGGTTGCTCGCCGCGATCAGGCGCACATCGGCCCGCTGCGGGCTCAGGCTGCCCAGAGGCAGGTAGCTGCCGTCCTGCAGGACCCGCAGCAGCTTGCTCTGCATGGCCATCGGCATGGAATTGATCTCGTCGAGGAACAAGCTGCCGCCCTGCGCCAGGGCGAACATGCCCTTGCGGTTCTCGGCGCCGGTGAAAGCGCCGCGGGTGGTGCCGAACAGGGTACTTTCCAGCAGCGTCTCGGGAATCGCTGCGCAGTTCAGGCTGATCATCGGACCGCTGCGTCGCGGGCTCAGGGCATGGGCGCGACGGGCGAACAGTTCCTTGCCGGTGCCGGTCTCGCCATGGATCAGCAGCGGCAGGTCGGTGGCGGCGAAAACGTCCAGGCGCTGCAACTGCCGCAGCAGGCTCGGCGCCACGCTCAGGATGTTCGGGCAATCCGCCAGGCCTGCGGCCTCTTCGGTCTCGGCGACGACTTCGCCGAGTTCCATCGCGCCGAGCAGGCAACCGTCGCGCCCGCGCAGCGGGATCGCTCGGTGGCGATACTGCAACAGCTCGCCGCCGGCCCCCACGTAGGCCTGCAGCGTATCGATCGACGGCCGCCCTTCGGCCAGGCAACGCAACAGAGTGCTTTGCTCGGCCGCCAGCCAGGGAGCGCTCTGCAACAGGTGCATGCCCAGCGCCCGCTGCGGGTCGAGACCATCGAGCAGGCCGCTGGCACGGTTGTAGTAGACGAAGCGACCGGAGGGGTCGACCACCGTGACCGGTTGCCGCAGGCCGTCGAAAATCGGCGCCAGGCAGTCCACCAACCAGGCCAGTTCACCGCTTCGCGTGGAAATCGTCGGCTCCTCGACAAGCGCCATGCTCTCCCCCTCGGTTTCCCGGATGTCGAAATCTCGTCAGTTGTCCCATCTTCGACGCAGCGCGACCGAGCATCCTTGGCGTGGATCAACCAAGCCCTCGGAAAACCAGGAAAATCCTCCGATTTATCAAGGATTTCCAAGGCAATTCCCGGGCGTTGGCTGGCGCGTGGCTTGCAACGACCTCGTCGTCCCCACACGAGGAAAATCGTCATGTTCAAGCACATCATCGCTCGCACGCCCGCCCGCAGCCTGGTCGACGGCCTGACCTCCAGCCACCTCGGCAAGCCGGACTACGCCAAGGCCCTGGAGCAGCACAACGCCTACATCCGCGCCTTGCAGACCTGCGACGTGGACATCACCCTGCTGCCGCCGGACGAACGCTTCCCCGACTCGGTGTTCGTCGAGGACCCGGTGCTCTGCACCTCGCGCTGCGCCATCATCACCCGCCCCGGCGCCGAATCGCGGCGCGGCGAGACCGAGATCATCGAGGAAACCGTGCAGCGCTTCTATCCGGGCAAGGTCGAGCGCATCGAGGCACCCGGCACGGTGGAAGCCGGCGACATCATGATGGTCGGCGACCACTTCTACATCGGCGAATCGGCCCGCACCAACGCCGAGGGCGCCCGGCAGATGATCGCGATCCTGGAGAAACATGGCCTCAGCGGCTCGGTGGTGCGCCTGGAAAAGGTCCTGCACCTGAAGACCGGGCTCGCCTACCTGGAACACAACAACCTGCTGGCCGCCGGCGAGTTCGTCAGCAAGCCGGAGTTCCAGGACTTCAACATCATCGAGATCCCCGAAGAGGAGTCCTACGCCGCCAACTGCATCTGGGTCAACGAAAGGGTGATCATGCCCGCCGGCTATCCCCGGACCCGCGAGAAGATCGCCCGCCTCGGCTACCGGGTGATCGAGGTGGACACCTCCGAATATCGCAAGATCGACGGCGGCGTCAGTTGCATGTCGCTGCGCTTCTGAACCATGCCGCGGCGGACCGACCCGCCGCCTCCCGCCGTCGCACCCCGGCGCAGGCTCCGCCTGCGCCTGGCGCGACATACCGGATGCAGTTTCGGAGGTGCCACATGGCCGATTCGGACAAGGGAAAACTGGGGCTGCCGGCGCTGACCGCGCTGGTGGTGGGCGGCATCATCGGCAGCGGCATCTTCAGCCTGCCGCAGAACATGGCCGAAGGCGCAGGCGCCGGCGCGATCCTGATCGCCTGGGCGATCACCTTCGTCGGCATGCTGACCCTGACGCGGATATTCCAGTGGCTGTCGACCACCCGCCCCGAACTGGACGACGGCGTCTACGGCTACGCCCGCGAAGGCTTCGGCGAATACCTGGGGTTCAATGCCGCCTGGGGCTACTGGATTTCCGCCTGGGTCGGCAACGCCGGCTACCTGGTGGTGCTGTTCAGCGCCCTCGGCTCGTTCGGCGCGCTGGCCTTCTTCGGCGACGGAACCACCTGGCCGGCGCTGCTCGGCGAATTGACGGTGCTCTGGCTGATGCATGCCTTCGTCCTCCACGGCGTGCACAACGCGGCGATCACCAACGCCATCGTGACCCTCGCCAAGGTGGTGCCGATCGCCCTGTTCATCCTCTGCGTAGCCCTGGCCTTCCGCATCGAGACCTTTCACCTGGACTTCTGGGGCAGCCCGGCCCTGGGCAGCGTCACCCGCCAGGTGGAAACCACCATGCTCTACACCGTCTGGGTATTCCTCGGCATCGAGAGCGCCACGGTCTATGCCAGCCACGCGCGGCACGCGGCCGATGTCAGCCGCGCAACCCTGCTCGGCTTCGTGGTCACCCTGCTGTTGCTGGTCTGCGTCTCGGTGCTGTCGCTGGGCGTGGTGCCGCAGCACGAACTGGCGCAGATGAAGAACCCCTCGATGGCCCAGGTGATGGCCGCGGCGGTGGGCCCCTGGGGCGCCACGCTGATCAACGTCGGGCTGATCGTCTCGGTCGGCGGCGCGCTGCTGGCCTGGACCATGCTCGCGGTGGAAATGCTCTACCTGGCCAGCCGTGGCCCAACGCACACCGCGCCGGCACTGTTCGGCCGCACCAATGCGGTGGAAACCCCGGCGCCGGCACTGTGGCTGACCAGCACGCTGATCTCTGCGCTGCTGCTGGTGGCCTTCCTCAACGCCTCGGGCTACAACGCGCTGATCCAGTTGGCCACCTCGATGGCGTTGATCCCCTACCTGCTCTGCGCCGGCTTCTGCCTGAAGCTGGTGGCGCGCCGCCCACACTCGGGCGCGATGCTGGCGCTGGCGCTGTTGGGGACGCTCTACGGGGTCTGGCTGATCTACGCCGCCGGGCTGAAATACCTGCTGCTGTCGATGATCCTCTACGCGCCAGGCCTGGGCTTCTTCCTGCATGCCCGTCGCCAGCGCGGCCTGCCGGCGTTCGGCAATCGCGCCGAAGGCAGCGTCGCGGCGCTGGTGCTGGTCCTCGCGCTGGCGGCGCTATGGATGATCGGCAGCGGTCGGCTGAGCCTCTAGCTCAATGATTGACCGTATGTGCCAGCATCACCGACAGCTGGCACAGCGGCCGGCCGCTCTCCTCGCGCCACTGGTTGAAGGCGGCCTGCACGGCAGCCAGGTCCTTGAGGCTGGTGGGCGGTTTGTCGATGATCTCCTGGGCCTTCAGCGCGGCGACCATGTCGTCGCTGGGAATGAAGGTGTCCTTGCCGGCCATCCGCAGGAAACGCGGCGCCGACAAGCCGCCGAGCTGGTTGCCGCGCTTGCTCACCAGCTTCCACAGGCCGACGATGTCGGTTTCCGGCCAATCCGCGAGGAAGTTGCCGAAGCTGCCATGTTCGCGGGCCAGGTCGAGCACCATCTGCGCATTGCGCGGCACGCTCTTGAGCTTGCCCAGGTGGCGGATCAGGCGGGCGTCCTGCATCAGCCGCTCGAGATGCTCGGCGCTCATGAGCACGACCTTCTGCGGATCGAAGCCGAAGAACACTTCCTCGAAGGCCGGCCACTTGGCGTCCACCAGGCTGTGCTTGAGGCCGGCGCGGAAGATCCGCAGGCTGATCAGCGACAGGTAGCGGTCGTCACCCACCGCGCGCAGCTCGGCGGCGCTCTTCGGCTGCGGCAGGCGCGCTTCCAGCGCCTCCCTGGAGCCGAAGCGGTTCAGGCAGTATTCGTACATCCAGGCGTAGTCGCGCATCGGGAATCCTTGCAGACCGGAGAGAAGAACTGACCCGCGGCGCGGCTCAGAGGTTCATCACGTCGAGGAAGCGCGGCGTGGCGTTCTCGTCGATGCGCAGGTTGGCGAAGTCGAACAGGTTGCGGTCGGCCAGTTGCGACGGCACCACGTTCTGCAGGGCGCGGAACATGATCTCGGTACGCCCCGGCGATTTGCGTTCCCATTCCAGCAGCATTTCCTTGACCACCTGGCGCTGCAGGTTCTCCTGCGAACCGCAGAGGTTGCAGGGGATGATCGGAAACTCCTTGAGCTGGGAATAGGCCTCGATGTCCTTCTCGCTGCAATAGGCCAGCGGCCGGATCACCACGTTGCGCCCGTCGTCGGCCAGCAGCTTCGGCGGCATGGCCTTCAGGGTTCCGCCGTAGAACATGTTGAGGAAGAAGGTCTCGAGGATGTCGTCGCGATGGTGACCGAGGGCCATCTTGGTCGCGCCGATCTCGTCGGCGAAGGTGTACAGCGTGCCACGGCGCAGGCGCGAGCACAGCGAGCAGGTGGTCTTGCCTTCCGGGATCTTCTCCTTGACCACCGAGTAGGTGTCCTTCTCGACGATGTGGTACTCGACGCCGATCGACTTCAGGTACTCCGGCAGGACATGCTCGGGAAAACCGGGCTGCTTCTGGTCCATGTTCACCGCGACGATCTCGAAGCGGATCGGCGCGACCTTCTGCAGGTAGAGCAGGATGTCGAGCATGGTGTAGCTGTCCTTGCCGCCGGACAGGCAGACCATGACCTTGTCGCCATCCTCGATCATGTTGAAGTCGGTGATGGCCTCGCCGGCCAGGCGGCGCAGGCGCTTCTGCAGTTTGTTCTGATTGACCGAAAGGGTGCCCATGGTGCTCTGGAATCCGGGTGTTCGAGGAGAAAAGCTGGCTATTTTACGCACAAAGCGACGCCGACCCCAGCCCCTCCCGACGCCCGATGCTAGTCTTGCCTCATGACTCCCGACCTCGACCACCGCCTCGACCTCGCCGGGCAGATCCTCTGCCTGCTGCGCGAGCATCCCGAGGGGCTTTCCGAATACCAGTTGATCCAGCTGCTGAAGGCCCGCCATTCGACGCATATCCCCCATCGCGAACTGGCCGACAAGCTGGTGCTGTTCCGCACCCATTTCCTCCTGTTCAACGCGCTCTACCACCTGCGCGACCACCTCTGGGCCGAGCGCGAGGCGCACCTGGAGATCAGCCCGCTGAGCCTGCGCCTGCATCCTTACGTGGATGGCACGCAGGCGCTGGAACAGGGCGATCCGCTGCGCGACTACTACCTCGACCTGCGTCACCTGGGGGAGACCAGCGAGGCCGACGTCGAGCGGCTGCTGCAGAGTTTCTGGACGCGCATGCAGGGCAGCGAGGAGAAGGCTGCCGCCCTCGCCCTGTTCGAGCTGGAGGGCGCGGTCGACTATCCCGCCATCAAGCTGCGCTACCGGCAACTGGTCAGCCAGCACCATCCCGACCGCGGCGGCAGCACTGCGCGCCTGCAATCGATCAACAAGGCGATGGAAATACTGCAACGCTATTACAGCCGGCCGTGAAGCTTCGATTTGCTCTAAACCCGCGAGCGACGCGGGCTCGGGCCGTTCCTATACTGCGACATAAGGTCGCATAGGTCGGCCGAGCACCGGGTGGCGCTGTCCATGCGCGCCCGGCGCTTCGCTGGGGGGCGACCACATAAGAACGAGGAGGAAACGGCATGATCCATCATGTATGGGGGCTCTTCACCCATCCCGATCAGGAATGGCAGGAAATCCGTGGCGAAGAAGAAAGCATCAGCCACATGTACCTGACCCACATCCTGATCCTGGCTGCCATTCCGGCGATTTCCGCCTATATCGGCACGACCCAGGTCGGCTGGGTGGTCGGCGGCGGCGATCCGGTCAAGTTGACCCAGGCCAGCGCGTTGCAGATGACGGTCCTCACCTACCTGGCGATGCTCGCCGGGGTGGCGGTGATGGGCGCGTTCATCCACTGGATGGCGCGGACCTACGACGCCAACCCGAGCCTGACCCAGTGCATCGTGTTCGCCGCCTACAACGCCACGCCGCTGTTCATCGCCGGGCTGGCGGCGCTGTATCCGCACCTCTGGCTGGGAATGATCGTCGGGGTGGCGGCGATCAGCTACACGGTCTACTTGCTCTACGTGGGGATTCCCACCTTCATGAACATCCACAAGGACGAAGGCTTCCTGTTCTCCAGCTCGGTGCTGGCGGTGGGCCTGGTGGTGCTGGTGGCGATGATCGCCCTGTCGGTGATCCTCTGGGGCAGCGGGGTCGGCCCGGAATACACCAGCTGACGTCCAGCGAACGCATCGTACGACCGGGCCGCGGGCAACCGCCGCCCGGTTTTTTCTTGCCCGCCGCCGCGCTTGCCTGATCCTGCACCCCGGACGAGCGGTCGTCCCGACGCCTGCGCCCGCCCTCCTGTCTCCGGCATAATCGCCCGCTGCTGGAGTCTTCCCGAATGCCCGAACACCTCAACGCCCGCGTCG
Organism: Pseudomonas sp. 22490; assembly: GCF_052044465.1. Lineage (NCBI taxonomy): Bacteria > Pseudomonadati > Pseudomonadota > Gammaproteobacteria > Pseudomonadales > Pseudomonadaceae > Pseudomonas > Pseudomonas sp. 22490. The sequence goes on along the minus strand of NZ_JBQENS010000004.1, from coordinate 43,406 downwards.
AGGCCTGCTATCGGCAGGCCGAACACTTCTTCCAACGCAGCTTCCCCCGCCCGACCGTCAGCTTCCGCCTGCGCGGCCAGAAAGCCGGGGTCGCCCATCTCGACGAGAACCTGCTGCGCTTCAATCCCCAGCTGTACCGCGAGAACCGCGAGCACTTCCTGGAACAGACCGTGGCCCACGAAGTCGCGCACCTGATCGCGCACCAGTTGTTCGGCCCGCGCATCCGCCCCCACGGCGAGGAGTGGCAGTTGATCATGCGCGGCATCTACGGCCTGCCGCCGGACCGCTGCCACACCTACGCGGTCAAGCGCCGCGCCACCACCCGCTACCTGTACCGCTGCCATTGCCCGGAGCACAACGACTTCCCGTTCTCCCCGCAACGCCACACCCTGGTGGCCAAGGGGCGCCGCTACTACTGCCGGCGCTGCAAGGCGACCCTGGTGTTCACCGGCGAAGTGCTCCGCGAGTGATTCAGGCGATGGCCCCGGCCGCCTTCAGCTCGGCGATCCGTTCGGCGGAGTAGCCCAGGCCTTCGAGCACCGCCACGGTGTCGGCGCCGAGCGCCGTGCCGATGTGGCGAGGCGCCGGCAGGCCGGCGGAAAACTTGATCGGACAGGCCATCTGCGCCTGGCTGCCGCCGTCCGCCAGCGGCACCCGGGCGACCAGCCCGCGCGCCTGCAACTGCGGGTGTTCCAGCGCCTCGGAGAGCGGCAGCAGCGGCTCCACGCAGGCATCCAGGGCGGCGAACACCGCCTGCCATTCGGCGAAGTCGCGTTTCTCGAACTCCATCTCGATCTCGCGCTTCAGCGCCCGCTGCTCTTCCGGCTTCGGCGACAGGCCGCGGGCGGCCAGTTCCGGGCGGCCGATGGCGGCGCAGAACTGCTGCATGAACTGCGGTTCCAGGCTGCCTACCGAGAACCAGCGGCCATCGCGGGTGCGGTAGTAGTCGTAGAAGCTGCCGCCGTTCAGCGCCAGCGCCTCCATCTCCGGCTCGACCCCGGCCGCGAGATAGCCTGCACCGGCCATGCCGTTCAGGCTGAAGGCGCAGTCGGTCATGCTGATGTCGACGAACTGCCCCTCGCCGGTCTGCTGCCGGTGGATGACCGCCGCCAGCAGGCCCATCACGCCATGCAACGAACCACCGGCGAGGTCCGCCAGTTGCACCCCCAGCGGCAACGGGCCACGCTCGCGGCGCCCGGTGTAGCTGGCGACGCCGGCCAGCGCCAGGTAGTTGATGTCATGCCCGGCGCGCTCGCGGTACGGCCCGGTCTGGCCGTAGCCGGTGATGGCCACGTAGATCAGCCGCGGGTTCGCCGCCTTCAGCGCCTCGTAGCCGACGCCGAGCTTGTCCATCACCCCCGGACGGAACTGTTCGAGGACGATGTCGTATTCGCGTACCAGCTCCAGCACCACCTCGCGCGCGCCCTGCCGCTTCAGGTCGAGGCCGATGGAACGCTTGTTGCGGTTCAGGTAGGCATGGCTGGCCGAGGTGCCGTCGACGTGCGGCGGCAGCACCCGCACCAGGTCCATGCGCCCGGGCGACTCCACGCGCAGCACGTCCGCCCCCATGTCGGCCAGCAGCAGCGAGGCGAACGGCCCCGGCAACAGGGTCGAGAAATCCAGCACTTTCAACGATGACAACGGGCCTTTCATGCTCCCTCCTCTGGGTCGCCGGGCATTGGTCGGGATCGCCTGCCGAGCAGCCTATCCACCCGCCGCGCGGCGCGACATGGCCGTGGCGTCAGAGCTTCATGCCGCGGCTGATGATCTCTTTCATGATCTCCGAGGTACCGGCGAAGATCCGCTGGATGCGGGCGTTGGCGTACATCCTGCAGATCGGATACTCCCACATGTAGCCCCAGCCGCCATGCAGTTGCACGCCTTCGTCGACCACCTTGCCCAGCAGCTCGGTGGTGAACAGCTTGGCTTCGGCGGCGACCTCGGGGGACAGCTTCTTCTGGTTGTGGTCCATCACGCAGCGGTCGGTGAAGACCTGCGCCACGTCGATCTGGGTACGCATTTCGGCGAGCTTGAAGCGGGTGTTCTGGAAGTGCGCCACCGGCCGGCCGAAGGCCTGGCGCTCCTTCACGTAGTCGATGGTCGCCTGCAACGCCGCCTCGGCCCCGGCCACCGCGCCGCAGGCGTTGGTCAGGCGCTCCTGGGCGAGCATGTTCATCAGGTAGAAGAAGCCGCCCTTGGCGTCGCCCAGCAGGTTTTCCTTCGGCACCCGCACATTGTTGAAGAACAGCTCGGCGGTGTCCTGGCTCTTCATGCCGAGCTTCTTCAGGTTGCGCCCGCGCTCGAAGCCTTGCATGCCGCGCTCCACCAGGAACAGGCCCATGGCGTGCTTGTTCGCCGGATCGGTCTTCGCCGCGACGATCACCAGGTCGGCCAGCAGGCCGTTGGAGATGAACACCTTGGAGCCGTTGAGCAGCCAGTGGTCACCCTTGTCCACCGCGGTGCTGCGCATGCCGGCCAGGTCGGAGCCGGCGGACGGCTCGGTCATGGCCACGGCGAGGATGGTCTCGCCACGGACGATCCCCGGCAACAGGCGGGCCTTCTGCTCGGCGCTACCGTATTCGGCGATGTACGGCCCGCACAACGCCGAGTGCAGCGGGATCATGAAGCCCGGTTCGTTGATCCGCGCCAGCTCCTCGCACATGATCTGCTCGTAGCGGAAGTCCTTGAGCCCGGCGCCACCGTACTCCTCGTCCGCCCAGGGCAGCAGGAAGCCCATCTCCCCCGCCTTCCTCCAGACAGCGCGGTCGACCACCCCGGCCTCTTCCCAGGCGTCCTGGTGCGGCACCACCTCTTTGTCGAGAAAGGCGCGGAAGGCATCGCGGAACAGGTTGTGTTCGGTCTCGAAGATCTGCCGTTGCATGTACGGGGACTCCCTGCGGTCAGTGGTTCCGCAGGGTAGGCGGCGCCAGCCGGCGCCCTCAATGACGCGAGCGCTCAGGCTCGGTTGACCGAATCGGTCAGCTACCAGTCCATGCTCGCCGGCTGCACGCCCGGGTGGGACGGGAACAACGGCAGCACCTCCTCGGCCAGTTCCTGGATGACTTCCGCTGCCGGCCTGGCGGAGAACTGGATGCCCAGGGCGGCATGGTTGACGCCCGCCGCGCGCCATTCGCCGAGCAGCTCGATCAGGCCGTTGCGCCCGGTGCGCAGGACGTAGCCGCCGTGCAACGGCGTACGCGGATACGCCGGGTCGTCCACCAGGTCCAGCCATTCGTTGGTCATGTGCGGGCGGAACCCGCCGTCCGCGATGGACATCCTCCAGGCGCGGATCTTCCGGGCCAGGCGACGTGGTCCGGACGCATCGACAGTCGACTCCGGATAGGTCAGCCAGCCATCCGCCTGGCGTGCCAGCCAGTCCGCCGGCTGCCGCGCGGAGCCGGTGACGACCAGCGGGATGGCGCCGGCCGGCGGACGCGGCAACAGTTCGGCGTCGTCCAGCGTACCGAGCGGCGAGGCGACGTGCCGGCAGCCGTGCAGCAGTTGGCGCAGGTAGTCCAGGCCCTGGGCGAACCGCTCGCCGCGCTGCGCATGCTCCAACCCGTAGGCGGGGAACTCCACCGGCCGGTCGCCGGAGGCGAGGCCCAGCACCAGGCGTCCGCCGGACAACCGGTCGACGCTCGCCGCGGCCTTGGCCAGGTCGACCGGTTGGCGCAGGGCAAGCACCGCGCTGCCGGTGGCCAGGGCGATACGGCGGGTCCGCGCGGCCAGATAGCCAAGGTAGGTGAACGGGTCGAACACTTGTCCGGCATCGCCGAAGCGTGGGTCGAACAGCGGTACGTCGCGTACCCAGACGGCGGCGAATCCCAGTCGATCGATTTCTTCGACCAGCCGCGCCTGGCCCAGCAGCACCCGCATGTCGCCCTGGTAGAAACGCAACGGCAGGAACAGGCCCAGGGTCAGCGCGTCTGCGGCGAACATGCGCCGATAGCCAGGGTGCCCGACGAAGGCCGGCGCCGAGGCGCCTTGCAGCAGGGCGCTCATGGACCCACCGCCGGTTCCGGCAGGAGGATCCCGCGCTGCACCGCAGGCCGCAGGGCCATGCGCCGGTGCCAGTCGTCCAGGTGGCGATAATGGCTGAAGTCGAAGTCGACGATCCGCGCCGTATGGGTCCAGCCGAAGGTGGCGATATCGGCGATGGAGTATTGCTCACCGGCCAGCCAGGGCCGTCCGGCCAGGCGCTGGTCGAGGGTGGCGAAAACCTCCTCGGAGAGCCGCCGATAGCGTTCGATGGCCGGCGGGTACCGCTCTTCGGCGAAGATCTCGAAATGCACGCGCTGGCCGAGGATGGGCCCCATGCTGGAAGCATGGAAAGTCAGCCAGGTCAGGGCCTCCCAGCGTTCCCGGGGGGCGTCGGGAAGCAACCGCCCGCTGGTCTCCGCCAGGTACTGCAGGATCGCCGCCGACTCGAACAGGGTGATGCCGGCGGCCCGGTCTACCAGCACCGGTATCCGGCCATGTGGATTCAGGCGCAGGAATTCCGGGCGGCGTTGCTCGCCATGGTCGATGCGAACGTGGTGCAGTGCGTAGGGCAGCCCCAGTTCCTCGAGGGCGATGGTGATCTTGAATCCGTTGGGTGAACTGTCGCTGTAGAGCTGGAGGGAAGGCATGGCAAGTATCCTTGCAGCGCTGGACTATCCGGCGCCTGGGCGATGGGGGCGGCGCCGACCGGGGAAACCGCCTCGGCCGCTTCCCGCACACCGAAGAAAGCAGCTAGGCTAAAGTCTCTCGTTTCGCCACACATGCTGAAGCCCAGGCCGGCGGATGAAAAACGATCCTTTCTACAACCTGTTTATAGAAAAACTGAATTCATGGGTGCCGTCCTCCCGCTTCTCGCGCTACGCGCTTTCGTCGAAACCGCCCGCCATGGCAATCTCACCCGCGCGGCCGCGGCCATGGGCGTCACTCCCGGCGCGGTAAGCCAGCAGCTCAGGGCTCTGCAGGCGCGCACCGGCGTCGTCCTGTTCCAGCGCTTCAGCCATGGCATGCGCCTGACGCCGGAGGGCGAGCAGGTCTATCCCGGCCTCCGCCAGGCCTTCGAGCAGATCACCGCGAGCCTTGCCCAGCTGGAGGCGATCAATGCCCGCCAGACCCTCACGGTCAGCACCGAGCCCTCCTTCGCCGCCACCTGGCTGGTGCCGCGCCTCGGTCAATTCAGCGCGTCGCACCCGCAGGTGGAAGTCCGCGTGGAGGCTACGGCACTGCTCGCCGACCTGCGCCGGGAACGAATCGACGTCGCCATCCGCCACGGGCTCGGCGACTACCCCGGACTCGACGTGCAGGCACTGATGGCCCCGCCGCTGATCCCGGTGGCCAGCCCGCGCCTGCTGGCGGAAGGTCCTGAGATCCGCGAAGCGATCGATTGCCTGGCCTACCCACTGTTGCAGGAGTCGGAGCGCAATGACTGGCGCCTGTGGCTGCGGGCGATGGGGGTGGAGGACGACCCGCGCAGCGAGAGAGGTCCGGCTTTCGCCGACGACCTGCTGCTGGTTCGCGCCGCCGAGGCCGGCCAGGGTATCGCGCTGGTACGGGAGATCCATGCCCGCGCCGAGATCGTCAGCGGCCGCTTGGCGGTCGCCCTTGAGCGGCCCTGGCCGAGCCGCTTCGCCTATTACGCGGTGAGCCTGCCAGGAGCGGCGCAACGAGCGCCCCTCTCGCTGTTCCTCGCCTGGCTGCGCGAGCAGGCCGCCGCCGAGGCATAAAAAAACCCGCCACGAGGGCGGGTTCGAAGGGCGGCAGGGAGCTCTTCACTTCCCCCTGCCGAACAGGTTTGAGCTTAGACCGCTTCGCGGCCGCCCACCGGAATATCGCTGGCAGGCGACGAAGCGTTGCCCTCGCCGGCCAGTTCGCGCTGCAAAGTGCCCTCGTCGAGCTGCTTGCACCACTTGGAAACCACTACCGTGGCCACGCCGTTGCCGACCAGGTTGGTCAGCGCGCGGGCTTCGGACATGAAGCGGTCGATGCCGAGGATCAGCGCCAGGCCGGCGACCGGCAGGTGGCCGACGGCGGAAAGGGTCGCGGCGAGCACGATGAAGCCGCTGCCGGTGACGCCGGCGGCGCCCTTGGAAGCGATCAGCAGCACCAGCAGCAGGGTGATCTGGTGGGTGATGTCCATCGGTGTATCGGTGGCCTGGGCGATGAACACCGCGGCCATGGTCAGGTAGATCGAGGTGCCGTCGAGGTTGAAGGAGTAACCGGTGGGAATCACCAGGCCGACCACCGACTTGTTGCAGCCGAGCTTCTCCATCTTGTCGATCATCCGCGGCAGGGCCGACTCGGAAGACGAGGTGCCCAGCACGATCAGCAGTTCCTCGCGGATGTACCTGATGAAGCGCAGGATGCTGAAGCCGTGGGCGCGGGCGATGCCGCCGAGGACGATGAGCACGAACAGGATGCAGGTGATGTAGAAGCACAGCATCAGTTGGCCGAGCTGCACCAGCGAACCCACGCCGTAGGCGCCGATGGTGAAGGCCATGGCGCCGAACGCGCCGATCGGGGCGACCTTCATGATCACGTTGATGATGTTGAACATCACGTGGGAGACGCGCTCGATGAACTCGAACACCGGCTTGCCGTAGCTGCCCAGGCGATGCAGGGCGTAGCCGAAGAGCACGGAGAAGAACAGGACCTGGAGGATGTCGCCGTTGGCGAACGCGCCGACCACGGTGCCGGGGATCACGTTCATCAGGAAGTCGACAGTGCTCTGCTTCTCGCCGGCAGCGGCGTAGGCAGCGATCTTGCTGGTGTCGAGGGTGTTCGGGTCGACGTGCATGCCGGCGCCCGGCTGGACCACGTTGACCACTACCAGGCCGATGATCAGGGCCACGGTGGAGACGACCTCGAAGTACAGCAGCGCCATGCCGCCGGTCTTGCCGACCGACTTCATGCTCTGCATGCCGGCGATGCCGGTGACCACGGTGCAGAAGATGATCGGCGCGATGGCCATCTTGATCAGCTTGACGAAGCCGTCGCCGAACGGCTTCATCGCCACCGCCGTTTCCGGGTACCAGTGGCCGAGCGCGATACCGATGGCGATGGCGACCAGAACCTGCACGTACAGGCTCTTGTAGAAGGGTTGTTTGGTCATGGGCAGAGTCCTCACGGGGGCGCTTCGCCAGTTCCCTGGAACGCGCTCACCGGTAGCGTTACCCCCCTTGCTGGGGAGATTTTTTGTCGTGAACCGCCGCGGCGGAACCTTGCCCAGGCATTGCAGAGGCTGTGCCAGGATGCTCTTTCTCTAAGTAAATCCTTATATATCAACAAGTTAAATAAAAAATGAAAATTGCATAGCGGGCTAAGCGTGGCGGATTACCGCCCGGCGGGCCGGCTGTGCCGCGCGAGCATGGCGGGAGTCCGCCACCACCCTTGTCGTCTTCCGGGTGGCGCCCTACCATCGCCGTTCCAACAACAAGGACGCCGCCATGCGTGAGCGCACCATCGCCAGCCATTTCGTCCGCGCCGCGTTGCGCGGGGCCACGCGCCAAGGCCTGGACGGCCCCGCCCTGCTGCGTCGCGCCGGCATCCAGCCGGCCCTGCTGGACGAACCGCGGGCACGCATCGCGCCGGAGCAGTTCACCCGCCTGATGCAGTTGCTCTGGGAAGTGCTGGACGACGAATACATGGGCTTCGGCGAAGTCCGCAGCAAGCGCGGCACCTTCGCCATGATGTGCCACACCCTGATTCATTGCCGGACCCTGGAAAAGGCCCTGCAGCGCGGCGAACTGTTCTACGGCCTGTTCCCCCAGGCGCCGCTGATCCACCTGCGGCGCGAAGGCGACCTGGTGCGCCTGAGCCTCGAGGAACGCCACCTGTCGGACCCGGATCACTTTCTCGCCGAAAGCCTGCTGGTGATCTGGCACCGCCTCGCCAGTTGGCTGATCGGCCAGCGCATCCGCCTGGAGGAAGCCACCTTCAGCTACCCGGCGCCGGACCACCAGGCCGAGTACGACCTGCTGTTTCCCTGCCCCCGGCGGTTTTCCGCCGGCTGCACCAGCCTGCTGTTCGCCGCCCGCTACCTGGGCATGCCGCTGCTGCAGGACGAACGCACCCTCAAGCAGTTCCTCCAGCACTCTCCCGCCGACCTGCTGGCGCGCCCGGACGGCGGCGACAGCCTGACCAGCCAGATCCGCCGCCTGCTCGGCCGCGACTGCCGGCGCTGGCCGGACCTCGACCAGGTCGCCCGCCAGTTGCACATGAGTTCGCAGACCCTGCGACGCCACCTGCGCGAGGAAGGCGGCAGCTTCCAGCAACTCAAGGACCACCTGCGCCGCGACCTGGCGATCTACCACCTGGGTCGGGACGAGCTATCGATCCAGGACATCGCCGAGCAGCTCGGCTTTTCCGAGCCCTCGGCCTTCCATCGCGCGTTCAAGAAGTGGACCGGCCTCACCCCCGGCGCGTACCGGCACCAGGCGGAAGCCTGAAGCTCAGCCCAGCTCCTGGCGACGAAGCCCGCTGCGCAGTTGGTCGAGCACCGTGGCGAACGGCTGCGGCCGCCCGACCGCGTAGCCTTGGGCGAAATCCACCCCGAGGCGCGCCAGGTGATCGAGGATTTCCCGGCTCTCGACGAACTCGGCCACGGTCACCGCGCCCAGGCGGTGGGCGATCTGGTTGATGGAGTCGACGATGGCCTGGTCCACCGGGCTCTTGTCAAGGTTGCGGACGAAGCTGCCGTCGATCTTGATCACGTCGACGACAAAATTCTTCAGGTAATTGAAGGAACTCAGGCCGGAGCCGAAGTCGTCCAGCGCCACCTTGCAGCCGAGGTCGCGCAGCTTGGCGACGATCCGCGAAGCCACCGACAACTGGTTCATCAACGCCGTCTCGGTCAGCTCGAAGTACAGGCGCTCCGGCCTCAGCGGCGAGTGTTCGATGCGATCCAGCAGGTAAGGCAGGAACAGCGGGTCGTTGAGCGAGTTGCCGGACAGGTTGATGCCGATGCTCAGGCCCTCCACCGCGGCGATCCGCGCGCCGAAGTTGATCAGCGCCTCGTTGATCACCCAGCGGTCGATGCTGGCCATCAGGTTGAAGCGCTCGGCGGCCGGGATGAAGGCGCCCGGCGGAGTCATCTGGCCATCCGGATCGTACAGTCGCAGCAGCAGCTCGTAGTGCCGGTCCCCGTCGCGGCGGGGGCCGACCGGGACGATCTCCTGCGCCTGCAACTGGAAGCGGTCGTTCTCCAGGGCCTCGCGCAGCCCGCTGGCGAGGAGTATGTCACGGTGCTGGCGCTCCACTTCCTCATGGCCGAACTGGTACACCGAAACCCGGTTGCGCCCGGCATGCTTGGCCGCGTAGCAGGCCACGTCGGCCTGGCTCATCAGTTCGCTGGTGCTGCGCGAGGTGGCGGTAAGGGCGGTGATACCGATGCTCGCGCCCACGTCGTAGAGCCGCCCTTCCCAGGGGAAGCGCACCGAGCAGATCTGCTCGATGAGCTTGCTCGCCACCTGCTCCGCCTCCGCCAGGTCGCAATCGAACAGCAGCAGGCCGAACTCATCGCCGCCCAGCCGCGCCAGGGTGTCGGAGGCGCGGGTGCGGTCGGCGAGAATCCGGCTCAGCTCGCGCAGCAGCATGTCGCCCGCCGCGTGCCCGGCGGAATCGTTGACCACCTTGAAGCGGTCGAGGTCGATGAAGCACAGCGCATGCTGGGTCGCCCGCTCCTGGGCGTTGGCCAGGGCGCGTTGCAGCTCCTCCTCGAACTTGGTGCGGTTGAACAGCCCGGTGAGGGCATCGTGGGAGGCGTGATAGCTCAGCTCGCGCTGCATCGCCCGGGCCTTGGTGACGTTCTGGAACACCAGCACGGTGCCGATGATCTCGCCATCGCGGGTGCGCACCGGCGCCGCGCAATTCTGGATATCGTGCTGCTCGCCCTTGCGGCTGATCAGCGTGGCGCCGTCCTCCAGGTAGAACACCCGGGTGTTCTGCAGGCAGCGTCGCACCGGGCTTTCCAAGGCCTCGCCGGTGTCGCTGTCGAGCACGTTGAAGACCAGTTCGTGGGGCGCGCCGATGGCGTCCTGCAAGGTCCAGCCGGTCATCGCCTCGGCCACCGGGTTCATGAAGGTCACGCGGCCGCCGGCGTCGGTGGTCAACACGGCATCGCCGATGGAATACAGGGTCACCTGCAGGCGTTCCTTTTCCTCGTGCAGGGTTTCCGCCAGGGTGCGGATCTCGGTGATGTCGCTGTTGATGCCGATCATCCGCACCGGCCGATTGTCCTCGTCGCGAGTCAGCGTGGCGATCGCCCGCAGGTGGCGAACCTCGCGGTTGGGGCGGACGATACGGAACTCGCAGTCGAATTTCTGCAACCCGCTGACGGCGCGCTCCAGCTCGCGCAGCACGCGGTCGTGATCCTCGGCATGCAGGCTCGCCTTCCACTGCTCCACCGTGGTCTCCCCGGGACCGCTGCGGATGCCGTACAGGTCGAACATGCGGAAATCCCAGTGCAGGCGGTTGCGCGCCAGGTCCCACTCCCAGATGCCGATCTGCCCGGCGTCGGTGGCCAGCTTGATCCGTTCGGCGAGACGCTCGCGCTCCAGCTCGGCACGCTTGCGACTGTCGATATCCTCCACCTGGGTGACGAAGTACTGGGCGACTCCCTCCTCATCGCGCACCAGCGACACGCTGATGCGCGCCCAGAAGGTTTCGCCGTCCTGGCGCAGGTAGCGCTTCTCCATCTGGTAGGAGTTGATACGCCCGGCGAGCAGGTCGCGCACCAGGTCGAGGTCCAGTTCCAGGTCGTCCACATAGGTGATCTCCTGGAACGACAGCTCGCCCAGGCGTTCGGCGGAATAGCCGAGCATCCGGCACAGCGCCTCGTTGACCTTGAACAGCCGCCCCTCCAGCGACACCAGGGCCATGCCGATCGCCGAGAATTCCATGGCGCCGCGGAACTGCGCCTCGCCGATGGCCACCTGATGCTGCTCGCGGCGGCTGCGCTCCATGATCACCGAGACCAGGAAGGCGGGAATGAGGGTCAAGGCCATCGGCAGGTACAGCAGCGGCTCGCCGAAACGTTGCTGGGACGACTCGGGGACGAACACGCCGAGGGCGATCAGCACGGCGATGAAACAGGTGTTCAGGCAACCGATCAGCGCGGTACCGAACACGCTGGTGCTGGCGGCGGCCACCAGCAGCGGCAGGAGCACGTAGATGAAGGCGTAGGGCAGGCGCGTCAGGGCCACGAAGCTGATCACCAGGGTCACCAGCAGGAGCATCGCGTTGTCCACTCCCGCCCGCCCCGACAGAGCGTGACGCCAGGCCGCCAGGTTGCTGGCCATGCATAACGGCAGCAGCGCGAGCATGCCCATCGCATCGCCCACGTACCAGCGCGCCCACATTTCCGGGAAACGCCCCATGCCGAAGACGCTGACCAGCACCGCGCCCACCGAGGCGCCGAGCAAGGGCGGAATCAGCGCGCCGGCCCAGAGCACGCGAACCGCCGAATGCAGGTTGAATTCGAAGTCCTCGCGCACCCGGTTGATGCGTAACAGCATCGCGGCGAAGATCGCTTCGCTCAGGTTGGCCGGCAGGAACGCCGCGCTCATCCACAGGCTGTCGCCATACAGGCGGTTGGCCGCCAGGTTGGCCACGGCGGAGCAGAGCAGGATCGCCGGCCACTGGCGCAGCGGCGCGCGCAGCAGGGCGGCGGTGAGGATCGCGTTGGGCAGCCAGATCGCAGCGATGGTGGCGGGCTGGCGCGACAGGTAGATGCAGGCCAGGGCGGCGAGAAAGAACAGCACACCGGCCTGGATGCCCGCCCACAAGCCCCTGTCGTCGGTTTTGCCACTGAACATCCGCTCGAATCCCCGGTACCTGCGTCAAAGGAACTGCGCCAGCCGAACAGACTTCAGCGTAGCGCGGAAACACCTCAGACGTAGGTAACGGCCGCCAAGTCTCAGACTGTAGCGAAACGTATGCGGAAGCAGGCGCCGCCCAGCTCGGAATCGTCCAGGCTCAGTTCGCCGTCGTAGCTCTCGATGATGTCCAGCGCCACGGCCAGGCCGATGCCCTGCCCCGGGTGCTGGGTATCGGCGCGCTCGCCGCGGCGGATGATTCGTGCGCGCTGTTCGGCAGGCACTCCGGGACCGTCGTCCTCGACCCACAGCTCCGAGTAACCCGGCCCCAGCCGGGCGCCCACGCGGACCCGGCCCAGGCACAGGCGATAGGCGTTCTCCAGCAGGTTGCCGAGCAGTTCCAGCAGCGCGCCGCGCTCCACCGGCACGCTGAAGGACGGCGAGAAGTCCCGCTGCAGGCTTACCCGCTTGTCGCGATAGACCTTGTCCAGCGCGTCGCACAGGGTCTCCACCAGCGGCGCCAGTTGCTCGCGATGGCGTACCAGGCCGCTCTTGCGCAGGCTGGCGCGCTGCAACTGATAGCCTATCTGCTGGCTCATGCGCTCGATCTGGCCCTGTAGCACCCGCACCTGCTCGCGGTTGCCGGGCTCCTCGGCGAGCTGGTCGCCGACCCCCTGCAAGACCGCCAGCGGCGTCTTCAGACTGTGCGCCAGGTCGCCGAGGGAGTGGCGGTAGCGCTCGCGCTGCTTGTGCTCGCTGCGCAACAGGCGGTTCAGCGAGTGGGTCAGGCGCAGCAGCTCGCGCGGATGCTCCTCGCTCAGGCTCTCGCGCTCGCCGGATTCGATCTGGTCCAGCTCGGAACTCAACCCGCGCATCGCCCGGAAGCCCCAGGTCAGACCCAGCCAGAGCAGCCCGAGCAAGACCAGCAGGGCGCCGCCGAGCCACAGGTAGAGCTGCTCGCGGAACCCCTTGAGCAGGCTCTCGAACTCGCTGACCGATTGCATGGTGACGATGCTGTAGGCCGCCTGCTTGCCGCGCAGCAGGTCGATCTCGACGTCGAACACGAAGAACTCCTCGCCCTTCGCATCGCGGGTGGTGTGGAATTCGTTGCCGCGGCCGTCGTAGCGCGGCGTGTAGTTGATCGACTCGTCGGCCGCCGAGGTGGAGCGCCAGAGCAGATCGCCATTCTGGTCGTAGATATAGCCGAGGACCTTGGCCTCCGGCAGGTTGAACTCCTCCACCGGCAGGTGCTCGGGCATCACCAGGCGGCCCTTCTCCACCCGCGCCGCCGAGACCAGGGTCGCCACGTCGGCGGCCAGGCGCTGCTCGATGGTGTTCTCCAGGGCGATGCCGAAGGCCCGCTGCAGGGCCGGCAGCAGCGCCAGCATGAACAGCACCGCCAGGGCGGCGGCGCCGAGCATCAGACGGATGCGCAGGGAACGGATCACCGGCAGCGCTCGGTGAACAGGTAGCCCTGGCCGCGCACCGTATCGATCGGCTTGAAGCCGCCGCAGGCCTCCAGCTTGCGCCGCAGGCGGCCGACCAGCACCTCGATGACGTTGGCGTCGCGCTCCTCGTCGTCGGGGTAGAGCTGTTCCATCAGGCGTTCCTTGGCCACCACCTGCTGGTGATGCCGCATGAGGTATTCGAGGATGCGGTATTCGTAGGCGGTCAGCGCCACCGGTTGCTCCTCGACCAGCGCCTGCTTGCGGTTCAGGTCGAGGACCAGGGGGCCGGCCTCGATGGTCGACTGGACGAACCCCGAGGAGCGTCGCAGCAACGCGTTCAGGCGCGCTTCCAGTTCCTCGAACTGGAACGGCTTGACCACGTAGTCGTCGGCCCCGGCGGCCAGGCCTTCGACCTTGTCCTGCCAGTTGCCGCGGGCGGTGAGGATCAGGATCGGGAAGGACTTGCCCTGCGAACGCAGCTCGCGGATCAGGTCCAGGCCGCTCATGCCCGGCAGGCCGAGGTCGATCACCGCCAGGTCGTGGTGGTATTCGCTGACCCGGTAGAGGGCTTCCTCGGCATCCTGTACCGCGTCCACCACGTGCCCCTGTTCACCCAGGCGGGTATAGAGGTGGTGGCGCAACAGCGCCTCGTCTTCCACTACCAGCAGTTTCATGAGGTTCCTCCGGATGAGATGCGGCCGGACCTTCCGGCCCGGCCATCGAAGCATGCCCTCGCGGGCGCTGCGCGGTCATTTAGAACTTGTAGTTGGCGCCCAGGTAGAATTGCGAGCTGCTGTGCAGGTCCAGGGAGCCCAGCTTGTTGCCGCCATGCGGGGTCATCTCGGTGCTGGCGTTGGTGCGCAGGTAACGATAGCCGCCTTCGATCGAGGCATTCTTGCTCAGCTCCTGCAGGATACCGGCCTGCAGCCCGGCAGCGTAGCCGACATCGCTGTCGCGCTTGAAGCCCTTGCCGTCCTGTTCCAGCTTGACCAGGCCGAGGGTGGCACCGCCGAACAGCTTGGTGTTGTTGTCGCCGATCGGCAGGAAGGCGTCGTAGCTGCCGAGCAGGTTCTGCTGGCGCAGCTTGTTGCCGCTGCTGGTGTCGGAGATGTTCTCGTAGGTCGCGTAGTAGCGGCCCTGCTCGAACTGCTGGCCGGCGCGGATGCCCCAGGTGCCGGTGTTGTCGATCACCTTGTCGAGGTTCGGGCTGTTCAGGTTGCGGTTCAGCGACTTGGATTTCTGGATGTTGTTGCTGGTCTCGCCCCAGGTCAGGCCGACGAAGTTGTCGGCGGCCTGGACGCCGGCGGCGGAACCCAGCAGGGCGGTGGCGATGAAGAGAGTCTTGAGTGCTTTCATGGTCTTTCTCCGTTCTGCGAGAGTCGTGTCGTTCACGGCTTGCAGAGTACGGACAGGGTACTGAACCGCCCCTGAACGCTTGCTGAACCCGGGCTGAACGACTCGCGTTTGCCGGCGAACGCTCTGTTTCCAGGCTGCCGCGCGCCGGCTCGGCGAGGTTTTTGCCCGTACTGCCAGTAGGGTCTAGGCTTTCTACAGTCGCCTGCATAGAGGCTGGGCCAATGAACGAACAACCCGACCAGGGACGCGTCAAGGGCATGGAAGCCAGGCTCTTCCTGTTTCTCGTGATCTGCCTGTTCCCGCTGCTGTCCGTCGCACTGGTCGGCGGCTTCGGTTTCTGCGTCTGGATGTACCAGCTACTGGCCGGCCCGCCCGGGCCGCCGGCCTGAAGTCGGGTATGAGCAGTCGCCGAGAGCTGTTCCGCCGCCTCGGCGGGCACCCGCCGACGCGTCGCCCGCCGTGGACCGCCGCCGACTTCGCCGCAGGCTGCACAGGCTGCGCCGCCTGCGTCGAGGCCTGCCCGGAAGGCGTGCTGAAGCTCGGCGCCGGTCGGCTCGTCGAACTCGACCTCTCCAGCGCCGGCTGCACGCTGTGCGGGGAATGCGCCAGCCGCTGCGAGGCCGGCCTGTTCGATGGCGCGCGCCCGGCCTTCCCCTGGATCGCCACGATCGGCGAAGCCTGCCTGGCCCTGGCCGGGATCCACTGCCGCAGTTGCCAGGACGCCTGCGAACCCGCCGCGATCCGCTTCCGCCCGGCCCCTGGCGGCGTCGCCCTGGCCGAGCTGGACAGCCAGCGCTGCAACGGCTGCGGCGCCTGCCTGGCGCCCTGTCCGAGCCAGGCCATCCAACTGCGCGCGCTATCCACCAAGGAGTCTCCACGACATGCCTGAAGCCCTGCAGATCGCCAGCCTCATCCTGCATTGCCGGCCCGAGCGACTGCCGGCGGTGAAGGCCAACCTGGCGCTGCTCGACGGCCTGGAGATCTACCAGGAAAGCCCGCAGGGCAAGCTGATCCTGGTGCTGGAAGCCGAACGCGAAGAACAGATTCTCGACACCCTGGGCCAGTTGCAGAACCTGCCAGGAGTGCTCAACGCCGTGCTGGTCTACCACGAGATCCTGCACGACGACGATAGCAACGACGCGGCGGCCATGACCGACCGCGCGATACCGTGCTCGCCCGAGGAGACAATCGATGAACCTCACCCGTCGTGAATTCGCCAAGGCCAACGCCGCCGCCATCGCCGCGGCGGCGGCCGGCCTGCCGATCCTGGTCCGCGCCAGCAACCTGGTGACCGAGGCGGACGTCACCAGCCTGGTCTGGAACAAGGCCCCCTGCCGCTTCTGCGGCACCGGTTGCAGCGTGATGGTCGCCACCCGCGACGGCCAGGTGGTGGCCACCCATGGCGACATCAAGGCCGAGGTCAACCGCGGGATCAACTGCGTGAAGGGCTACTTCCTGTCGAAGATCATGTACGGCAGCGACCGCCTGACCCGCCCACTGCTGCGCATGAAGGACGGCAAGTTCGACAAGCAGGGCGAGTTCCAGCCGATCAGTTGGGAACAGGCCTTCGACATCATGGCCGAGAAGTTCAAGGCCGCGCTCAAGGCCAAGGGACCGGAGTCGGTCGGCATGTTCGGCTCCGGCCAGTGGACGGTCTGGGAAGGCTATGCGGCGAACAAGCTGTTCAAGGCCGGCCTGCGCAGCAACAACATCGACCCCAACGCCCGCCACTGCATGGCCTCGGCGGTGATGGGCTTCATGCGCAGCTTCGGCATGGACGAGCCGATGGGCTGCTACGACGACATCGAGGCCACCGACAGCTTCGTCCTCTGGGGCTCGAACATGGCCGAGATGCACCCGGTGCTCTGGTCGCGGGTCACCGACCGCCGGCTCAGCGCGCCGCAGGTCAAGGTCGCGGTGCTGTCCACCTTCGAGCACCGCAGCTTCGAGCTGGCCGACTTGCCCATGGTGTTCAAGCCGCAGACCGACCTGATCATCCTCAACTATATCGCCAACCACATCATCGAGAGCGGCGCGGTGAACCGCGACTTCGTCGAGCGCCACGTGCGCTTCGCCCATGGCGCCGAGGACATCGGCTACGGCCTGCGCCCGGACGACCCGCTGGAGAAGAAGGCGAAGAACGCCGACAAGGCCAACACCTGGAGCGATATCGACTTCAAGGCCTTCGCCGAGTTCGTCAAGCCCTATACCCTGGAGCGCACCGCGCGCGAAAGCGGCGTGCCGGCCGAGCGGCTGAAGGCCCTCGCCGAACTCTACGCCGACCCCAAGCGCAAGGTGGTGTCGTTCTGGACCATGGGCTTCAACCAGCACACCCGCGGGGTCTGGGCGAACAACCTGATCTACAACATCCACCTGCTCACCGGGAAGATCAGCGAACCGGGCAACAGCCCCTTCTCGCTCACCGGCCAGCCCTCGGCCTGCGGCACCGCGCGCGAGGTCGGCACCTTCTCCCACCGGCTCCCCGCCGACCTGGTGGTGACCAACCCGAAGCACCGGGAAACCGCGGAGAAGATCTGGAAGGTGCCGGCCGGCACCATCCAGGAGAAGGTCGGCTTCCACGCCGTGCAGCAGAGCCGGATGCTCAAGGACGGCGTGCTCAACGTCTACTGGACCCAGGTCAGCAACAACATGCAGGCCGGTCCCAACGTGATGCAGGAAGTGCTGCCCGGCTGGCGCAACCCGGACAACTTCGTGATCGTCTCCGACGTCTACCCCACCGTCTCGGCCCAGGCCGCCGACCTGATCCTGCCCAGCGCCATGTGGGTGGAGAAGGAAGGCGCCTTCGGCAATGCCGAGCGCCGCACGCAGTTCTGGCACCAGTTGGTGAAGGCACCGGGCGAGGCGAAGTCCGACCTCTGGCAGTTGGTGGAATTCTCCAAGCGCTTCACCACCGACGAGGTCTGGCCCGCGGAACTGCTGGCGAAGGCCCCCGAGCTGAAGGGCAAGACCCTCTACGACGTGCTGTTCCGCAACGGCCAGGTCGACCGCTTCCCGGCCAGCGACCTGGCCAAGGGCTACGCCAACGACGAGGTCGACGCATTCGGCTTCTATATCCAGAAGGGTCTGTTCGAGGAATACGCCGCCTTCGGTCGCGGCCACGGCCACGACCTCGCCCCCTTCGACGCCTACCACGAGGCGCGCGGCCTGCGCTGGCCGGTGGTGGACGGCAAGGAGACCCGCTGGCGCTACCGCGAAGGCTACGACCCCTACGTGAGCAAGGGCAGCGGCGTGCAGTTCTATGGCTATCCGGACAAGAAGGCGATCGTCTTCGCCCTGCCCTACGAGCCGCCGGCCGAGGCGCCGGACCAGGACTACCCGTTCTGGCTCGCCACCGGCCGGGTGCTCGAACACTGGCACACCGGGAGCATGACCGCGCGGGTCCCGGAGCTGTACAAGGCGGTGCCCGACGCGCTGGTCTACATGCACCCGGAGGATGCGCGCCAGCTCAAGCTGCGCCGCGGCAGCGAGGTCAAGGTGGTGAGCCGGCGCGGCGAGATCCGCGCGCGGGTCGAGACCCGCGGGCGCAACAAGCCGCCCCAGGGGCTGGTGTTCGTGCCGTTCTTCGACGCCAACAAGCTGATCAACAAGGTCACCCTGGACGCCACCGACCCGATTTCCAAGCAGACCGACTACAAGAAGTGCGCCGTTCGCATCGAACTGCTCAACCTGGCCTGAGGAGCGCGCCATGAAACCTCTGCTGACTGCCCTGCTCCTCGTCCTGCTCGGCGCCCCCGCGGCCTTCGCCGCCGACCTCGGCTACCCGCTGGACGCGCCCGCCCCCGACGGCCGCCGCCCCGGCGGCACGCTGGCCGAAAGCCGCCCCGCGCCGCCGCTGGCGGCCGAGGAAAACAAGGACCTGAAACGCGAGCGCAACTACCCCGAGCAGCCGCCGACCATTCCCCACAGCATCGTCGGCTATCGCATCGACAAGGACAGCAACAAGTGCCTGTCCTGCCACAGCCGCGCCAACAGCGCGCGAACCCAGGCGGTGATGATCAGCATCACCCACTACATGGACCGCGACGGCCAGCCGCTGGCCGCCGTCTCGCCGCGCCGCTACTTCTGCGTGCAGTGCCATGTGCCGCAACAGGACGTAAAGCCGCTGGTCGACAACCGCTTCGAGAACATCGACCAGATCCTCGAGAAAGAAGCCGCCAATGCGGCGCGCAAACCCTGAGGGAGGCCGCATGAAAGCACTCATCGCCTGGCTGGCCGGTTACTGGCGGGTCCTGCGTCGTCCCAGCGTGCATTTCAGCCTGGGCTTCCTCACCCTCGGCGGCTTCATCGCCGGGATCGTCTTCTGGGGCGGCTTCAACACCGCCCTGGAGGCGACCAACACCGAGACCTTCTGCATTTCCTGCCACGAGATGCGCGACAACGTGTTCGTCGAACTCAAGGACACCATCCACTACAGCAACCGTTCCGGAGTCCGCGCCACCTGTCCCGACTGCCACGTGCCACACAAGTGGACCGACAAGATCGCGCGCAAGATGCAGGCCTCCAAGGAGGTCTGGGGCAAGATCTTCGGCACCATCAACACCCGCGAGAAATTCCTCGATCACCGCCGCGAGCTGGCCGAGCACGAATGGGCACGACTCAAGGCCAACGATTCGCTGGAATGCCGCAACTGCCACAACTTCGAGTTCATGGACTTCACCCGGCAGAGCGTGCGCGCGCGGCAGATGCACTCCACCGCCCTGGCCAGCGGCGAAGCCACCTGCATCGACTGCCACAAGGGGATCGCCCACCACCTGCCGGACATGACCGGGGTGAAGGGCTGGTAGCGCCGCCCGCNCGCGGCGCAATCAGGGCTGGGCGCCCTTCAGCGCCTCGAGGATCTTGCGCCCGGCGCGACCGTCGGCCGGGGTCAGGCCGAGGCGCTTCTGCTCGGCCTGGATCGCCTTGCGCGTGCTGGTGCCGATCAGCCCGTCGGCCTCGCCGATGTCGTAGCCGCGCGCCAGCAACGCCTTCTGCAATTGCTTGCGCTCGAGCCGGCTGATGCCCGGGTCGTCGGTCGGCCAGGACGCCACCAGGCCGCTGCCGCCGCGCAGGCGGTCGGAAAGCAGGGCGATGGCCAGCGCGTAGCTTTCCGCGGCGTTGTAGGAATAGATCGCATCGTAGTTGCGATAGACCAGGAAGGCCGGACCCTGGGCCCCGGTCGGCAGGAGAATCGCGGCCTTCTCGTCGCCGCCCGGCAGCGGCTGGCCGTCGACCCGCCTCACCCCACGGGCGACCCAGGCCGACAGCGGCTGGCGCTTGCCGCGCCCGGCCAGGCTGGCGGGGAAGTCGGCCGGCACCTTCACTTCATAGCCCCACGGCTGTCCCGTGCGCCAGCCAGCCTTCTTCAGGTAGTTGGCGGTGGAACCGAGGGCATCCGGCACGCTGCCTACCAGGTCGCGGCGACCGTCGCCGTCGAAGTCCACGGCGATCCGCGCGTAGGTCGATGGCATGAACTGGGTATGGCCGAAGGCCCCGGCCCAGGAGCCGGTGATGCCGGCGTCGCGGATGTCGCCGGCCTGCAACAGCTTCAGGGTGGCGAGGAACTCGCCCTGGAAGAACGACTGGCGGCGCCCGTAGCAGGACAGGGTCGACAGCGAGGTCAGCAGCGGACGCTTGCCGAAGATCCGCCCGTAGTCGCTTTCCACGCCCCACACCGCCACCACCGTGTACTTGTCCACGCCGTAGCGCGCGGCCACCTGGTCGAGCAGCTTGTCGTGCTGGGCGAGCATCGCCTTGCCATCGCTGACCCGCTGCTCGTCCACCAGACCGGCCAGGTAGTCCCACAGCGGGGTGGTGAACTCCGGCTGCGCGTCGAGCAGGTCGAGCACGCTGAGGTCGGCCTGCAGGCCGCTGGTGAAGCGCTCATAACTGTCGGCGGAAATGCCCTGCGCCTGGGCCTTCTTCTGCAGGCCGGCGAGGCAGGAAGGGAAGCTCGAGGCGTCGGGTTGCGCCAGGGCCAGGGCGGGTAGCAGGGCCAGCGAGGAGAGAAGAAGACTGCGCATGGGGTTTCCTTGTACGGTGAACGGTCATCCATGGCACCGGCGGGCTTCCCCCGGCGCCGAAGGCCTGGTGGCCTGTACGGTTGACTCGGTGATCGGCGTTCGACTGGTCGAGTCAGCCACACGGGCCACTAGCCTACCGTCCCGCCGGGTGCGGCGCCATCTCCGCCCTGAAAGGCGGGTGAAACCTTGCTCGGGCAGACTGGCGGCGGAATACGCATGCCGGGTGTCTCGCGGCCGATCCGCCGCGTCACATCCGTGCCCGAACGCGCTGCGCCACCCGCGCGTCCGTTTTCCGGGCACTGGCCGGGCGTTCGCCGGTCCAAGCAGTGTTCCCCGCCTCCGTCCACAAGCCGGAGCCGGCCCCGACGGTCCCAGACCACCGCAGGAAAGCCGGGCGGCCGCCACCCGCCACCGCCCCGGGCTTTCCACCCTCACTACACGTTTCGGAGTACAACCTTGATCCACTGGTTGAGCGACCCGACGTTCTGGACAGCCCTGCTGCAGATCGTCGCCATCGATATCCTCCTGGGCGGCGACAACGCCGTAGTCATCGCCCTCGCCTGCCGGCACCTGCCGGCGCACCGGCGCAAACAGGCGATCTTCGGCGGCGTCGCCGGTGCCATCCTGATCCGCATCCTGCTGCTGTTCTTCGCCCTGCACCTGCTCGACCTGCCCTACCTCAAGGTAATCGGCGCGCTCCTGCTGCTGTGGATCGGCATCAAGCTGCTGCTGCCGGAGGAGGAGAACGGCGACGACATCAAGGGCAGCACCCACCTGCTCGGCGCGATCAAGACCATCATCATCGCCGACGCGGTGATGAGCCTGGACAACGTCATCGCCCTGTCCGCCGCCTCGGCCGGGGATTTCTTCCTGGTCTCCCTGGGCGTGCTGATCAGCATCCCGATCATCGTCTGGGGCAGCCAACTGATCCTGCGCCTGATCGACCGCTTCCCGCTGATCATCCTCTTCGGCGGCGGCCTGCTCGGCTGGATCGCCGGCGGCATGCTGCTCACCGACAGCGCCCTGAAGCCCTGGCTGGCGCCCTACGCGCAATGGGATTCCTACCTGCACTACGGTGCGGCGGCCTTCGGCGCGCTGTTCGTGATCCTCCTCGGCAGCCTCCTGGCGCGCCGCCAGTTGAAGCAGCGGCATGCCGCGCCGGCGGACGCCGCCGAAAGCGAAGGCCGCTAAGAGCAACGGGGCGCCCGGGGGCGCCCCGTCCTCTTTCTCCGGCTCAGATATTGGTGCTCGCCGGGATCCGGCTCGGCAACAGGTACTCGTAGGGCCTGCGGCGCGCCTGGTTGCGCGTGCGAATGGTCGCCTCGACCTCCTTCAGGCGTGCCTGGAAGCGCTCCAGCGGGCCGCCGCTGGCGGTCACCCGCCTGTCCGAAAACACCGGCGCGTAGGGGAACCCGGTCTGCCGGTAGTCGCCGAGGCGACCGTGGTAGACCGAACCGAGCAGGTGATAGATGTTCACCTTCTCCAGCGCCACCAGGGTCGGCGGCATCATCTTCAACCAGTCGGCCTCGCTCTTGCCGCTCGGCGAGTCCGGTGCCGGCGCCGCGCTCATGGCGCAGATCGCTGGCGCGTAGGTCATCATCGAAGGCTGGGGAAAATTGACCGCCGCATGCTGCGCGGAGGCGGTGAAGATCACCATGGTCAGCACCTCGACCAGTTGGCTGCGACCGGTGATCGGGCGGAACCCGGCCACCTTGCCGCTGCCGATCACTTCGCCGACCCAGGCCGCCAGTTCGACGTCACCGGTGACGTCGCCGTCGCTGGCGTAGTACACCGCCACGTAGTCGGCCGCCCACTGGCGGATCGCATTCCACACCAGCAGGCCGTCGTCGCGGTAGGGGTAGTCCGGTAACGCGGCCGGGTCGTCGACGTTCCGCGCCTTCAGGCTCTCCGGCAACATGCCGCGGTAGAAGTCGAACCCCAGCCGGTTGCCGCCGGCGGTGGCCTGGGTGTCCTGGATCGGCGCGGCGAACATCACGTCGATGAAGCCCGCGCTGGGCAACAGGATCCGCGCCGCCCCCTCGTTGATGAACAGGGTGCCCTCGAAGTGCGGGGCGAGCAGGACGTGCAGCGGATGGCTGGGCGCCAGGGTACGCTGGGTGGCCAGGCAGAACGCCTCGCTCACCAGGTGGGTCTGGGCCAGGTGGACGAACATCTCGTGGTAGTTCTCCTCGGCGACCTGGACCACCGTCTTGGCCATCTGCCAACCCCAGTACAGATCACTCTCCGACTCCGCGGGACGCACGAACATCGGATGGGTAGCGGGGTCCTGGCCGCACTGGATGGCCACCGGCAACAGCCTCGCCCGATCCTTGCCAAGGGCGAACAGGGCGATCGGCGCATAGGCGAAGCCCGTCCCGGTGAGCAGTTTGTCCACCGCTCCCGACGGCGCCAGCTTGCCCAGCTCGGCGTAGTCCAGCAGGTACAGGCGGCGGCTGGCGGCGGCCTCCAGCAAGCTGTCGTCGGCGCCCATCACCCGGCGGAACTGCTCTTCGCCCAGCGGAAAGTTGGCCGGCAGCGCATCGACGCGGCGGATCAGCAGCGGATTAGGCCCGGCCACCCGCCAGTAGGCGAACGCTTCGTCGTCACGGAAGCTGTCGGCGACCTCCGGCAGGCGTAGGGTGCCGAACACCGCGCGGAAGCGATTCAGGCCGTCGCCCTGTCCACCCTGGGTAACCAGGTTGCTGGCGCTCTTGAGGATGTCGTCGACCAGCAGGCCGACCCGCGTCAGTAAGGCGATCACCCGCGTCTGCAACTCCGTGAAGCGCAGCAGCAGGCTGCCGGCCGCGGCCGGATCGTTCTTCGCCTCCTCCAGCAACGCCTCGTGGACCTGGCGCGCCGCCTCCAGGTCACCGCTGAGCCCGGTGGCGATCCGCTCGAACTGCGCGGCGGCCGACGCCGGCAACGAGGCGACGAAATTGACGATCAGCTCGACGATCACCCCGGCGGTCTTCAACAGCCAGTCGACATTCGGCAACTCGCCCAGCGGCACCGAGCGGGCCATCGGCACGCCTTTGACATTGACGAAGTTCTCGGTCCAGACATATACCAGTTTCTTGCTGGTCAATACCGCACGCCGCGCCAACTTTCCGGCCAGGTTGTCATATTGCGGCAAACTCGGCGGAATCAGGTTGTCCAGCAAACTTCGCGAGGCATCGATAGATCGCTGTTGTTCCGCCCCGAGGTATTTCAAGGGTGAAAAGAATATCGAGTCATTGGCCAGTGCGGTTCCACTCAGGGCGACACCCGACAAGAGCACACTCCTGCGTTTCATATCATCGACTCCATCAATGCATTAACCAGGAACGACTCGATGCCTGAGCATCGAATCGCTCTTTCAACAGGTTGCGATCAGCTGTAAAGCCCTTCGCCGCTTTCCTTGTTGTAATGCAACGGAACATTATGGTTGTCGGTCCCGCCGAGAATCTTGCCGACGGTGATCGCCGCCACCGAAGGCACCTGGAAGGCCAGCAGGTCGACCAGCTCGTGGGTACGGTTGAGGCCGATGGCGCTGGCCGCGTTGCCGATGCTGGAGAACAGCGGCGAGTTCAGGAAGGAGTTGGCCGCGTAGACGCCGTTGATGATGGCATCGCCCAGGAAAGTCCCTGCGCCAGAAACTTGTTCGATTTCACCCACACTTAGAACCGCCAGGGCATTCACCTGATTTTTCATTTCTGAATCTCCACATATTCGAATTGTTGAAACGAATGGTTCTCGCTGAAAACAGCAAAGAAACCTGTACGCCCGAACTTCTTCGGAACGTGGAGAAAGCAATAGCGAGAGGAAAAACCGGCAATAAGCTGACGCTTCGCACAGTTGACAGGAAAAGCCTGGAACAATAGTTATCCACAATAATTATTGACGGCGAACTTTTGACTTGCAAAGAACTACGCTGGCCAGCGGCAAGAGTGAATTTCATCCAGCCAGGGCTATACCAATCGTGCAAACCCGGAAGGGCGCTGCGCAAAACGTCACATTTATTCGGGGCGATACGCCAAGGCGGTTCCCTGTACTGAAGTACCAGAATCGCCAGATCGCGCGGCCTATTTCCCCTTGGAAAAATACGGATATTTTTTTCCGGGCCAGGTTTTCCTTCTTCCGCGCCTGCCAGATCTGGCAGTTGCGAAGCGCCACGACAACGCGAAGTCCGCGGCGCAGACGCCTCGACCGCTCATTGATGGCTAACGCGCAGCTCGCTGAATGTCGCCCGCCCGCCCTCGCTGGACGGTCCGCGGTTGTCCTGCAGGTAGAGTCCGGCCTTGAAATAAAGGCCCTGGTAGGCCCACTGCGGGTCCAGTTGCTGCTCCAGGGCGCTACCATTCACCGACACGCTGAGCAATCCGCTGCGAGACACGCCGATGCGGTAGCTGAACGGCTGGCCGAGAGGAATCCCGTCCATCAGTGTGTAGGCTCTGGTCCCGCCGTCGTCCGGCCGCTCGCGGACCAGCGCCTGGACCCGCCCCTGGTCGAGCCGCAACTGGTAGAGCAGCTTCACCAGCGGCGCGGCCTGGCCGCTATTGCTGCCATCGCTGTGGATCTGGCCGATGATCATGCGCCGGGTCGAGGGCACCGCCTCGATGCGCAGAGTCGCCTCCAGCCAGTTGTCGGCCCTGGCGTAACGCCAGTTGTAGGGCCTGCCGCTGGACAGGGTCTCGCGCAACTCGCTGCGCGGGAACTCGCTGTTGCGCGTGTGGCTGCCGTTCACCGGCACCCAGAAGCGAATGCCGTCGGCGGTGCGCTGGAAATAGTCGCTGCGGTAGTCGCGCTGCAATTGGCTGGTGGAGATGGTGATGGCCGGGCGGCCCTGGGGAATGGTCAGGTTCCAGGTACTCAGGTCAGGCATCCAGACGGTGTCCTAGCGAGGGGAAGGGACTCGCCCATAGGGTAGATGAGCGGCGCACGCTTTGCCTGGCCGAATGGCCCGCGTTTGAGCGGCGCAAGGCCGGCACCGAGGGTTTTCCCCGCGTCTCGCGCACAAGCGTCTATCTTGATCGGGGACCCTTTCACGGAGAGATGCCATGCGCCTGCTCTGCGCCCTGCTGTTCATCGCCTGCGCCGCCAGCGCCCAGGCCGCTATCCAGACCCGCGAGATGCCTTACCGGAGCGCAGACGGCACGCGCATGGTCGGCTATTTCGCCTACGACGACAGCAAGCCGGGGATCCGCCCTGGGGTCATCGTGGTCCACGAATGGTGGGGGCTCAACGACTATGCCAAACGCCGCGCCCGCGACCTCGCCGAACTCGGCTACAGCGCCCTGGCCATCGACATGTACGGCGAAGGCAAGCACACCGAGCACCCGCAGGACGCGATGGCCTTCATGCAGGCCGCGACCCGGGATGCCGACGCCGCCAAGGCGCGCTTCCTCGCCGGCCTGGAACTGCTGAAGCGGCAACCGCAGACCGATCCCAGCCAGATCGCCGCGGTCGGCTACTGCTTCGGCGGCAAGATCGTCCTCGACATGGCCCGCCAGGGCCTGCCGCTGGCCGGCGTGGCGAGCTTCCACGGCGCCCTCGGCACCGCCACCCCGGCCAGCAAGGGCAGCGTCAAGGCGAAGATCCTGGTGGAGCACGGCAGCGCCGACAGCCTGGTCCCGGCCAAGGACCTCGACGCCCTGAAACAGGAACTGAACGCCGCCGGCGCCGACTACCGGGTGGTGATCCAGGACGACGCCAAACACGGCTTCACCAACCCCGACGCCGACGCGCACAAAGGCCACGGCCTGGACATCGGCTACGACCGCCAGGCCGACCAGCGCTCCTGGGCAGACCTGCAGGCGTTCCTCAAGGACATCTTCGGGCAGGGTTGAACCCTGCGCCGACGCATAAAAAAACGGGAGTCCCCGGAGGGACTCCCGTCTTGAAAGGTCGAGACAGGACAGTATCCCGTCATCAACAAACAACCTCACCTGCATTCCACAGGAATGCGCGGCGCAGTCTGTCAAAACCGGGCCTCGCGGTCCGTTTTCCTTTGTTGCGCTTTTGCAATCTTGTGTAAGCGCCGCGTGACTGGTGGGCCACGTCGGGAACCGGCACAATGCGCGCCATGAACGACCGTCTCCCCTCCTTCTGCACCCCGCTGGACGACCGCTGGCCGCTGCCCGTCGCGCTGCCCGGCGTGCAACTGCGCAGCACCCGCTTCGACCCGGCGCTGCTGCAACCCGGCGACTTCGCCCTGGCCGGCATCCAGCCGCCGGCGAACATCCTCCGCGCGGTGGCCAAGCGCCAGGCCGAGTTTCTCGCCGGGCGCCTCTGCGCACGCGCCGCCCTGTTCGCCCTCGATGGCCGCGCCCAGACGCCGGCCGTCGGCGAGGACCGCGCACCGGTCTGGCCGGCCGCGATCAGCGGCTCGATCACCCATGGCGACCGCTGGGCCGCCGCCCTGGTGGCGGCGCGCGGCGACTGGCGCGGGCTCGGCCTGGACGTGGAAACCCTGCTCGAAGCCGAACGGGCGCGCTACCTGCATGGCGAGATACTCACCGAAGGCGAGCGCCTGCGCTTCGCCGACGACCTGGAGCGACGCACCGGCCTGCTGGTGACCCTGGCGTTCTCGCTGAAGGAAAGCCTGTTCAAGGCGCTCTATCCGCTGGTGGGCAAGCGCTTCTATTTCGAACATGCGGAACTGCTGGAATGGCGCGCCGACGGCCAGGCCCGGCTGCGCCTGCTCACCGACCTGTCGCCGGAGTGGCGCCACGGCAGCGAGCTGGACGCCCAGTTCGCCGTGCTCGACGAACGCCTGCTCAGCCTGGTGGCGGTCGGCGCCTGATCAGGCGTTCCCCGGCGTGCGCCGCGACGGCCGCAGCGCGCGGCCTTCCGCCAGGCGCTCGACGGCGCGGGCGGCGGCGACCATGCCGAAGGTGGCGGTGACCATCATCACCGCGCCGAAGCCGCCGGCGCAGTCCAGCTTCACCCCTTCGCCGACGAAACTCTTCGACTGGCACACCGTGCCGTCCGGCTTCGGGTAGCGCAGTTGTTCGCTGGAGAACACGCAGGGCACGCTGTAGGTGCGCCCCGGCGTGCGCGAGAAGTTGTAGTCGCGGCGCAGGGTGGAACGCACCTTGGCCGCCAGCGGGTCGTTGAAGGTCTTGTTCAGGTCGGCGACCTGGATCTGCGTCGGGTCGACCTGGCCACCGGCGCCGCCGGTGGTGATCACCGGGATCTTGCGCCGCTTGCACCAGGCGATCAGCGCGGCCTTGGCGGCCACGCTATCGATGCAGTCGATCAGGTAGTCGAAGTCGACGATGTACTCGGCCATGGTCTCGCGGGTGACGAAATCGGCCACCGCGTGGACCCGGCAGGCCGGGTTGATGGCCCGGATGCGCGCCGCCATCACCTCGACCTTGGCCTTGCCCACCGAGCCTTCGATGGCATGCACCTGGCGGTTGGTGTTGGTCACGCAGACATCGTCGAGGTCGAACAGGGAAATCTCGCCGACGCCGCTGCGGGCCAGCGCTTCCGCCGCCCAGGAACCGACCCCGCCGATGCCGACCACCGCGACGTGGCTATCGGCCAGGCGTTGCAGCCCCTCGCGACCGTACAACCGGCCGATACCGCCGAAGCGCTGTTCATCCACCTGCATCACCAACCACCTCTGAAACCGAATCGCGGATTGCCGCGCGCATTATAAAAAGCCGCGGCCGCCGCGTCGCCTGCGTTCTTACGGCTCGTCGCGCAGGCCGGACTAGACTTGCAACAGACCCGCCGGCCCGGTGCCTGTACACCCCGGGGGGTGCGGGGTAGCATGCGCCGCCCCGTGTTCAGCGAAACATCCGGAACCTGGTTTCATCTCTATGTCTTCACGCAAGATCGGGCTCAACCTGGTGGTCATCGTCGCCCTGGCCGCCCTCTTCACCGGCATCTGGGCCCTGTACAACCGTCCGGTCAGCGTACCGGACTGGCCGGAACGCATCTCCGGCTTCTCCTTCTCGCCGTTCCGCCTCAACCAGAATCCGCAGAGCGGCCGCTACCCCAGCGCCGAACAGATGCGCGCCGACCTGGAACTGGTCGCCCGGCACACCCACAGCATCCGCACCTATTCGGTCCAGGGCGCGCTCGGCGACATCCCGGCGCTGGCCGAGGCGTTCGGCCTGCGCGTCAGCCTGGGCATCTGGCTCGGCCCGGACCTGGCCGGCAACGAGGCCGAGATCGCCCGCGCCATCCGCATCGCCAACGAGTCGCCGAGCGTGGTGCGGGTGATAGTCGGCAACGAGGCGCTGTTCCGCCGCGAGGTGACGGCAGAACAGTTGATCGCCTACCTCGACCGGGTCCGCGCGGCGGTCAAGGTTCCGGTGACCACCGCCGAACAGTGGCACGTCTACCGCGAACACCCGGAACTGGCGCAACACGTCGACCTGATCGCCGCCCACGTCCTGCCCTACTGGGAGGCCACGCCGGTGGCCGACGCGGTGGACTTCGTGCTCGAACGCGCGCGCGAACTCAAGGCCGCCTTCCCGAGGAAGCCGCTGCTGCTCGCCGAGGTCGGCTGGCCGAGCAACGGGCGCATGCGCGGCAGCGCCGAGGCGACACCCGCGGACCAGGCCATCTACCTGCGGCGCCTGACCAACGCGCTCAACGGCGAAGGCTACAGCTACTTCGTCATCGAAGCCTTCGACCAGCCCTGGAAGGTCAGCGCCGAAGGCTCGGTGGGCGCCTACTGGGGCGTCTACAACGCCGACCGCAAGGCCAAGTTCAACTTCACCGGGCCGGTGGTGCCGATTCCCAAGTGGCGCGCCCTGGCCATCGCCTCGGCGGTACTCGCGGTACTCGCCTTCACCCTGCTGCTGATCGACAGTTCCTCGCTGCGCCAGCGCGGGAGGACCTTCCTCGCCGTGGTCTCGTTCGCCTGCGCCTCGGTGCTGGTGTGGATCGCCTACGACTACAGCCAGCAGTACAGCACCTGGTTCAGCCTGACCGTCGGCGCGTTGCTGGGCGTCGGCGCGCTGGGGGTGGTCATCGTGCTGTTCACCGAGGCCCACGAGCTGGCCGAGGCGGTCTGGACGCGCAAGCGGCGCCGGCCGTTCCTGCCGATCACCGCCGCGCAGGCCTATCGGCCCAAGGTGTCGATCCACGTGCCCTGCTACAACGAGCCGCCGGAACTGCTGAAGCAGACCCTCGACGCCCTTGCCCGCCTCGACTACCCGGACTACGAAGTCCTGGTGATCGACAACAACACCCGCGACCCGGCCGTCTGGCAGCCGGTCGAGGCGCACTGCGCGCGCCTGGGCGAGCGCTTCCGCTTCTTCCACGTCGCCCCGCTGGAAGGCTTCAAGGCCGGCGCGCTGAACTTCGCCCTGGGCCACGTGGCGGCGGACGTCGAGGTGGTCGCGGTGATCGACGCCGACTACTGCGTCGACCCCGACTGGCTCAGGCACATGGTGCCGCACTTCAGCGACCCGCGGATCGCCGTGGTGCAGTCGCCGCAGGACTACCGCGACCAGCACGAGAGCGCCTTCAAGCGGCTCTGCTACGCCGAGTACAAGGGCTTCTTCCACATCGGCATGGTCACCCGCAACGACCGCGACGCGATCATCGAGCACGGCACCATGACCATGATCCGGCGCAGCGTGCTGGACGAGCTGAGATGGCCGGAATGGTGCATCACCGAGGACGCCGAGCTGGGTCTGCGGGTGTTCGAGAAGGGCCTGTCGGCCGCCTACTTCGAGCGCAGCTACGGCAAGGGGGTGATGCCCGATACCTTCATCGACTTCAAGAAGCAGCGCTTCCGCTGGGCCTACGGCGCGATCCAGATCATGAAGCGGCATACCGACGCCCTGCTGCGCGGCCGCGGTCTCGACGGCAGCCGCCTGACCCGCGGCCAGCGCTACCACTTCGTGGCCGGCTGGCTGCCGTGGATCGCCGACGGCCTGAACATCTTCTTCACCCTCGGCGCGCTGCTCTGGTCGGCGGCGATGATCATCGTGCCCAAGCGCGTCGACCCGCCGCTGCTGATCTTCGCGATCCTGCCGCTGGCCCTGTTCGCCTTCAAGGTCGGCAAGATCCTCTTCCTCTACCGGCGCACCGTCGGCGTCGACCTGCGCGACTCGTTCTTCGCCGCCCTCGCCGGCCTGTCGCTCTCGCACACCATCGCCAAGGCGGTGCTGTACGGCTTCGTCACCCGCGGCATCCCGTTCTTCCGCACGCCGAAGATGCGCTCCAGCCACGGCCTGCTGGTGGCCCTGGCGGAGGCCCGCGAGGAAGTCTTCGTGATGCTCCTTCTGTGGGGCGCGGCGGCCGGCATCGTGGCGGTTCAGGGCGTGCCGAGCCGCGACCTGCTGATCTGGGTCGCCATGCTCCTGGTGCAATCGCTGCCCTACCTGGCGGCGCTGGTCATGGCCCTGCTCTCGTCGCTGCCGAAACCGCGCGAGGAACTGGCCGGCGGCGCCGAGCGGATCGGCGGTTGAGGTCGAGCGAGGCGTCGGGACAGCCGGCTCCGCTCGCCTAAACGGCGTCCCTTCGCCCGCGTTTATGCTTTAAGATTCCCCCTTTCCGCTCGACCCGCTCAGGATGCACTCCCCATGACCGCCTCTTCGCCGAGTCTCTCGCCGACCCTCGAACTCGCCTGCGAGTTGATCCGCCGCCCCTCCGTCACGCCCCTCGACGCCGACTGCCAGGCCCTGATGATGCGCCGCCTGGAAGCCGCCGGCTTCGCCCTGGAGCCGATGCGCATCGAGGAGGTGGACAACTTCTGGGCACGGCGCGGCGGCGACGGCCCGGTGCTGTGCTTCGCCGGGCACACCGACGTGGTCCCCACCGGCCCGCTGCAGGCCTGGCAGCACCAACCCTTCGACGCCCTGATCGACGACCAGGGCATGCTCTGCGGGCGCGGCGCGGCGGACATGAAAGGCAGCCTGGCGTCGATGATCGTCGCCGTCGAGCGCTTCGTCGCCGACCACCCGGAGCACAAGGGTGCCATCGCCTTCCTCATCACCAGCGACGAGGAAGGCCCGGCCCACCACGGCACCAAGGCGGTGGTCGAGCGCCTCGCCGCACGCGGCGAGCGCCTGGACTGGTGCATCGTCGGCGAACCGTCGAGCACCAGCCTGGTCGGCGACGTGGTGAAGAACGGCCGCCGCGGCTCCCTCGGCGCCAAGCTGACCATCCGCGGCGTACAGGGCCATGTGGCCTACCCGCACCTGGCGAAGAACCCGATCCACCTGGCCGCCCCGGCGCTGGCCGAACTGGCGGCGGAACACTGGGACGACGGCAATGCCTTCTTCCCGCCGACCAGCTTCCAGGTTTCCAACCTGAACTCCGGCACCGGCGCCACCAACGTCATCCCCGGCGAACTGACCGCGCTGTTCAACTTCCGCTTCTCCACCGAATCCACCGTCGAAGGCCTGCAGAAACGCGTCGAGGCGATCCTCGACAAGCACGGCCTGGACTGGCACGTCGAATGGGCGCTGTCCGGCCTGCCGTTCCTCACCGAGCCGGGCGAACTGCTCGATGCGGTGGCCGCCAGCATCAGGGCGGTCACCGGCCGCGAGACCCAGCCCTCGACCAGCGGCGGCACCTCCGACGGACGCTTCATCGCCACCATGGGCACCCAGGTGGTCGAACTCGGCCCGGTCAACGCCACCATCCACCAGGTCAACGAGCGGGTCCTGGCCAGCGACCTGGAGCTGCTCACCGAAATCTACTACCAGACCCTGGTGAGGCTGCTCGCCTGATGCTGATCTGCCCGCTCTGCTCCGCCGCCCTGGGCGAGGTCGACAACGGCGTCGCCTGCCCCGCCGGGCACCGCTTCGACCGCGCCCGCCAGGGCTACCTGAACCTGCTGCCGGTGCAGCACAAGAAAAGCCTCGATCCGGGCGACAACGCCGCCATGGTCGAGGCCCGTCGCCAGTTCCTCGGCGCCGGCCACTACGCGCCGCTGGCCCGGCGCCTGGCCGAACTGGCCGCCGAACGCGCGCCGCGACGCTGGCTGGATATCGGTTGCGGCGAGGGCTACTACAGCGCCCGGCTCGGCGAAGCCCTGGCCGGCGCCGAAGGCTATGCCCTGGATATCTCCCGCGAGGCGGTGAAACGCGCCTGCCGCCGCGCGCCGCAGTTGTCCTGGCTGGTGGCGAGCATGGCCCGGCTGCCGCTGGCCGACGCCAGTTGCGAGCTGATCGCCAGCGTGTTCAGCCCGATCGACTGGAACGAAGCCGTGCGCGTCCTCGCCCCCGGCGGCGGCGTACTGCGCCTGGGCCCGGCCAGCGCGCACCTGCTGGAACTGCGCCAGCGGCTCTATGACGACGTGCGCGACTACGCCGACGACAAGCACCTCGCCGGCCTGCCCGCGCAACTGCGCCTGCGCCACACCGAGACCCTCGAGTTCCGCCTGGCGCTGGACAGCTACGACGCGCGTGAAAACCTCCTGGCCATGACCCCGCACGGCTGGCGGGTCAACCCCGAGCGCCGCGCGCGAATCCTGGCCGAACCCTTCGAAGTCAGCGTGGCGGTGCGCTACGATTGGCTGCAACGCGACTGACCGTCCCCGAGGACCCCATGCGCCAACCGGATATCGAGATCTACCTGAAAGACGCCGAGCACGCGGCCGTCGCCGCCTGGCTGGAACAGGCGCTGGGGCCCTGCGGCCCATGGCAGGAGCACGGCCAGACCCTCAAGTGCACCGCCCGCGGCAAGCACGGCGCGGTGCGCGTCACCTGGCTGCCGAAGGCGGTGGGCAAGTGGCACAGCCTGTTCTTGGAGAGCGACAGCACGCCCTGGGACGACGACCTCGCCTGCGCCAGGGCCGCGCATGCCGCGCTCGGCGTGGAGATCCGCTGCGCGCCGGGCGGCTGGGAGGAAAACCAGGGCGAAGAGGACGCCGACCGCTGGCTGCGGGTCGACGCCGGTGGCGTCGAGGAAATTACCTGGCGCACCGCCTGAACGACGAAAACCCCGCGCTGCGAGGGGCCACCCAACGGGGGCCTGGCGGGGTGGATGCGCTGGATGACAAAAGCCCGTCTCGCGACGGGCTTTTGCTTGCGGGAATCAGACCTTGGAGACGTCTTCCGCTTGCAGGCCTTTCTGGCCCTGGATCAC
Source organism: Pseudomonas sp. 22490 (assembly GCF_052044465.1). Lineage (NCBI taxonomy): Bacteria > Pseudomonadati > Pseudomonadota > Gammaproteobacteria > Pseudomonadales > Pseudomonadaceae > Pseudomonas > Pseudomonas sp. 22490. Next base: position 9,731 of record NZ_JBQENS010000004.1, on the reverse strand, counting down.
CGAGAATTCCACTTTCTGGCCTTCCACCAGGGAGCGGTGACCCTCGCCGCGGATGGCGCGGTAGTGAACGAACACGTCCGGACCGCTATCGCGTTGAATGAATCCATAACCTTTGGCGTCATTGAACCACTTGACGGTTCCGACCTCACGATCAGCCATTACCACACTCTCCAACTTGCAATTTTTTATAAGTGGCCTTCCCAATCCGGGAAGACTTCGACGGTTCGGCTGCGCAACGCTGTTCTTGTTATCCGACCCCGGCAAAATGCCGTTGGAGCGGGCATTTCGAATGGCGTTCCACTAGCCACCGCGTCCCGGAGTATAAACAAACGAGTCCAACTGAAAAGGACTTTTTTAGCCCCTGGCGGAATACTCGCCACGCCCGGCGGGACTGGCCTTTCGATATGTTTTCGCTACGCCTGGAATACGTCTGCGCATGCACTTGCAGATAGCTAGCCGCCATATTTCCGTCGGCTTTTCAGCGGTCGCGCAGACCCGCCTTGCGCGGCCAGGCCAGGGTGAAGCAGGCACCGCCCAGAGTCTCGCTGCGGCCGATGGAGGCCCGGCCGCCATGCCAGTAGACGATCCGCCGGACGATGGACAGTCCCAGGCCATGCCCGCCGGAAGCACGGGTCCGGCTATCGTCCAGGCGTAGGAATGGCGTAAAGAGCCGCTCCCATTGCGCCTCCGGCACCCCCGGCCCGTCGTCCTCGACATCCACCCGGCAACGCTCCAGGCTGACCCGGTAGCTGATCCTGACCCGACGATCGGCATGCCGCAGCGCATTGGTCAGCAGGTTCTGCAAGGCCCGATGCAGGTAGCGCGGCTCGGCCTCGATCCAACTGCCCAGCTCCTCAGGCACCAGCGCGCCCTCCTCGCAACTGACCAGCACCTCGCGGCGCAGCGGGGCGATCTCCTCCACCACCTGGCGCACCAGCACGCCCAGCTCCAGGCGCTGGTAGGTCAGCGGCGGCGAGCCCTGTTCCAGGCGCGCGTAGGTGAGCATCTCGTCGACCAGCTTGTCGAGGTCCTGGATATCGTTGTCCATGCCCTCCAGGTACTTCAGGCGGGCGCCGTCGGTCTCGGCGGTCTCGATCATCTCCAGGCCGAAGCGCAACCGCGCCACCGGCGTGCGCAGCTCGTGGGACACCGCGCGAACCATCTCGCGCTGCACCGTCAGCAGCCGGTGGATGTGCTCGGCCATATGGTTGAAGGCCGCGCCCAGGCGTCCCACCGAGTCGCCTCCGCGCACCTCGACGCGAGTATCCAGGCTGCCGCGGGCGATCCGCGTGGCGGCCGCCTCCAGGCTGCGCAGGCGCTGCTCCAGGCGACGCACCAGCAGGTAGGTGATCAGGCCGATGAAGCTCAGGCACAGCGCGCCGAGCAGCAACAGCAGCTGCGGCGGATAGGGGTTCATCTGGAACAGCGGGCCCAGCTCCAGCACCCAGGGCGTGTCGAGGATGCCGGCGAAGATGCGGATCGAGTCGCCGTCCTTGCCCAGCGCCATCACCGTGTCGCCCTCCACCACTCGCCGGCGCTGGTCGTCGTCGAGGTCCAGTTCCTTGACCTGGAGCAGGTGCACCGGGAAGCCGAAGCGCTTGTCGCGGACGATCCGCGCCAGGTGGTAAGGCTGTTCGCTGGCCGGGTAGCGCACCAGTTCGTCCATCAGCAGGTACACCGTGGCCCGCGCCAGTTGCTCGCTGACCTGCTGCACCTCGCCGCTGAGCACCAGGTTCTCGGCGGCGCCGGCCTGGGTATAGACGGTGACGGCGTGCTCGGCGGTCTGCTTCACCAGCACCTGGCCGTTCATCAGGCGCGCGCGGCTGCGTCCGTCCATCCGCAGCTCATCCAGCCCGTGCAGTTGCAGGGGAATACCCAGCAAGCGGCTCCACTGCGCCAGGGCGCGCTTGCGCTCGGTGGCGGTCATCGGTTGCAGGTTGTCGGCCATCAGGCGGAAGGTGCCGCGCGCCAGCTCCTCGCGGTAGTGCTCGCCGCGCACCTCGTTGATCCAGTGCAGGCCGAGCAGGCCCAGGCCGCTGACCAGCAGCAGGGCCAGGAGCATGCCGCCATAGATGCGCAGGAAGATGGATTTCATCGGCGAGCCCCCGGCCGCTGTCCGCTGCTGTTGATTCTGGCCGACCGGGACGCCCGCGCCCCGGCCCGCAGGAAAAAAGCGCCTCAGCCCTCGCCGACGAACAGGTAGCCCTTGCTGCGTACGGTCTTGATCAGCCGCGGGTGCATCGGGTCGTCGCCGATCTTCGGGCGGATCCGCGAGATGCGCACGTCGATGGAGCGGTCCTGGCCGTCGTACTCGATGCCGCGCAGGGCGTTGAAGATCTCCTCGCGGGAGAGAATGCGCCCGGCGTTCGCCGCCAGCAGCCAGAGCAGGTCGAATTCGGCGCTGGTCAGCTCGATGGTGGTCCCGTCCAGCCAGGCCTCGCGCATCGCGTTGTCGATCACCAGGCGACCGAACGCCAGGCGTTTGCTGTCCGCCGCCGGGGCGCCCGCTTCCGGCGCCTCGCTGCGCCGCAACAGGGCACGGATGCGCGCCAGCAGCACACGCGGGCGCACCGGCTTGCACACGTAGTCGTCGGCGCCCATCTCCAGGCCGAGTACCTCGTCCATATCGTCGGTGCGCGCGGTGAGCATCAGGATCGGACCGTCGAACTGCGGGCGCACCTGGCGGCAGATGGACAGGCCGTCCTCGCCCGGCAGCATCAGGTCGAGCACCACCAGGTCCGGGCGTTCGGCGAGGATACGCGCCGCCGCCAGTGCGCCGTTGGCTTCGATGTCGACCTTCAGGCCGTTGCCTTCCAGGTATTCCCGGGTCAGCTCGGCCAGGCGTCGATCGTCCTCGACGATCAGGATGCGCCAGGCTTCTTGCTCCACACAGCCTCCTCGTATCGCGGTCCCGGAGCCGCCGTGCGGCCCCCTCAGAGCGGCCCGCATTGTAGCCAATACGGGGGCCGCGCGGCAGCACGCGAGGAACATCTTGCAAACACTACATATTGTGGGTAGGGTGCGCGCCCCGAAAGGTTGGGGAGTAGGTCTGCGCCGGTGCTTTCCGAGGGCGACGAATGGCATTCTCCAGCGCTGCCGCGGCCTACGGACGCTTCCTAGGACTCACGCACAGAAGACCCACACTTTATCCACAGGTTTCCCCCAGACTGTCACCTTGCAAACACCCCATTAGCGCATTATCTTGTATCCCCATCGTCGCCACCCCCTATATCTTGGGTTTCGAGCGCACGAACGGCTACAACGGAACCAACCGCGCACGGACCACTCTGATGGCTCCGGCGGCTCCGCAAAAAAGCATTTTCCAGACGTACTGAAAGCATCGACGGCGCTCACCGCAAGGAGCCCTTCATGACGTTGGAAAAGCGGTACGGGTGTTGCAACGGACGCTGTAAACAGACAGTCAACACCACTAGGTATTGTGTTCGACGGCAAAACGCCACGAACCCGCCAGGGCCAGGGAGGCACTCACAGTCCCCACCCTCAGCATTCGAATGAAGCAGCCGCCGCGAGGCCGGCTGCCCGGCTCTTTATCGATTCAAGGGAATGGGCGCCCCGGCGCCCGCTAGCAAAACCATTACGAGAACGTGGAGATACCCACCCATGCATACCGACACCACACGCGAGAACCCGCAGGCCAGCGCGCCGCAGGCCGCCGATTCGTCGCAGGATCTGGCCGCCACCGCGCCGGGCCAGCTGCGCGTGATCAAGCGCAACGGCACCGTAGTCCCCTACACCGATGACAAGATCACCGTGGCCATCACCAAGGCGTTCCTCGCCGTGGAAGGCGGCACCGCCGCCGCCTCGTCGCGTATCCATGACACCGTGCGCCGCCTGACCGAGCAGGTCACCGCCACCTTCAAGCGCCGCATGCCGTCCGGCGGCACCATCCACATCGAAGAGATCCAGGACCAGGTCGAACTGGCCCTGATGCGCGCCGGCGAGCAGAAGGTCGCCCGCGACTACGTGATCTACCGCGAAGCCCGCGCCGCCGAGCGCAAGAACGCCGGCGCCGCCAGCGACGTCGCCCAGCCGCACCCGAGCATCCGCATCACCCGCGCCGACGGCAGCCTGTCGCCGCTGGACATGGGCCGCCTGAACACCATCATCAGCGAAGCCTGCGAAGGCCTGGCCGAGGTGGACGGCGCGCTGATCGAGCGCGAGACCCTGAAGAACCTCTACGACGGCGTCGCCGAGAAGGACGTCAACACCGCCCTGGTGATGACCGCGCGCACCCTGGTCGAGCGCGAGCCGAACTACTCCTACGTCACCGCCCGCCTGCTGATGGACACCCTGCGCGCCGAAGCCCTGGGCTTCCTCGGCGTGGCCGAGAGCGCCACCCATCACGAGATGGCCGAGCTGTACGCCAAGGCCCTGCCGGCCTACATCGAGAAAGGCGCCGAGTTCGAGCTGGTCGATGCCAAGCTGAAGGAATTCGACCTGGAGAAACTGGGCAAGGCCATCGATCACGAGCGCGACCAGCAGTTCACCTACCTCGGCCTGCAGACCCTGTACGACCGCTACTTCATCCACAAGGACGGCATCCGCTTCGAACTGCCGCAGATCTTCTTCATGCGCGTGGCCATGGGCCTGGCCATCGAGGAGAAGGACCGCGAGGCACGTGCCATCGAGTTCTACAACCTGCTGTCGTCCTTCGACTACATGAGTTCCACCCCCACCCTGTTCAACGCCGGCACCCTGCGTCCGCAGCTCTCCAGCTGCTACCTGACCACCGTGCCGGACGACCTGTCGGGCATCTACGGCGCCATCCACGACAACGCCATGCTGTCGAAATTCGCCGGCGGCCTGGGCAACGACTGGACCCCGGTGCGCGCGCTGGGCTCCTACATCAAGGGCACCAACGGCAAGTCCCAGGGCGTCGTGCCCTTCCTGAAAGTGGTCAATGACACCGCGGTCGCGGTCAACCAGGGCGGCAAGCGCAAGGGCGCGGTCTGCGCCTACCTGGAAACCTGGCACCTGGACATCGAGGAATTCCTCGAGCTGCGCAAGAACACCGGTGACGACCGTCGTCGTACCCACGACATGAACACCGCCAACTGGATCCCCGACCTGTTCATGAAGCGCGTCTTCGACGACGGCTCCTGGACCCTCTTCTCGCCGTCCGACGTCCCCGACCTGCACGACCTCTACGGCAAGGCCTTCGAGGAGCGCTACGAGTACTACGAGGCCCTGGCCAGCTACGGCAAGCTGAAGCTGCACAAGGTCGTCCAGGCCAAGGACCTGTGGCGCAAGATGCTCTCCATGCTGTTCGAGACCGGCCACCCGTGGCTGACCTTCAAGGACCCGTGCAACCTGCGCAGCCCGCAGCAGCACGTGGGCGTGGTGCACAGCTCGAACCTCTGCACCGAGATCACCCTGAACACCAACAAGGACGAGATCGCCGTCTGCAACCTGGGCTCGATCAACCTGGTCAACCACATCGTCGACGGCAAGCTGGACACCGCCAAGCTGGAGAAGACCGTCAAGACCGCGGTACGCATGCTCGATAACGTCATCGACATCAACTACTACTCGGTCCCGCAGGCGCAGAACTCCAACTTCAAGCACCGTCCGGTCGGCCTGGGCATCATGGGCTTCCAGGACGCCCTGTACCTGCAGCACATCCCCTACGGTTCGGACGCGGCCATCGCCTTCGCCGACCAGTCCATGGAAGCCATCAGCTACTACGCGATCCAGGCTTCCTGCGACCTGGCCGACGAGCGCGGCGCCTACCAGACCTTCCAGGGCTCGCTGTGGTCGCAAGGCATCCTGCCGATCGACTCGGAGAAGAAGCTGATCGAAGAGCGCGGCGCCAAGTACATCGAAGTCGACCTGTCGGAAACCCTCGACTGGGCGCCGCTGCGCGAGCGCGTACAGAAAGGCATCCGCAACTCGAACATCATGGCCATCGCGCCGACCGCGACCATCGCCAACATCACCGGCGTCTCGCAGTCGATCGAGCCGACCTACCAGAACCTGTACGTGAAGTCGAACCTCTCCGGCGAGTTCACCGTGATCAACCCCTACCTGGTGCGCGACCTCAAGGCCCGCGGCCTGTGGGACCCGGTCATGGTCAACGACCTGAAGTACTACGACGGTTCCGTGCAGCAGATCGAGCGCATCCCGCAGGACCTCAAGGACCTCTACGCCACCGCGTTCGAAGTCGAGACCCGCTGGATCGTCGAAGCCGCCAGCCGTCGCCAGAAGTGGATCGACCAGGCCCAGTCGCTGAACCTGTACATCGCCGGCGCCTCGGGCAAGAAGCTCGACGTGACCTACCGCATGGCCTGGTTCCGCGGCCTGAAGACCACCTACTACCTCCGTGCCCTGGCCGCCACCAGCACCGAGAAGTCCACCATCAACACCGGCAAGCTCAACGCCGTGTCGGCCGGTGGCAACGACGGCCTGCAAGCCGCCCCGGCCGCCGAGCCGAAGCCGGCGCCGGTGCCGCAGGCGTGCAGCATCGATAACCCCGACTGCGAAGCCTGCCAGTGATCGCGCGTCGCTGAACGGCGTCCGTGTCGCGGCCGGGCAAGCCGGACTCCTCGCGTGGGTTCGGCCTGCCCGGCGCCTGACGGTCGCTCGTCCAGCGCCACGCTGGCAGCGCAAGGCCCCTCGCCAGGGCCAGGAACAATCCCCTTCTTCCCTCCGGGGGAGAAGAACGGCCCGGCCAGACCGTGCCGGACCACCGCTTTCGCGTGCACCTCACGCCCCATATCCAGGCCGCCGAGACGGCCGCCAGACCAGGAGAGAGCAAGATGCTGAGCTGGGACGAATTCGACAAAGAAGACCCGACCGAAGCCAAGGCCGCGCCCGCCGCCGCCCAGGCCGTTGCCCAGGGCCATGACAAGCTGGACGACGAAGCCGCCGGCTCGGTGGAAGAAGCGCGCGCCGTTTCCGCCGACGACTCCGACGCCGTCGCCCGCGCCAAGAAGGCCCTGAACGACCTCGACATCCAGGAAGGCCTGGACGACCTCGAAGGCTCCGCCGCGCGCGTGCAGGTCGGCGACAAGCAGATGATCAACGCCCGCGCCGACCTCAACCAGCTCGTCCCCTTCAAGTACGACTGGGCCTGGCAGAAGTATCTGGATGGTTGCGCCAACCACTGGATGCCGCAGGAAGTCAACATGAACGCCGACATCGCCCTGTGGAAGAGCAAGGACGGCCTCAGCGAAGACGAGCGGCGCATCGTCATGCGCAACCTCGGCTTCTTCTCCACCGCCGACTCCCTGGTCGCCAACAACCTGGTGCTGGCCGTGTACCGCCTGATCACCAACCCCGAGTGCCGCCAGTACATCCTGCGCCAGGCCTTCGAAGAGGCGATCCACACCCACGCCTACCAGTACTGCATCGAGTCGCTGGGCATGGACGAGGGCGAGATCTTCAACATGTACCACGAGATCCCCAGCGTGGCGAAGAAGGCCTCGTGGGGCCTGAAGTACACCCGCTCGATCTCCGACCCGATGTTCCAGACCGGCACCCCGGAAACCGACCGCCAGTTCCTGCGCAACCTGATCGCCTACTACTGCGTGCTGGAAGGCATCTTCTTCTACTGCGGCTTCACCCAGATCCTCTCCATGGGCCGCCGCAACAAGATGACCGGCACCGCCGAGCAGTTCCAGTACATCCTCCGCGACGAGTCGATGCACCTGAACTTCGGCATCGACGTGATCAACCAGATCAAGATCGAGAACCCGCACCTGTGGGACGCCCAGATGAAGGACGAGGCGACCCAGATGATCCTCCAGGGCACCCAGCTGGAGATCGAATACGCGCGCGACACCATGCCGCGCGGGGTGCTGGGCATGAACGCGGCGATGATGGAGGACTACCTGAAGTTCATCGCCAACCGGCGCCTGACCCAGATCGGCCTGAAGGAAGAGTATCCGGGGACCACCAACCCGTTCCCGTGGATGTCGGAGATCATGGACCTGAAGAAGGAGAAGAACTTCTTCGAGACGCGGGTTATCGAGTACCAGACGGGCGGAGCACTGAGCTGGGATTGAGATTCTCGATTTAGGTCAAGACCGTTAGACGCTGTCGCCGGAAAGGGATTTCGGGACAGTGGTAGAGATGAAGAGCCCCGCCTTGTGCGGGGTTCTTCATTAAAGAGAAATAAAAACCCAAGGTGTTCAGCAAGTTAATTCACCAAATCAAATAGAAGATATGTGCCAAGCTCACTATCCCCAAGACACCATCGACAGACTATTTGAGGACTGTCAAACAGCCCTAGAAAACAAGAAATAAAAACATGCCCAACCATTCGCTCAATCTGAAATCTCCGTAGGGCGAATAACGCGCAGCGTTATCCGCCAGCTGGCCAAGGTACGCTCCGAAATCCTTCTGGATACACGGACGATCCCCAATGCCAAGCTACCGACGAACCTGGGTCCCCGGCGGCACCTATTTCTTCACCGTCACTCTGCATGACCGCCGCTCCAACCTGCTGACCCGCGAAATCGACCTGCTGCGCCGCGTGGTCGCCCAGACCAGGCGCCGGCATCCCTTCCGCATCGATGCCTGGGTCGTGCTGCCGGAGCACATGCATTGCCTCTGGACCCTGCCGCCCGACGACGCCGATTTCGCCACCCGCTGGAAGGTCATCAAGTCCGGCTTCGCACGGCGCATCCCCTGCCACGAATCACGTACCTTCGCGCAACGGCGGCGAGGACAACGCGCCATCTGGCAGCAGCGCTACTGGGAACACCTGATTCGCAATGACACGGACTACCGGCGCCATTTCGACTACATCCATCTCAACCCTGTGAAACACGGGCTGGTTACGGCGGTCAAGGATTGGCCCTTCTCCACCTTCCACCGGGCCGTGGCTGATGGGCTTTATCCCGAGGATTGGGCCGGTGATCCTTCCTTGGAGGTCCGGGCGGCCGAGCGGGTTTGAGTCTGCTGGCGGATAACGGCTGTGCCGTTATTCGCCCTACCCCGGCTACCAAGTCTTTTTCTCGGCCTCGCAGGATGGCCGGCCCCGAGAAAGTAACCAAAGCGCTTGCCCCTGCATTCGGCCTCCTACACGACGATTCCGCTCGGCCTCCTGATGGGGCGGACCGGAGCATCGGATGTTTCTCTGGAAGAGGTAGGGCGAATAACGCGAAGCGTTATCCGCAGCTACACAGGATTTTCCTGTAACGCCCGAGCATCGGGGGATTGAAAGAACTTCGTCAAGTCGATGTGTAGTGGTCAACCCATCCCGGACAGTGGGTTGAGTTTTTCTTCGGCCACCGCAGGTGGTAACCCGTCGTTGAATTGATGCGGCCTGATCCAGTTGTAGCGGTGCATCAAGTAATGACTGATGTCCCGTTGGGCCTCCTGCGCCGTCAGGTAACCCGTTGACGGGACCCACTCCGACTTCAGACTGCGGAACAGGCGCTCCATCGCCGAGTTATCCCAGCAATTCCCTCGGCGACTCATGCTCTGCTGCATCCGATAGCGCCAGAGCCGTTGCCGAAACAGGCGGCTGGCGTACTGGCTGCCCTGATCTGAATGGAACAGCACCTGCTGTGGCTTGCCGCGCTGTTCGTAGGCCATGTCCAGGGCCTTGATCACCAGTTCGGCATCCGGCTTGGCCGAGAACGCCCAGCCGATCACCCGCCGGGTATGCAGATCCAGCACCGCGGCCAGGTAGTGCCAACGGCCTTGCGCCCAGACGTAGGTGATGTCGCCACACCACACCTGATTGGGATGCTCGGTCGCGAATT